>JAIROW010000179.1 GCA_031257315.1 Prevotellaceae bacterium
TTGACAGCCAATATTGCCATTGCCGCCATTTTTTACTATCTGTTCGGGCTGGAGATGCAGCTGTATTCTCTGGCTGGGCTGACCATCTCGCTAAACCTGATAATTGACAACGCAATTATTATGTCAGACCAGATTATCCGGCGGGCTAATCGCAGGGTATTCATGGCAATACTTGCTGCAACTCTGACTTCTATCGGTTCTCTGTCTGTGATTTTATTAATGGAAGAAAAAATTCGCGAAAATTTGCAGGATTTTGCATGGATAATCATTATAAATCTGGCAGTTTCGCTGTTTATAGCTCTGTTTTTAGTACCAGCTCTGGTCGAAAAACTCCGTATTGTCAAAAAAATCAGAAAACAAAAACGCAAGCGAAAACTGTTTGCAAAACTGCCTAAACCGCAATTTCTTAAACGTACCGGATATAAATTGCGAGGAAAAAGGATTTTTGTTTATCTAAACCGTATTTATGAATGTATAATAATGTTTATGCAGAGGCGAAAAGGCTGGATTATAGCGATAATCATTCTTTCATTCGGTCTTCCTGTTTTTATGCTTCCTGCCAAAATTGGCGAAAAACGCGGGTATTATATTGTTCAGAATAAAGAATATGGATTTTGGGAAAACCTGTATAACGCTACTCTGGGCAGTACGTTTTACAGAGAAACAATCAAACCTGTATCAGACGTGGCTCTTGGCGGCACTTTGCGTCTGTTTGCCCAGAAAGTTTACAACGGCTCGTATTCCAACGAAAGAAGCGAAACATCGCTGTATATAACTGCTTCGCTTCCAAACGGTTCGACAAAGGAGCAGATGGACGCCATTGTCCGCAAAATGGAAGATTATATAAAACAGTATTCAGAAATCCGTCAGTTTGAGACTCAGATAGAAAGCGGGCAGCGGGCAAGTATCCGTGTTCTGTTTGTCAAAGAACATCAGCGAAGCGGATTTCCATATACGCTTAAAAACAGGGTTGTCGGCAAGGCAATCGAACTTGGCGGCGGCAGCTGGGGCGTTTACGGTTTTGGCGACGGATTCAATAACAGCGTGTACGAACAGGCTGGTTCAAACCGTATCAAACTGCTTGGATACAACTATGACGAACTCCGCTCGTTAGCCGAAGTCATGAGAGATTCGCTGATGCAGCATCGTCGGATAAAAGATGTTACAGTCGATTCTAAATTTGAGTGGTACAAAACCGATTATACCGAATTTGTACTTGATATGGAACGCAAAAAACTTGCTCAGGAAAATTTATTGCCGCTACATCTGTTTCGTTCAATGTCGCCTCTGTTTGCACGAAATATTCGCGTCGGCGACTGGCTGTATCTCGACCGCGCCGAAGGTATCCGACTGTATTCCATGCAGTCGGACAAACTGGATATATGGAACATGAAAAATTATCCGGCAAAAACTGACGACAGAGAATATAAACTTGCAGACATTGCCGAAATCGCTAAATGGCAGGCGTCCCAGAACATTGCCAAAGAAAATCAGCAGTATCTTCTGTGTGTTCAATACGATTATATCGGAGCTTCGTTGCAGGCTCAAAAAGTAACGGAACGACAGATCGAAATATTCAACAACCTTGCGCCGCTGGGCTATAAAGCCGAAAACGATTCTTACCACTGGTGGGGCGATTCTGCGTCAGGACAGTATGGCTTGCTGCTGCTGATTGTAGTGATAATTTATTTTATGACAGGCATCTTGTTTAATTCACTCAAACAGCCTTTTGTAGTAATTTTTATTATTCCGATTTCGTTTATCGGCTTGTTTTTAACATTTTACCTTTTCAAATTCAATTTCGACCAGGGCGGATTTGCAGCATTTATACTTTTGACAGGCATCTCTGTGAACGCAAACATTTATGTGCTGAACGAGTATAACAATATCCGCAAAATCCGTCCGCGCATCTCGTCCCTGAAAGCATATATCAAAGCATGGAACGCCAAAATATTACCGATTTTTCTGACGGTTTTTTCATCAATACTCGGCTTTATTCCATTTATGACAGGCGAATACAGAGAGGCGTTCTGGTTTCCGCTGGCAGCAGGCACTGTGGGAGGACTGATTGTGTCGTTTCTGGCGCTGGCGCTGTTCCTGCCACTGTTTATGGGCGTAAAAAAACAATTGATAATTGATAATTGATGCGAATCAGGAGTTAAAATGTCCTTTCAGGACAAAATTTTCATAACCGCAGGCGAGCGATAGCGTTGCCTGCGGCTAAAAATGACAACAACTGACTGACTGAAAGGCAGAACTCTATCGCAAAAGCATTAAAGTTTTGCCTTTCATGCAAAGAAGAGAACGATTGTGATACCGCATACCGCGCTTCGCTTGTATGCGGTTATGAAAATTTAGCCCATTCGAGCTAAAAAAACGTTTGCAAACCCTGATTCGCATTATTCATAAATTATATACGATGGTACAGGATTGTTTCTATCACGGTATATTTTGTATTTATTTATCCCCAATACTTCATCAAAAGCTTTTGTTTCACCGGGAAAATTATGACAATTAAGCTCGTCAAAACCAATAACCGCGCCTTTTGTTAAATGGGGGATTATTGCTTCCAAGCATACTTTTGTGGGTTCATACAGATCAAAATCAAAATACGCAAACGCTATTATTGTTTCGGGATTGTCTTCCAAATATGTTTTTACCGTTTTTGTCGCGTCCCCTTTTATCAGTTCATACTTTTTCAAATGTGAAATGGGCGATTGTTTTTCATGATAATTCAATATCTCGCTTAAATAATTTTCATATCCGGCGGTTGTTGAATAAGCCCCTTTCTGAATAATTTCCGATTTTCCGTCTTTTTCATCAATGTGGGGAAATCCTTCAAAAGTGTCAAAACCAACTATTTTTCTTGTATAATTATATGGCTCATACATACCCCTGAAAGATAATGCAGGCTTTATTTTCGTTGTCCGCATGCAACGAAACGCTCGCTTGTGGTTATAAAAATTTGTTTTTTCAACAATGGGTTGCAACCCCTTGTTTATAACATTTCGGGCGGTTGATATTCTTAATACCACCACGCTGCCTTGTCTTTGTCAAACCCTGAAATGGCGTTGTGCAGTTTTTAGCATACTTTCCACATAATCCATCAACCATAAATTTTATACAGATAGATAGAATATCTATTAGAGTTTATGTAAATTTATTTTTGTATAAACTGGCTTAAATACAGGACTTTATCTGTAATACTTAACAATCAACAGATTATAAAGAAATCCCATTTTTTATTGGCTCATTTATTGGTACAATATAACGCATCGCAGGGGCGTTGTAAAAAATATTTCTGTGTTATAAATATTTCAATTATCTTTGGCGTTTTAAAATAAATTTTATTATGCTTACTGTTAAGGTAATAGAAAATAATCCGGAGTATGTTGTCGCACGTTTGGCGATAAAAGGCAAAGATGTTAAAGAACTGGTTAATGAAATTCTGGCTGTCGAAAACGACAGAAAAAAGAAACAGGTTGAACTTGAAAATCTTTTGGCAGAACAGAATCGCGTGGCAAAAGAAGCCGGAATACGTATCGGTATCTTGAAAAAGGAAGGAAAACATGAAGAAGCTGAAACCGAGAAACAAAATGCAGCAAATGAAACTGTGAGTTTCAAGGCTCAATCTGCGAGTGTGGAAAAGGAAGTATCAGAACTGGAAAAAATATTGCACTCAAAATTAATACAGTTGCCAAACCTTCCGCACGAATCTGTTCCCGAAGGAAAATCGCCTGAACACAATATAACGGTGAGAGAAGGAGGTAAAATTCCAGAACTGAAAAATAAAGTTCCTCACTGGGAACTCTGTTCAAAATACGGTCTGGTTGATTTTGAAGCCGGAAACAAACTTACAGGCGCAGGATTTCCTGTTTACAGGGGAAAAGGCGCAAAACTGCAACGCGCTCTGATTTCGATGTTTCTGGACTACAATATCGAAAATGGCTATAATGAAGTACAGCCGCCGCTGCTTGTAAACGAAGATTCGGGCTTTGGTACGGGACAGTTGCCTGATAAAGAAGGACAGATGTATCATGTCGCTGTTGACGGATTTTATCTTATACCGACGTCCGAAGTTCCTGTAACAAATTTATACAGAAACGTAATTGTTCCCGAAAACGAACTTCCCATAAAAATGACGGCTTATACTCCGTGTTTTCGGCGCGAAGCCGGTTCTTACGGCAAAGACGTGCGCGGACTTAACCGTTTGCATCAGTTCGACAAAGTTGAAATTGTGCAGATTACAACTCCCGACAGTTCATACAAAGCGCTGGACGAAATGGTGGCGCATGTCGAATGTCTTATAAATAAACTGGAACTTCCATACCGAATTATGCGTCTCTGCGGCGGCGATATGAGTTTCCATTCGGCTTTGACTTACGATTTTGAAGTTTATTCTGCGGCTCAGGAACGCTGGCTCGAAGTAAGTTCAGTATCAAATTTCGAGACATTTCAGGCAAACCGGCTGAAACTGAGATATAAATCGCAGCAGCATAAAAAAACCGAACTCGCCCATACGCTAAACGGCAGTTCGCTTGCGCTTCCAAGAATTGTAGCCGCGCTGCTCGAAAACAATTTCAACGGCGACGAAATAACGTTGCCACAAGCAGTTGCAGCATATACAGGATTTAAAACAGTTAAAAATTAAAATCCATGAGTTATTATTGCTTTCTTTGTGTAACTCATAATTTATAACTAAAACGGAGAATATGCTGTCAGTGTTGTTTATAGTTGCGGTTGCAGGAATATTTTACGGGATTTTGGGCAGAACGCGCAGTCTTTTGAGCGGACGAAAAGGTCATAAACTGTTGCAGCCGATATTCAATCTCAGGCTTTTACTGCGCAAAGGCGAAGTAATAAGCGTTTCGACGAGTTTCATTTTTCAGGCAGCGCCTGTAATCGCTTTTACAGCAACAGTTATGGCAATGCTGATGCTTCCTTTCGGAAAGTTTGGCGCCGCAATTTCATTTTCGGGCGATTTCGTACTGTTCGCCTGTCTGCTGGCGCTGAGCCGATTCGCAATGATACTTGGCGCTTTGGATACCGCCTCCTCGTTTGAAGGAATGGGAGCTTCGCGCGAAGCCCTGTACGGAATGTTAATCGAACCGGCTTTTTTTGTACTGACCGGTACTTTTGTATTATTGACCGGCAACGATTCCATGTCGGAAATTTTCACAATGTTACATTCAGGTTCGTTCAATTCGATAATTCCGGGGCTGCTCGCCTCCTTTGCATTTTTTCTGATGCTGCTTGTCGAAACCGGCAGACTTCCGGTTGACGACCCGCGCACGCATCTTGAACTTACAATGATACACGAAGTTATGATACTTGATTACAGCGGCTTCGATTTGGCGCTGATTCATATTTCTACAATGATTAAATCCGCAGTATATTCCTCGTTAACAGTTTTGTGTATTTTGCCTGCAAGTTTACATTTTGCTATATATATGCCTGTTTTTGTCATACTTGTACTTGCTGTTCCTGTAACTGTCGGATTTTTTGAAAGTTTCAGAGCAAGAAACAGACTGCAACGCAATCCTTCATACGTACTTACAGTTACAGTAATGGCGATAATTGCATTCATCACCGCCGCCGTTATACGATAAAATTCATAAAAACAATGTATTCAGACAAAAACCGCAACAGAGCAAACCTCATTCAGGACAGATTAAAAGCTCTAAGAGCAGAATTAAAACTCCGAAATTTTGACGCAATAATAATATATGGAAGCGATCCCCATTTCAGCGAATATCTGGCAAACCGCTGGAAATACCGAAAATGGCTGTCGGGATTTACCGGAACTTCTGGAACTCTAATTGTAACTGCTGATCGCGCCGCGCTGTGGGTCGATTCGCGATATTTTATACAGGCTGCAAACCAGTTGCAAGATACTGGCATTGAAATGCAAAAAATCGGAACTGGATTGCCGGACGAAAGCTGGCTGAAAACCGTACTTGCCGGCAATGCAAGAGTAGGCGTTGACGCCGAACTGGTTTCAATCAGCCGGTTTAACATGCTGAAAACAGTTTTAGCCCCTCTAACTGTCGAAGATACGGGCGATATTTTCGACAAAATCTATACCGACAGACCGTCAATGCCCAATTCTGAAATTTTTCTGCTTCCCGACGAAATTACCGGTAAAAGCAGAAAAGAAAAAATTGCAGACTTTAAAAATACGTCTGCGGCAAATGGAGAAATATGTATAATTTCCACCCTTGACGATATTGCGTGGATACTGAACATGCGCGGCGCGGACATAACCTGTAACCCGCTTGCAATTGCATTTCTTATAATTGAATCTGCATCTGTGCATCTGTTTCTGTCTTCAAACCGCATATCGGAAGCCGATTGCAAAACTCTGTCAAACGACGGAATAATAATTCATACCTATAACGATTTTTATGCCTGTCTTTCAAATATAAGCAAGAATAAAACAGTAAAAATTGATTTTGACAGAACAAACTGTCGCATATTTAAAATATTGAATGACAATGGTGTGAAAATTATCGAAAGCAGTATCGACGAAAGTATTGCATTGAAAAAATCCGTCAAAAACACAGTCGAACTTGCAGGATTTCGCGAATGTATGATTACCGACGGCGTTGCCATGCTGCGTTTCTGTAAATGGCTGAACGAAAATATCGGAAAAATAAAAATAACCGAAACCGACGCCGCACGGAAACTTGAAGAATACCGACAGTCGGGCAAAAATTTTAAAGGATTGAGTTTCAGAACAATATCGGCATACGGAGCAAACGCCGCCCTGCCGCATTATGCGTCGATAGCAGGTTCGGACGCTGAAATAAAAACAGATACGTTTTATCTGCTCGATTCTGGCGCTCAGTATCTTACGGGAACAACGGATCTGACCAGAACCATGCACTTTGGAGAACCGACTGCCGAAGAAAAAGAAGACTATACTCTGGTTCTCAAAGGTATGATTGCCATGAGCATGGCTGTATTTCCTTCAAAAACAAGAGGTTCGCAGCTCGATATTCTTGCAAGAAAATTTTTGTGGGAAAAAGGGAAAAATTATCTGCACGGCACAGGTCATGGCGTTGGACATTTTCTGTGCGTTCACGAAGGACCGCAAAGTATCCGCTGTGAGGAAAATCCCGTAGCCTTGCAGCCCGGAATGGTCATATCGAACGAACCGGCAATATATGTTGAAGGAAAGTATGGATTAAGAATTGAAAACCTGATTACATGCAAAGAACACTGCCGCACGGCTTTCGGCAATTTTTACTCTTTTGAAACCCTGACTTTATGTCCGATAGACATCAAAGCGCTTGATATTTCGCTGATGTCCCGTGAAGAAATATGCTGGTTGAACGATTATCACCGTAAAGTGTATAATCTTTTGTCGCCGCACCTCTCCACAGACGAAATCGAATATCTTGCAAAATCGACAAAACCGCTGTAATGGAAGGCATTAAACTTATACTGGCTTCGCAGTCTCCAAGAAGAAAGGAATTAATAAAAGGACTTGATATTCCGGTAGAAATAGCTGACAGTTACGATTTTGACGAATCGTATCCGCCAACGCTTCCGGCAGATGAAGTTGCAGTATATCTGGCTGAAAAAAAATCAGATGCCTGCCCTCTGATTTTAAACGATAACGAAGTACTTGTTACTGCCGACACGCTGGTAAAATGCAACGGCGAACTTTTGGGAAAACCGTGTAACGGACAGCAAGCCAGAGAAATGTTAAGAAAACTGTCGGGCAACAAACACGAAGTTATAACGGGCGTATGTCTGCGAACAACGACAGTGAAAAAATCATTCGGCGTAAAATCGTCTGTATTCTTTTACAGTTTAACGTACAGAGACATTGAATATTATGTAGAAAAATACAACCCCGCAGACAAAGCCGGCGCTTACGGCATACAGGAATGGATAGGATACATCGGAATCGAAAAAATCGAAGGCTCTTTTTACAATATCATGGGACTGCCGGTAGCACGGCTGTGGAAAGAACTGAATATCATCTGTTCAACAAAGATTGCATGTATTCATGACTGAATCGTGATTTTGTCGTGAACCGCGTTTTAATATTGTAATCCAAAGATTTTATGCTAACTTTGCGTCCTGAAACATATATAAATTTATAAGGTATGATACAAAGAATACAGACAGTTTATTTATTTGCGGTTGTTGTTTTACAGTCCGTTCTGTTATCTTCCAGTATTGCAAAATATACTGATTTACAGGGAGTAGAACATGTTTATGCAATGACCGATTTTGTTGCGATGGCTATTTTGACCTCGCTTACCGCCATTATTCCTGCAATATCGCTGTTCGTTTACAGAAAACGAATTGTGCAGGCGCGTCTAAACATATACAATTCAATAATATTGACTGCTTTGCAGATTTTTATTCTGTATTATGTGATTTCTATTATGAACCAGATCGAGCTGTTTAAATTTTCAGTTCCATCTGTTTTTCCGGTAATTTCGCTGATTTTCAGCATTCTTGCAATCCGCAAAATCTTTAAGGACGACTTGCTGGTAAAATCTTTAAACAGAATCAGGAAATAACTGGTTCTCAGGTATTTAAAATCAGGATTTTATATATTTAACAAAATATAAGTATGCAGGCTGTAATTTAATAAAGATTAAAATACAGCCTGTCGTTTTATCACCTAATTTTGTCCCCGGATTTTTAACAGTAAACGAATCTTTTTTTATCGGATAAAAATCTTAAAATAAACGTTTTATCGGACAAAAAAAGTTTTTAGAGATTATAAATAAAATATGAATTATGGGAATTAGGAAGACGGGGCTAACAATTATTGCCTGCTTGTTTTGGGCAACGATTAACAGCAGATTGAGAAACGCGGAAGAATTGATGAATCTTATCAGTTCGGCGCGAAACAACGACAAATGTATTATAATTAAGGTGTTTGAAGACAGGAACTATGAGACTCTGTATAACATTGCTTCTCTGTCTTCCGATTTTATTGAAACGTCGATATACGCATCGAACCCCGACGATGGATTTATTATTGAAAAGTACGGAGTAAAAGCGTTTCCCAGTATTGTTGTGCTGAACCCGGAAGGACATCTGCTTTTGCCGGCAAAAAAAATCAGCTCGCCCGCAGAAATTGAAGATTACGCAGAGGTCGCGCTTTCAATGAAAGCCGAACTCAATCCGATGGCTCAAATGGACATGGACTATCGAAACAATGCGATGGACATTAACCGTCTTTTTGAATATATCGGTAAACGGACGGATTTGGGCTTGGATAACAGCGAAATGATTGACCGGTATGCAACCGTCGCTCCGCAAAAAAATTTGATGAACGAAAAAATCCTGTTTCTGTTTGTCGAACGGAACAGGGTTAACGTGCCGGGCAAATTCTGCACTTTTATGCAGGAAAATAAAGAACAGATAAAAATCATACTTAAACTGAGCGACGAAAGATTTAACCATTTCATAGACAAATCAATCGAATCCAGTTTTCTAAATGTATGCAAAAACAGAGACGAATATGCTTTGCCTCAGCTTGTTAACATAAAAACGGATTTCTGTACCGAAAATCGCGACATTATTTACAACGAATACCTGACAAGGTATTTCTACGAAACCCGACAGCCGTTAAAACTGCTGAATCAGGCTAATGCGTTTGTCAGTTTAATAACGCAACACAGGCAAACTCACCGTAAAAAAACAACTCCGCTGTATTCAGTTACGGAAGGAAACTATGCTTCAAAAATGGTAAAAACGGCGCAGTACGTTGTCGAAACTTTAAGTCACAAAGCGGCGCTGAACGATGCACTGAACTGGATTTCGATTGCCGAACAGATGACGCACAGCAATATCGCCGAAATATACGAAACCCGCGCCTACATACTTTACAAGCTCGGAAACAGGGAGACAGCCATTCAAAACATCGAACAGGCATATCATTTAATTGACCATCGCGACACGGACGAGAAAAAAAATCTCGGCACAATTCTTGTAAAAATGAAAAGAGGCGAAAAAGTTTTTTGACATCGGCAAATTGTAGAACAGGACTAATGGGGTCAACTCTCAAATGTCCTGTTTGACATTGTTTTAAGACATACAAATGCTTTGAATCCGCAAAAAAATTCTGGTGGTGATGCAAAAAGTATGCTGTTATAATTTATGCGAATCAGGAGTAAAAAAGTCCCGCAAGGTAGTGTGTTCAGCATGATGTACCGGCTACGGAGAATTTCCGCCCTTTTTTAACAGTCTTTTCTATACGTTGAAAAACCATTTAAATGAAACTGTTAAGGGGCTTGCTAAAAAGGGTTAACCCTTTTATGATACAGGGCAAAATTTGCAATCCGTCAGGATCGCATCACTCGATATAAATGGAAGAAACATATATTCGCCAGCATCTCAAAGAGATACATCTTTACAAGATGCTGTGGAATGAGATAGCTGCATTTTCTACCGAGCGATGCATTTCTACGAGATGCTGCCACCTCTGGCGTGGCTTTGAAATTCCTCTTTTTTTGTCTCATTTTTGGGTACATAATACTGAACAAACTACCTTTTGGGACAGCCAATTTTCTCCATAACGGATATTTGCCGACAGATGAAAATTTACGGTTTGCATTTTTTTTTGCAGTTGCAATTGATGAATTTCGTGTATCTTTGTATTCTGATTTTTTTTTGTATTTAGTTATGAATAAACAGTTTAAAAGCCGGTCTGATATTTTGCGACAGCATATACACATCATGTTTTATGGTGTAAATACGTCTGTCGGGAAACTGTTCGATGTAATTTTGCTGATTTTGACGGTATGCAGTCTGGCGGTAATTATGCTTGAAACGGTAGAAAGCGTAAGTATGATGTTTCACAGAGAATTGCTGATTGCAGAATGGTTTTTTACTGTTATATTTACGGTCGAATATATACTGAGAATTTACAGTTTGAATAAACCGTTGAAATATATTTTCAGTTTTTACGGAATTGTTGATTTATTGGCAATATTACCAATGTATCTTTCGTTTTTCATTATTGGTAGCAATGTTTTAAGCGCGATAAGGTCGTTTCGGCTGTTTCGGCTGTTTCGGGTTTTGCGGCTGTTCAGTTTTATCGAAGAGTCAACCCGTCTGCGGATTGCACTTATATCAAGCCGTCCCAAAATAATAGTATTTTTATACACTGTTGTTGTTATTTCATTTACTGTCGGAACAGTCATGTATTTTGTCGAAGGTCCCGAAAGCGGATTTACAAGTATTCCCGTAAGTATCTACTGGACAGTGATTACGCTTACAACGGTCGGATACGGAGATATTGTGCCTCATACTGGCGTCGGACAGTTTTTTGCAACCATGCTTATGATTACCGGTTATGGAATAATTGCCGTCCCAACCGGCATTGTTTCTGCCGAAATCGTAAAACAAAAACGGACAGCTGGACACCGGTGGCAATATAAAGATAAAACTGTCTGCCATTTCTGCCATTCGAGCGGACATAGCGACAATGCTGTTTACTGCTTCAAGTGCGGAAAAAAACTGGAGGATAGTACGAATTGAAAATTAAAAGTTGTGAATTAATAATATTCCGGAAAAATCCAGTAATTCTGCAATCGAAAGCGTTATTTCAGAATTATTTCGTCAATTATATTTTCTCCGGTTCGGCGATTAAGTTCGGCGATAATTTCAGAGCGGTGCATATACAGCTCTGAGCGAACAACCGATGAGGCGAGAGAAATATACAGTTTTTTGCCGTCCAAACGTTTGTATGTGGTTACTTTTGCAATATGTTGTCCTGTAATTTCGTCCCACAGTTTAAAAAAACGATATTGTCGAAATCCTTCTTCCAGACGCTTTTCTTTAACTATCGACAAAAGCAGGCTGTTTAAAGCGACGGGCTGTTTTCGTATCATATTTTTCAGGACGACTGTAAGAGTTCTACATTTCCGGCATTTACGCCAAACAGTTTATAGTCGGTAGCAGTTTTGCGCAGCAGACTGTCAAGCCGGTTTTTATTGCTGTCGGTCAGAAAAATTTGTCCAAAACCGTTGCCAGTAACAAAGGT
This sequence comes from Prevotellaceae bacterium, assembly GCA_031257315.1. GTDB lineage: Bacteria > Bacteroidota > Bacteroidia > Bacteroidales > UBA932 > JAIRLF01. The sequence goes on from JAIROW010000179.1 coordinate 12,020, forward strand.
AATCAGCCTTTCGACACGCGCAGTATCCAGTTTGTCGAAAATATCGTCGAGGAGCAGAATCGGAGAAAGTCCCGCATTTTGCCTTATCATTCGGAACTGAGCCATTTTCATTGCAATAATAAATGTTTTTTGCTGTCCCTGCGAGCCGAAATTTTTCAGAGAACGTCCGTTGATTTCCAGCGACAGGTCGTCGCGGTGTACGCCTGTCGAAGTATGCTGCAACAGGAGGTCGCGTTCGAGATTTTCGTCCAGAAGCTGTTTTAAATCGCTCCTGTCCAAATCAGAGCGATACGACAGTTTTACTGTTTCTCTGTTGTCGGAAACAGCGTCGTAAACGTTCTGAAACATCGGTAAAAACATGTTTATCATGGTTTTGCGCTTTTCAAACACGATTTTTCCGTATATGGACATCTGTTCGCTCATTGTGTCGAGCAGACTGAAATCAATATCTGACTGTTTGTTTTTCAGCAGTTTGTTTCTGTTTTGCAAAACGTTGTTGTATCGAAGTAAAGCGTCAAGATACTGTTTGTCGGTTTGCGAAATTACGGCGTTGATAAATTTACGGCGTTCTTCGCTTTTGTCTGTTATCAGCATTGTGTCGGAAGGGGTGATAAATACCAGAGGAATAACGCCTATGTGTTCCGACAGTTTTTTGTATTCTTTTGAATTGTATTTGAACGATTTTTTGCCGTTTCGCTTTACTCCGCAACTTGCGCAGTTTTCGTCGTTTTCGCTGCTGTCTGCAAAATATTTTGCTTTCAGCATGAAATATTCTTCATTATTGCGGATATTCATACAGTCGCTTGATACAAATTTGCTTTTGCACATCGACAGATAATAAATTCCGTCGAGCAGATTTGTTTTGCCTTCGCCGTTATTGCCGACAAAGCAGTTCATTACCGGAGAACATTCTATATCAACCTGTTCGATGTTTTTGAAGTTTGATACGGCAAGACATTTCAGATACATTTGTAACTATTTCAGATTTTCAAGTTTTGTGATTGCCTTAACAGCTTCATTGTAGATTTCTTCCATTCCTTTGCGTCCGCCGCCTGGCGCATATCGCGCGTATTCGCAGTTGTCTATCACAGCCATAAGCAGCGCGGTATTTTCTTCGGGAACATTCTGCAAACTCAATTTTTCCTGAATGTTGTCTCTTGACAGTTCGGAACTTTGCATGTTCAGTTTGTCGCCGATATATCCCCATAAAGCCTTTGAAACTTCTTCGTAAAAACCTGTGGCATCGCCTGTTTTAAGGAGTTTTGCAGCCAGTTTCAGACGTGAAACGGCAATTTTGTTAGCTTTTTTGTTGCGCATCATTGCCGTATTTTTTCTGTTTTTTTCCAGTCTTTTCGTTAACAGGCAAGCAATTGCAAATGCCGCTGTTAAAATGATTAACAGCATGTAAAAATTCGCAGAAGCGAAAAACACATATCCGACGGGTTTCAGTTTCGACAAATCGGTTTTTATAAACAGAATATCATTTCCGAAATGTTCTACTTTTTTGCCCGAAATTATCGGCGTTGAAATAACGCCATGTGTATTGGAACTGTTCGGATCTTTCTCTATTTCAAGATGTACGGGGTCGGTTTTAAGCGTTACATACGTTCCCTTTTGCGTGTCGAAATATGTAAACTCTGCCGGTTTAATTTCAAAATTTCCCGAATTTCGCGGAATTATTACATAGTCAAATTTTTTACTTCCCGTTCCACCAGAAGCTCCACTTTTGACGTTATCGGTAAGTTTCGGGTCATATTTATCAAATCTGTCAGGAAAAACAACCAGCGGTTCACTTATCTGTCTAAAATTGCCGGTTCCAGAAATTGTAACTGAATATGTAATCGGTTGATTTTCGAGTGAAGAAGTTTTATCCGTTTTTAAAGTCATATTAAAATTTCCCGTAGCTCCGTTGAACGAAGCGGGAGCGCCGGCAGGGAAATCTTTGACTTTCAAAGTAACAGGAGCAGCTTTAATGGATTTGTTTATGTTTTTGAAAGCAGGTCCCATAAAAAATTCAAACATATCGTCATGACGCTGCTGTTGCTGGCGAACCTGCACGGTTGCAACCAGTTCTACGGGATCCAGCTTTATGTCGCCGGCTCTTGAAGGATACAGAATCAAACGTCCGAGTACATGTGTCCGATATATTCTGTCATTATATTTTTGTTGTCCTGTTTCGTCGTTGTTCGATGTAAGCTCCTGAGTATCAAAGCCTGCCAGCGTTGGCATCTTGAAGTTTGAAATTCCTGTAACAGGAACATTGTGACTGTACAGTTTTATTGTCAGTATTACAGGCTCGCCTTTATATACCGACTGTCGATTAAACTCCATGTTTACAAATAAATCTTCACTGCTGACTTCGCCTGCCTGCAAGTTTGACTGTTTGGAACTGTTTTGCGATTCTTTAATAACTTCTATTGATTTTGATTCGGACTTTACAACCGTACCGTCTTTAAGTTTTACGCTGGCTTCCGGAACGGGAAATATCCCTTCACTTTTTGCCTGTACATAATATGTAAACACTTTCGTCAATGTGGTTGCGCCGTTTATATTGACAATGGAGGTAGATTCCGAAGGTCCGGCAATAAGGTTAAAATCGGAAAAAGCAGGACGTATAAATTCTGTAACCGGATTATTTTCGGCATAATCAATGGTGTATGCAATTTGGAATTTCTGACCGACAGATACAATATTATCTGTTTTAACTTTTAAATCTCCGGCATTAAGAGAAAATGAACAAAAAAGCGTCAAAGCAAAAGCCAAAATTCTTTTATAAACATTCATGCGCAAAATAACTTTTATAATAACTTTTATATTTTTTATTATAGATTCAACAGAATCAAATAGTTTAACCATAAAAATCATAAATTTTTGACCTGCAAATGTATGTAATTTTTTGAAAATATCAAAACGTTTTTTTGGAAATTCAATTCCGACATCAATACAATTGATTTTAATATGCAGTCAATTTTATTCTGCTCCAAATTGTCATTCAAAACAAAATGCGTAAATATTTAATCCTGCCAGTCTGTATTAATTTTGTAAAAATTGCGCTTCGAGCGAAAAATCATAAAAAATTTCTACCTTTGTCCCTTTGTTGATTGTAGAATATTCGATTGTATGAAAAATATATATGCAAATAAATTGATAGATGAATTAAAATCATTTGCAGACTATGACAAGGCAATGATTTTACAGCGATTTTTCAAAACAGGCAAGGGAGAATATGCCGAAGGCGATGTTTTTCTCGGATTACCTGTCCCAAAAATCAGATATGCGATTAAACCGTACATAATCATGTCGGTAGCAGAAACGGAAATACTTCTTTATTCCGAATTTCACGAAATCAGACTTGCCGGATTTCTGATTCTTGTAGAAAAATTCAAAAAAAGCAAATCGGCAGACGAAAAACATGAGATATATGATTTTTATTTAAAACATGCGTGTCAGGCAAATAACTGGGATTTGGTCGATTTGAGCGCACAAATTGTAGGCGAATATCTGCTTGACAGAAAAGACAGAAGAAAACTTTACAGTTTAGCCGAAAGCAATAATCTGTGGGAACAGCGTATTTCGATGGTTTCTACAATTGTTTTTATAAAAAACGGCGATTTTGACGACGCAATCGCCATTGCCAAAAAACTTTTACCCCACAGGCACAGTCTGATACACAAAGCCATCGGCTGGATGTTGCGCGAAACGGGCAAAAAGAACAGGGAAATTCTTGTTGATTTTTTAGACAGACATGCTACCGAAATGTCGCGCACAACTTTGAGATATTCGATAGAACATTTTTCGCCCGACGAACGCAAAAAATATATGGCAATGAAATAAAAAAATCAGAGTTTGGTAACACGGTGAAATAAATAACCTGTAACAGTTTGTCCCGCAAGGGAATCTGTTTGGTATGCTGCAATGTTTTCTGTTGACATGTTTGCACTGAACGGCAAAATCAGTCAATTTGAAGCATTGTCTTAATACGCAAACAGTCAGATATTTACAAAAACAACAAAAATTTTCAGTCGATTTAAGTCACTGCCTTACAGTTTAATAGAAGTGCCGCTGTCGATGTCCAAATCTGCAAACGATTTTATGACAACTTCTTTAACTCCTTCGCGCAGCGCTCCGAAAGCATTGTCTGTTTTTGGAATCATTCCGGCAGAAATAACGCCTTCGCTTTTGAGTCTGTCGCAATTTTCGGAATTAATTGACGAGATTACGGAATTTTCGTCGTTCACATCTGCCAACAGTCCTTTCTTTTCAAAGCAGTAAATCAGGCGCACGGAATGTGACGACGAAAGCGCGACGGCAATCGACCGTGCTATGGTATCGGCGTTACAGTTCAGCAGAGTACCGTGCCTGTCAACTGTTATCGGGCAGAAAACGGGGACAAGTCCAAGATTGAGAATGTCCAGCAGACGTTTTGCATCGATTCCTTCGACAGAAATATCGCCAACAAAACCGAAATCGACCGGTATCGGGCTGCGTTTTACAGCCGTTATCAAACCTGCGTCCGCGCCTGAAAGTCCTATGGCATTGCAGCCTGTCGCCTGCAATTGCGCCGTAATCTGTTTGTTTATCAGACCTGCATAAACCATTGTTACAATGTCCATTGTAGCCGCGTCCGTTACACGGCGACCGTCAATCATTCGAGTTTTGATTTCAAGTTTGTCGGCGAGTTTTGTAGCAAGTTTTCCGCCTCCGTGTACAAGGATTTTTATGCCCTGAAATGCGGTAAATTTTTTGAGAAACAGCGCGAGATTTTCTACATCGTCAATTATGTTTCCACCGATTTTAATTACAGATATATTCATTTTCGTTATACTTTCGACAGTATTTTTTTTAGCGTATGGCAGGTTTCTTCGATTTGCGCGTCGGTGATTATAAGCGGCGGCGATATTCTAAATGAAGAATTGTTGAACAGAAACCAGTCGGTAATTATTCCATTTTTATATGCGAGTTCAATAAATCGCGTCAAACGTTCCGGCGTTCCGAGTTCTACGGACATCAATAAACCGTCGCCCCTGATTTCTTCAATATTTGTATCGCCAAGCAGATTTCGGAACAGCGTGGCTTTTTTTTCTACGGAATCTATCAGATTTTCGGACTGTATGACTTCCAGCGCCGCCAGACCTGCGGCGCACGATACCGGATGCCCTCCAAAGGTTGTGATGTGTCCGAGAGCAGGGTTGAACGTCAGCATGTTCATTATTTTTTTCGACGATATGAACGCGCCCAGCGGCATTCCACCGCCCATGCTTTTTGCTGCGGTTATTATGTCGGGAAATACTCCGTATTTTTCGCAGGCAAACATTTTGCCCAAACGTCCGAAACCGGTCTGAACTTCGTCGAATATCAGCAAAGCGCCTTTCTGCGTGCATTTTTCTCTCAGAGCTTTCAAATATCCTTCTACGGGTACAACCGCGCCGGCTTCGCCCTGCAACGGTTCTGCAACAACGCAGGCTGTACGCTCGCTTATTGCGTCCAGACTGTCGAAATCGTTGAAATCTATCAGACGCACGTCGGGCAGCAGGGGCTGAAACGCCGATTTGAAACGTCCGTCGTCCATGAGGCTCAAAGCGCCCTGAGTGCTGCCATGATACGCTTTTTTAAATCCAATTATTTCCTTTCGCGCGGTGAAACGTTTGGCGAGTTTCATTGCGCCCTCGTTTGCTTCGCTGCCCGAATTTACAAAATAAACATTTGAAAGGTTTTCGGGCAGCAGCGATGCGATTTTCTCTGCAAACAGCGCCTGCGGAGACTGGATAAATTCGCCGTACACCATCAGGTGCGCATATTTTGCGACCTGTCTGCATATTGCCTCAACGACTTTCTGATGACAGTGTCCGGCGTTACTGACCGAAACTCCGGCAATAAGGTCGGTATAACGCTTGCCATCAACGCCATACATATAAATCCCTTTGGCGCTGGATATTTCCACTCCAAAGGGCGTCGGCGAAGTCTGCGCCTGATATGTGAGAAACAAATGACGTAAATTCACTCTTAAAGCAGTCTGTTTTTTATAAGATATTCGGCAATCTGAATGGCGTTCAGAGCTGCGCCCTTACGTATCTGATCGCTTACAGTCCAGAATGTTAATCCGTTTTCGCGCGTAAAGTCCTTTCTCAAACGTCCTACATAAACGTCGTCGCAACCGGCAAGTAGATAAGGCATTGGGTAGCGGCTTTCTGCGGGATTGTCGAGTAACGTTATTCCTGCTGCCGATTCAAATGCTCTACGTACATCTTCGACGTCAAGCGGAGCAAGTGTTTCGCACCAGATTGCTTCTGAATGAGCACGCATTACCGGCACGCGAATCGCCGTTGCGCTGACCGATATGTCGGAATGCATTATTTTTCGCGTTTCGTTGTGCATTTTCATTTCCTCCTTTGTATAGTCGTTGTCGAGAAATACGTCAATTTGCGGAATAAGATTGAACGCGAGCTGATATTTGAACTTTTCGACGGTTACAGTTTCGCCGTTCAGCGCCTGAGCCGTCTGTACTTTCAATTCGTTCATTGCAGCCGCTCCCGCTCCGCTTGCCGACTGGTATGTGGCGATGTGAACTCGCGAAATATGCGACAGTTTTTCTATCGGGTTCAAAGCTACAACCATCTGAATTGTTGTACAGTTGGGATTTGCAATGATATTTCGCGGACGTTTTTTACAGTCTTCGGCGTTTACTTCGGGAACAACCAGCGGAATATCGTCGTCCATACGGAATGCACTCGAATTATCTATCATCACTGCTCCGAATTTTGTTATGTCGGCGGCAAATTCGCGCGAAGTTCCCGCACCCGCCGAAGTCAGCGCAATATCTATACCACTGAAATCGTCGTTATGTTTAAGTTCCTTTACTCTCAGACTTTTGCCCCGAAAGGAGTACTCTGTTCCCGCACTCCGCGACGAGCCGAACAAAACCAGTTCATCGGCGGGAAAATTACGCTCGTCAAGCAGTTTCAAAAACTCCTGCCCGACTGCCCCGCTTGTGCCAACTATTGCAATTTTCATATCAAAATAACATATTAAAAAAACGCACAAAAGTAGTAATTAATTATGAAACCTGCCAAATTTGCAAACATAGGCGTTAGGCAGTAGGCAGTAGTCGTAACGCCTAACGCCTAACGCCTAACGCCTAACACCTAACGCCTAACACCTAACGCCTAACGCCTAACGCCTAATAAATTTTCACGCTTGCCGCCGCCAGTTGCTGCCAGCCCGATCGGTCGGTCAGACGTACCATAAAGTGATAGTCGCCCGCGTCAATATCGGCAGGAACGGTGATTTCATTGCTTGCCTCAAACGTTTTGAGTCCCGCAGGAATTTCATACGACTGATTGAAAACCCACGCATTGACAGGCGTTTTTTTGTCGTCCAGTTCACATTCAGCGTTGGAGGTCGAGTGTGAATGTCGGTCGAAATTGTTATGGATTTCGATGTTGTAACTGCCCAATTCCGCATTGTCGGAAAACTGCGCTCTGAAAGTAAAACTTTCGCCACGTCGAAGCTGTATGCAGTTTTGCGGGAAACTGATTTGTATTTCGGGCTTTTGCATGTCTCTGTTTTTTTCTTCGCCGCACGAAAGCACGACGAAATATAAAATGCCGATGATTAAACTCTTTTTTGACATAATACTTTGATTAACAGCGTATTTTTTTATTATATTTCATGCCGCAAAGGTAATACTTTTTTCTTTTCCTGCTCGCGGGCATTGTCTCGAATTCTCTTCTTTCAATGATAACGTATTGGATTATTTTGTATCTTTGCCGAAAAATTACAAAACAATAAACTTCAAAAATATGATGTTTAATGAACAAATAAAAGAGTTGCGAGAAAAACAGTGGCTGCCAGTGCGTAAATTGACTGTTGCTTTGGATATTGACACTGCCTCTTATTGCAAAATAGAAAAAGGCGAGCGGAGAGCAAGGAAAGAGTATATTCCGGTTATTGCGGAATTTTTGAAGGCAGACAAAGATGAACCTTTAACCTTTCTTGTTCGTGGTTGCTTGCAAAAGGCATATACAATACTTGGAATTAAATTTAAAAAACGATGAAAAACGAGAATAATATACACCTTTCCGATTACACCAACTTGTTGGCAACCAAAGATACAGTTTCTTTGGAAGAATACTTAGTACAACATAAAACGATAAAAATATGAAACCATTAGTAAAATACAGAGGCGGAAAATCCAACGAAATCCCAAACATAGAAAGACATATACCGCATTACAAAGGGAGGTATATTGAGCCATTTTTTGGTGGGGGCGCTTTGTATTTTCATTTAGAACCAAAAAAAGCGATTATCAATGATATAAATACAAAGTTAATGGCTTTTTATAAAGGCGTCAAATCGGATTATCCTGCTTTGCGAAAAGAACTTGACGAGATAGAAAAAATCTACGAAATCAACCGTAAACAGTTTGATGCTTTAAAAAAGCAAACGCCAAATGAAAGAGTGGAAGACAAAAACGAGGAATTATATTATCAAATCCGCGATATGTTCAATGACCTTACAGATACGAAATATTCTGATGCGCTGTTATATTTTTTCATTAACAAAACCGCTTATTCAGGAATGATACGCTACAATTCAAAAGGCGAATTTAATGTGCCTTTTGGCAGATATACACATTTGAATACAACATTGGTAACAAAACAGCACAGCGATTTACTGCAAAATGCAGATATTTTTAATTCTGATTATAAAAATATTTTCAGTCTTGCAAAAGAAGACGATTTTATGTTTTTAGACCCGCCTTACGATTGCGTTTTTTCTGATTATGGAAATGAAGAATACAAAGACGGTTTCAACGATGATTGTCATATTGCCCTTGCGCAGGATTTTAAAAATTTAAATTGTAAGGCATTGCTTGTAATTGGCAGAACGCCGCTTACCGAAAAATTATACGGCGATATGATAATTGACGAATACGCAAAAAATTATTCCGTAAATATCCGTAACCGCTTCAAGTCGGCAGCAACGCATATTTTAGTGGCAAATTACGAAACAGATTATAAATCACTATTTTATAATTGATATGGCAAGCATAGACAGCAAAATATTATTTATTACGACTTCCCCGCGAACGCCGTTTCGTATGATTCCCGAAATTGAATTGTTAAATTCTCATTTTGCAGGGCAAAAATGGAACAATGAAACGCAAATAGCTTTTATGCAACTCCTGCGAGAAGAAAATTTTTTCAATGGCGAAGGTGCAAACGACCCTGCTTTCAGTGCAAGGGACAGAATAAACCGCGCCCCAAAAGCATTAGGATTTGTGAACTTATCGCCTGTCATTTCATTAACACACGCAGGACAGGAACTCGTTGAAACCAAACGCAAAGAAGAAATATTTTTACGGCAACTTCTTAAATTTCAGTTGCCTTCGCCATATCACAAGCCAACAGAAAAAGCAGCGCAATTTTGGATAAAACCCTATCTTGAAATTTTTCGTTTAATCCGTCATTTCGGCTCATTGAATTTTGATGAAATCATGCTGTTCGGCTTGCAGTTAGTTGATTATCGAATGTTCAATACAATAGTCGCAAAAATCGAACAGTTTAGAATTGCCAAAGCCCAAAATGAGCAGAATTACAAAAAGTTCAGAAATGATTATCTAATCGAAGAATTACAAGTAATTTACAAAAACGAAATTTCAGCAGGCAGCACAAAAACAAGAGAAACCAACGATGCCTCGCTTTCCAAATTTTTGCAAACCAAAGCGAGCAATATGCGGGATTATACCGATGCTCTGTTTCGGTATTTACGGGCAACAGGCATTGTTAATATCTCACATATAGGCAAATCTGTTTCCATTGCGCCAGATAAAATACAGGAGGTTGATTATTTTTTGAAAAATACCGACCGCGAGCCGCATTTTGTTGATAATGAAAAACAGTATGCTGAATATTTGGGAAATCCCGAAATTCCACAACTTTTTACAGATGATATAAATTTACTTTTGAACAAGTTACACACCGAATTCCCGCAAATTAAAATCAAAGATACTTTTTCGTTGTCGCAATTAAAGGACATTCTTTTTGACGAGGTAAACAAACGAAAAGAAACGATTATAAATGAGCAAATTACAGCAATAAAAGATTATCGTCTGTACGATGACATAAATGTTACATTCAGCCAAATTCTCAATAAAACATTGTATGATATTTCGTTAATGCTGGAATGGAATGTCTGGCGGGCAATGACAATGTTAGACGGAGGACAAGTTAAAGCCAATCTAAAATTTGATGATTTTGGAAATCCAATGTCCACCGCGCAGGGGAATATGGCGGATATTGTTTGCGACTATGGTGATTTTGGTTTAACTGTTGAAGTTACAATGCAATCAGGTCAACGACAATATGAAATGGAAGGCGAACCTGTTACTCGACACCTTGCAAAGTGGAAAAAAGAAACAGGAAAACCTGCTTATTGTCTGTTTGTTGCGCCGGAAATTAATGAGGCTTGCATTGCGCATTTTTACGCGCTGCACAAAATGAATATCAGTTATTACGGCGGCGTTTCAACGATAGTTCCTTTACCGTTAAGTATCTTTCAAAAAATGGTGGAAGATTCATACAAGGCAAATTATATTCCAGAGCCTCAACAGGTAAAAAGACTGTTTGAGCGGTCAAATGAACTTGCGAATACAAGCGCAAATGAAAAAGAATGGTATC
>JAIROW010000209.1 GCA_031257315.1 Prevotellaceae bacterium
GCGTATGGCAGCGAATTTGATTCGCCAAATTTTGTTAGGGATTTAAATTCAAATAATGTGGAAGGCTTTATGACGCGCCTTCGAGCCTTCTTTGCCAGTATGTCCAACAGGTTGAAAAACAAAGATGAAAAAGATTTCCAAACCGTTTTTTATCTTCTTTTCAAACTTATGGGACAGTTTGTCGAAACGGAATACGACAGCGCCATTGGTCGTGCCGATGCAGTTGTTTTTGCCAAAACAACCATATATGTCTTTGAATTTAAGATGAGTGGAAACGGCACTGCGGAAGACGCTATGCGTCAAATTAATGACAGGAAATATACGCTTCCCTTTACGGCGAGCGGTAAAAATCTGGTTAAGATAGGCGTAGAGTTCAGCGTCGATAAAGATGAACGGAATATAGTAAGGTGGACGGTTGGCTGAAAATTGCCGTTTTGCGGTTCTGATATTTTTCATTATCTTTGTTTGTAAGAAATTTTTAAATTTATACATTTATGACTGATATTCGCAAGCTCCCAATTGGGATTCAGGATTTTGAAGAATAGCATTTTGCAATACCATCTTTTTACATTATTTACAGGATATTGAGCTTAAAACAACATTCAGGTTTATCCAATAAAATCTATGTTCATGACAAAATAGTTCATAAAAACATAGAGACGGACAACTGCCCGTCTCTACATCGTTTTTTAATTTTTAATTTGTAATCAAATCAATAATATCCCGGATTTTGCTCAAGCTTGCTGTTTGCGTTAATGGCAGTCGATGGTATCGGGAAACGGTTGAGGTGTGGTTTGTTGTCAGCCGGATGATCCCACCATGCTTCGGTAGTAAATTTATTGTGGCGAATAAGGTCGATGCGTCGGCGTCCTTCGCCTATAAATTCGATAAGCCATTCGTCGAGCAGGCGATATTCGTCAAAATCTGACGGTACGGGGTTCGGGTCGTTGCCGCTTTCAAAATAACGTTTGCGAATATTGTTGATGCGTTGTGCGGCTGAGGCTTTATTGCCCGCACGCCATTCACATTCGGCAAGCGTATAGATGATTTCCGTCAACCGGATTACCGGTATGTCGGGGTTGTAGCGCAGGGAGTTATCGGCGGCGTTAGGTATTGGTGAAAACTTCAAAATTCTTACGCCTGAGTTTTCTTCGGCATACATTGCGCCTTCATATCTGCCATTGGAATAACGGTTTGTCCTCCATTGTCCACGCAGATTGGTGCTATCAACAGGCTTGATTGTAGGAGGGTTGTTTTTCAACCACCTGTCATCATTCCAGTATTCAATGATTTTGCCATCTTTGTCCTTTTCAGGCAAAATTCTGTTTGGCGACAGCTGCGCTATCTGGTCAACCATTGCAACGGTGTCGCCTTCTGCAAATTCGCGTTCGCCGTTGGCAACACATGCAACTCCTGTAAGCCGGTTGACAAGTTTGCCGTGCAGAAACATTCCTTCGTATTTCTTGTCGCCAATATACAGGTAGTTTTTCTTGCGAAGGTCGGTATCTTCAAATTTGGCGTATGGACTGCCCAGTTTGTACTGACCTTTCGGAGAAGGATTTGACGCTCCTTGTTTATATGATTTCTCGTCGGAGTCAAGCGAGGGGACAAGACACATTCCGTTCCACGATTCTGCGCCGGAGTTGTTGAGATAGTTGCGGGTGCCGTAATGCATGGCATATTCGTGCTGTCCTCCGTGTACTTCTCTTGTACCGTTGTTGCTCGGAATAACCCAAATCAGTTCGTTGCATTTTTCGTTGTCGAAACCGAAAATATCCTGAAAACTGTTAGCCGTAGCATACGTGCCGTAAACGCCATCGATAATATCTTGGCAAACTTTTGCACAGTCGGAATATCTATCGGTCTTAATATACGATTGGGCATTGAAGTAGAGCCGCGCCAGCAGAGATGCTGCAACGCCCCTAGTAATTTTGCCATTCTGAACGCTATCCTTAGCGGGCAGCGCTGGCAAAGCTTCTTTCAGCAGTTTTTCGATAAACTCGAAAGTTTCCTGTTCGGAAGCTCGACCTTTAAGTTCTTCACCGTTCGATGAGTATAGTGGTACTCCGCCAAAATGGTCAAGCGCTTGAAGGTAAAAAAATGCAACCAGCGTTTTCAACTGATTAAGCATTGATTCGCGCGTGCCTTCGGGAAATCCAAGCGCCTTAAAGTCCACGTACTTGTCAATATCTTCCATAGCGCTGTACGACTGCGCAACGCCCACCGAATATGCCTCCCATGCGTAGTTCCAGTAGCCGTCGGTGCCGGGTGCAAAACTGTGGTTGAAAAGATTCATGTAAAATCCTCCGTCATACCAGTCTCCGTTGCGGTTGGGCATTACAATTTCGTCGGTACACAAAGTTTGCGTGGCTGTAAAGCGGCTGCGAGGAACCGTACCCAGCGTCGTAGCCCAGTGCGAAAACGGGCGTGCAAAACGCTGGTAAACTTTATCCTGAGAATCGAAGAAAGTTTCAGGATATACCTGTGAATAATATTCGGGGTCAATGTTACAGCCGTGCATAATCGCCGCCAGCGTAACAATCATAATAATAGATATTTTATTTTTCATCTGTCTGTATAATTTTATTATTACTGGACTCATAATTTTTTGATTTTAAAAGTTTAACTGTATTCCCAGTGCAAAACTGCGTGTCTGCGGATAAATATCGCTCCATTCAATACCGCCTTCGTATCCTGTTACGTCAACTTCGGGGTTCAGACCTCTGTATCCTGTAAAGGTGTAAAGATTGTTTACTGTCAGATAGAGTTTGGCAGAATCCATTATTTTAAGATATTTTTTCATGTTAAGGGTATATCCTATTGTGAGGTTCTGAATTTTCAGGAATGTTCCGTCCTGCAAAAAATAATCACATTCGAGCGTTTGTCCCTTGATATTTGCGTTTCTGGTATAAGCGTCGAGCAGCAGGTTACGCGCAGCTCCCGGCAGTCCTTCCGTCGTTCCCCGCGAATGTTCCAGTTCGTTGTAAATATCGAAGTCAATCCAGCTTGTAAGCGTCAATCCCAGCGACCAGTTTTTGTAGTTCAGACTGTGCGACCATCCTGCGGTAACGGTGGGCATGTAGTTACCCATGAACTGTTTGTCTTCCTGCCGTTTTCCGTCCACTTCTGGGGTGATGATCTTCCCTTCGTTGTCGTATGCCTGAAAACGTCCCTGATCGTCAAATCCTGCAAATTTGTAAAGGAAAAAGCTGCCGACGTTTACATTTTCCTGAAGTCTGTGAATCGTACCGGCGCGTCCGACATTTGATCTGTCAATCTTGCTGTTGTCGCCCATTGCTCCCATTTTTGTAGAGCTGTGGCTCAGATTCAGTCTTGAGCTGTATTTCCAGTCTCTGGAGTCAATTATGTTTGCTCCGATTTCAAATTCCCAGCCTGTATTGTTCAGAGTGCCTATGTTTTTATACATTTTGGTTTCCGTATATGGAGGCTGGGGAACGTCAACCTCGTAAATCAAGCCTTCGACATTGCGTCGGTAGAAGTCAATTTTTCCGAATATTCGCCGGTCAAAAAGTTCGTAGTCGATACCGATATTCCATTCGTGTTTTTCTTCCCATCCAAGTTCGGGGTTGATATTTTTTGTAATGCCGTATGAGTATTGCCAGTTTCCGTTTGGCAGCAGCCAGTATTCGTTTGAGCCGTACATTGTTGCGGCATAATCGGCGCTAAAGCCTTCGTTACCGGTAACGCCGTAGGCGACGCGCACTTTCAGGTCGTCGAGCCATGAAATGTTTTGCATAAAGTTTTCTTTCGACAGTCGCCATGCTGCGGACAGCTGCCAGAAATTAGCCCAGCGCCTGTTGGCTGCAAATTTCGACGAGCCTTCGCGACGTATTGTGGCTGAAGCCAGATAGCGGTCTTTGAGAGCATAGTTTACGCGACCGAAAAGCGCAAAAAGTTTCTGGGAGATTTCTTTTTTCGATTCCATTTCAGCTCTTTGCGTGGCGGCGGAATTGTTAAGGAAAGTACCTTTGCCCATATCCCACATTTTAACGGCGTCAACGGCAAATCCGTAGTTTTTCATACGGAACATTTCGCCGTTCTGTTCAAAATAGCTGTATCCGGCAGAGGCGTTGACGTAATGGTCTTTGCCAATATTGCGGACAAACGAAAAATAACCGTCAATGTTGACAAGTTCGGTTTTGTCGAATTTCAGTTCGGCTGTACCCTTGCCGCTGCGGTTGTTATATTCCGTCATGGTGGAGTTCGACGGCTGATAGTTGTGCCATTCCCACTGACGGTGTTCGTAACCGACAAGCTGGTGATAGCTAAGTCCTTCAATCGGCAGTATGTTCAGTTTCAGTTCCACGTCGGGGCGAAACCATGTGTCGATACCTTCGTTGGTAACCAGTTTTGCATCGGCAATGACGTTCTGGTCGCCCAAACCGCCGGCATGAGGATCCCATTTTGCAGGATCAAGCGGATCGCGCGTCGGGTTGTTGTTAATCAGCGATCCGATATCCGGTTTCGACTGGTTGCGGTTGGCTCTGCGGTAATCTACGTGCGTATTGATGTCAAGCCATCCGTCCATAAACTTAAAGCTGCCGTTAATGCGTCCGCCAAGGTCTTTGCGGTTATCGCCCATCAGCACTCCGCGATTGTCTTCGTACATTGCCGAAGCATAAATTTTTGCAGCCTGCGAGCCGCCCTGCATCGTAACAGTATGACGCTGCGAAGTAGGATTGTCAGACATGGCTGCGTCCCACCAGTCGGCATTGTCGCCGTAGTCGGTAGCGTTTGCTTTGTATCTGCGAAATTCGTCGGCAGTAAGTATTCTCGGTTTGCCGAAGTTCTGTTTAAAGATTGCTTCGCCGTTGTACGAAAGTCTCATTTTACCTTCCTTAGCCTGTTTGGTGGTAATCAGAATTACGCCGCCCGTAGCCCTCGTGCCGTAGATAGCTCCAGCCGAAGCGTCCTTCAACACGTCGATAGACTGAATATCTTCCTGCACAACCGAGCGAATGTCGCCGCCGGGCATACCGTCGATAACAATCAGAGGCGCCCGCGAGGTGTTGACCGATGCCATGCCGCGCAATTGCAGAGTAGTTTCGGAGTTTGGGCTGGGCGATTCATGAATGACGAGGTTGCTGACCTTGCCTTTCATTGCGTTGGTAATGGTTGCGCCCGATACGCCAGTCGGCAAGTCTCTGGCAGAAATCGAGGTGATGGAGTTGGTCAACTGTTTACGCTCAAGCGTACCGTAACCGATTACGACCACTTCATCAAGTTTTGTAGCGTCTTCGGAAAGCGCCACGTCAATCACGGTTTTTCCGCCAACGGCAATTTCCTGTGTGGCAAATCCCATGAGCGAAAACACCAGCACATTGTCGGCGGCGGTTACGCTGATTGAATAGTTTCCGTCAGCGTCGGCTGCCATGCCAACGTTTGTCCCCTTGACTGTTACAGATGCTCCTGCAAGAGGCGTTCCCGATTCGTCTGTTACTTTTCCCGTAACTTTTCCCTGTGCTGACAGGGAAACAGAACACCCGCAGATTAACGCCGTCAGCGCAATCTTTTTCAGGGTGTTCTCCCAAAATAGAATTAATAATTTTTTATTCATACAATATTATTTATTAATATTAAGGTAATAATTAAACATTATACATATAAGTATTGTTTATTTAATGGCATGTATATGGAAAACGAATTTCTCTGGACACAGTTCCTGCAACGGAACCTGTATTCGGAAAAATACGTGTGTATGTTTTGGAATTTTTTTCGTGATAAATCCCGTAACTCGCTGATTACTTCTCTCTCTCTCTCTCTCTCTCTCTCTCTCTCTCTCTCTCTCTCTCTCTGCAAAATGAACAAAAATTACGTCGAATCTGTTAAAAAAACAAATTTGCCAACACATTTTTTCCATAAAATTTACTGTTCTACACCACATTTACTGTCTGAATTATTCAGGTTTATCCCGATGCAAAGTTACACATTTTTTGAAACCGCAAAAATTTTTGGAATAAAAATTTTTGTACCGTACACGATTTAACCTCTCAAAAACACTTATATTATTACTGTTATAAAAATGAGAACGAAAAAAAATTTTTTGTTAAATTCTTTATAAAACGTTAAATTTTTGTTAATTTTTTTGTCCGGAACGGGATTATTACAGTCGATTTATATCCATGCACAGATAGAGAATCTCAAAAAACGCTTTACGTCTTAAAAAAATTAATTACCTTTGAAGTTTAAAATAATAATGATTTACGTTTAATTTTGATTTAAATTTGTTATGAAAAAGAATTTCTTTTTATGGATATTGGCGTTAAGCGCATGTACAAATGCGCCGGAAACAGAAACGGCGACGGTTGACCGTATGCCGGCAGATTCGTACAATTCGTACTATACGAGCAATCGCGCTCCGCTACAGCCGCAGCAGTTTATCAAACTTCCGACCGGTTCGACGCTGCCCGAAGGCTGGTTGAAGCAGCTTATGATTTTGCAGAAAGACGGACTGAACGGTCATCTGAACGAAATAAGCGCGTGGCTGCAAAAAAACGACAACGCATGGCTCAAATCGGGCGGAGAATGGGGCTGGGAAGAAGTCCCATACTGGCTGCGCGGATACAGCGATTTGATGTATCTTCTGAAAGATGAGGCGGGACTGAAAGAAACGCAGTTCTGGATTGAACATATTCTTAAAAATCAGCGCGATGACGGAAATTTCGGTCCCGTTCATCTGAACGACGGCAGGCAGGATTTCTGGCCTAACATGATTGTTCTCTGGCTGCTGCAATCGTATTACGAATATACAAACGACGGAAGAGTGATTGATTTTATGAGCAAATACTGTAACTATCTGTTGAGTTTAGACGACAAAGATTTTCTTTACAGTTACTGGGAAAACAGTCGAGGAGGCGACAACCTGTGGAGCGTCGCATGGCTTTATAACCGTACAGGCGATGAAAATCTGCTGAAATTAGCCGAAAAAATCCATCGGAATACTGCAAACTGGACAAAGTCAACGCAGTTGCCCAACTGGCACAACGTAAACATTGCTCAGTGTTTTCGCGAGCCTGCCACGTATTACATGTTCACAAAAGATTCATCAATGCTTGCGGCAAGCTATAACGTTCAAAGTCTTATCCGTCGGGCTTTCGGACAGGTTCCGGGCGGAATGTTCGGCGCCGACGAAAACGCGCGTATCGGCTTCTTTGACCCGCGTCAGGGAACAGAAACCTGCGGTTTTGCCGAACAGATGGCGTCCGACGAAATCATGCTTCTGATTACGGGCGACCCCTCGTGGGCTGAAAACTGCGAAGACGTTGCCTTTAACAGCTTTCCCGCCGCTTTGATGCACGATTTCAAAGCGCTACGATATATTACCTCTCCAAACCATGTTATCAGCGACACAAAGAATCACTGTCCGGGAATTGACAACCGTGGACCGTTTCTGGCGATGAACCCTTTCAGCAGCCGCTGCTGTCAGCACAATCACGGTTTTTGTTTACCGTATTATGCAGAGCATCTGATTCTTGCAACTCCCGACAACGGGCTGGCGGCTGTGCTGTTCAACGCCTGCAAAACGACGGCAAAAGTGGGCGACGGCGCAGAAATTACTCTGACAGAGGAAACCTGTTATCCCTTTGAAGAAGAAATCCGTTTTACGGTCGAAACTCAAAAAAACGCCGTTTTTCCGTTTTATCTGCGTATTCCTTCATGGTGCGCCAAAGCGTCGGTATCAGTCAACGGAAAAAAATGCGGCGGAAAATTAAAATCCGGTTCTTACCTGCGTCTGAAACGCGAATGGAAAAACGGCGACAAAGTAGTTTTATCGCTTCCGATGGATATAAAAATGCGTCGGTGGCAGGTAAATAAAAACAGCGTCAGCGTCGATTACGGACCGCTCACACTGTCGCTCGAAATAAAGGAAAAATACGTCAAATTAGACAGCCGCGAAACCGCAATCGGCGACTCAAAATGGCAGGAAGGAGCTGACGCATCGGCGTGGGCTACATACGAAATTTATCCCGAAAGCGCATGGAATTACGCTCTCGACGTAAATTCGCCGATTGTTGCAGAACGGCGTAAATGGAACGTTTCCGAAAATCCATTCACGGCTGACAACACGCCGCTGAAATTCAAAGCCAAAGGTCGAACCATTCCCGAATGGAAAATAGACGAGTACGGGCTGTGCGGAGTTTTGCCATACGAAAACGCTGTGAAATCGGAACAATTAGACGATATTACTTTAATACCGATGGGCGCTGCCAGATTGAGAATATCGGCTTTCCCATATTCTGATTAGTGTTCAGGTTTTGACTGTTGCAATACAAAAAACAATAAAAATAAATAACCGTATAGTTTTGACTGCCAAAACTGTACGGTTATTTAAAAATAGATTTTATGTAATTTTTACTCTTTTTTCATTCTCTCCACCACTCCTATCTCCACTCTCCGCTCATACATCTGCGGCATTGCCCGATATGCCTGAAATATCGAGCGTGCCGTGCAGCCGAGACCGGAGGTTGCATAATCGAGATTGAAGGTGATTCCGTCCTGTTCCTGCAACTGATATGTGTATACCGCTTTTGTCAGGTTGTCGGTGGAGTACGGATAGGCGTTGAAGTTGAATTTCTCGTCGACTTTGAATTGCAATCCTTCGCCGTCGGCATCGGTCATGCGCACCCAGCGATTGTTGGTGCGGAGACCGTAGTCCTGTGGAATAAGGTATGGCTCGTACATGTCTTTGACGGTTGTTTTGTATATGCCGATGCGGTATCCTGTGTTGCGGTCGGGGTAATTCTCCTGTGG
>JAIROW010000005.1 GCA_031257315.1 Prevotellaceae bacterium
AGTGCAGGCTCAGAGCCAATAATTTTGTCGGACGCATCTTTAAAATCTGTGCGGCTCTGCATAATTTCAGAATCAAAATCAATCCGTGGCATTACAAAAACTAATTTATATAAACTCTATTATATCGGTGGGGAAAATTCAGGCATTAAAAAAGTCTAACTGATTGATTCTCAATTAGACTTTTACTTTCTACGTACCCAGAGCCGGGGTCGAACCGGCATGGAAGTGAATCCACTGGTGTTTGAGACCAGCGCGTCTACCGATTCCGCCATCTGGGCTTTTTTATGACTTTCTGTTAAAGTCTTTTTTCGGTAAATGCGTTGCAAAGATAAGCATTTGTTTTTGTCCGGCAATATTTATTTATATAAAATTTTTTCGCAGTTCATATATTTCTGTAAATCATATATATACAAATGTATATTTCTGACGGAATTTCAGTTTTCGATATGCAGATTCTGAAAACCGGTTTCATTTTTCGACAATTTTCAGCCTAATATTGCAGCCACGGCTTGCCGGTATGATTTGTAGAATCCAGTTTGAGAAAAATAAACAGTAACAGGGTGAAACTCAGCAGCGAAGAGCCTCCAGCACTCATGTATGGAAGCGGTATTCCAATTACCGGTGCAAGTCCTACCGTCATGGCAATATTTATTGTAAAATGAAAAAATATTATTGAAACAATGCAGTATCCATAGGTTCGGGCAAAGACTGTTTTCTGTCTTTCGGCAATCAAAATCAGGCGTATCAGTAAAAAACAGTAAATAAAAATCACTGCCGCACTGCCGATAAATCCCCATTCTTCGCCTATTGTGCAAAAAATAAAGTCGGTACTTTGTTCTGGAACAAAATTCAGTTTAGTTTGGGTTCCTTCCAGAAAACCTTTTCCGGCAAATCCTCCCGAACCTATTGCGATTTTCGACTGATATACGTTATATCCCGCGTTTTTTATATCGACTTTTATTCCAAGCATGTCTTCAATTCTGTCGCGGTGATGCGTTTTCAGAACATTATTATAAGTATAGTCTGCCGAATATGAAATTGTTATCGAAGAAATAAAAAACAGTATCGGCGCCCATTTTATTTTTTTTCTCTTGAATAGAAGATATATAACTGAAATTACAAAAACCATCAATACAGTTGCAACAATAATTTTCTCATATTCGATATTGCTGTCCGACAGGTTGTTATATGCAATCCCAATGCCAAGCAAAGCAAGACCGGGCAATACAGCCTTTGTCAACACGCTTCGATCTTTATAGTCAATGAATGCTATTATAATGGTTATCAGTGTAATTGCTGCATATATCATGTCTGGAGGCGCCATCAGTGTTGAAATAAACAGAACTATGGTAAATGCAATATATGCCAGTACCGAACCTGACATGCCCTGACGGTACAGCACAAACATAAACGAACCGAATACCAGCGCCGACCCCCAGTCTCTCTGTAACAAAACCAGTGCTGTCGGCAGCGAAATTGTCATTATTGCCTTTAACCGGTTTTTAAATGTTTTGAATTTAAATTCCGACTGACCGAACAGTCGGGCTAATGCCAGAGATGTTGCAAGTTTTGCAAATTCTGCCGGCTGAAAACGGAAATTTCCAATTCCCAGCCACGATTTTGACGATTTTACTTCTATGCCTATTAAAAGCGTGAGTATCAGCAAAATAATTGCAAAAATATAAATATGGTAGGCAAAAACCAGATAAAACCGGCTGCTGATAACCAGCACTGCTGTCGCAAATATGAATGAAATGAGCATCCACATCAGCTGCATTCCGTGTTTTTTTGTAAAATCGAATATTTCCTGCGTATCGCTTTGCGTTGAATAGATGTTCATCAGTCCGAAGACGCTTAACATCAAATAAATCAGAATAATAAGGAAATCTATTTTGTTAGAACTTGAATTTCTTCTTTGCATACGCAGGATTGTTTGTTATTAAATCAGTTTCTTTCATGCGGGTTTCTTCCCAAGTACGCGAAATTTCTCTTTTCAGATATTTTTCTACTGCCAGCGAAGCTATTGGAGCTGCAAAAGTACCTCCAAAACCGGCGTTTTCGACAATTGCAGCAACAGCTATTTTGGGATTTTCTTTCGGAGCGAAGCATACGAAAATGGAATGGTTTGCTCCGTGCGGGTTTTCGGACGTTCCCGTTTTTCCGCATACTTTTATGTCGTGTATTGCAGCCCGTCCAGCTGTACCTCCGCCGTTTACAGCCAAATACATGCCTTCTATCGAATAGTCAAAATATTTTTCATCTATTTCACAGTACTGTTTTTCGTAATATTTTGGATCGACATGAACGCCTTCGTCTATATGTTTGATTATGTGAGGAATATAATAATATCCCCTGTTGGCTACCGTAGCGCACATGTTTGCCAGTTGGAGAGCCGTTGCTCCGATTTCGCCCTGTCCGATTGAAAGCGATATGATGCTCAACGGATTCCATCTTCCCACGCCATAATATTTGTTATACAGGTTTTTGGAGGCTACAATGCCCTGCCGTTCGCTCGGCATGTCTATTCCGAGTTTTCTTCCGAAACCGAATTTCTGAACTCTTGCCCGCCATGCCATCAATGCTGAATCGATAGATGGATATTTTTTATTTTCGAGAATATTACGGAAAGCATAGCAGTAATAAGCATTGCATGAGACCCTTATGGAATTTACAAAGTCAACGGGCGACGAGTGTATATGACAGCCAACCCCTTTTCCATACGGGTATCTTCCTGCGCAGTAGCATGAGGTGTTTACCGTCAGCGTTCCTTCCTGCAAACCTATCAGACCGTTCACCAGCTTGAATGTTGAACCGGGGGGCTGAGCCGACATTATTGCTCTGTTATACAGCGGATTGGTAACATCTTCACGCAGTCTTGCATAGTTTTGCTGTCTGCCGACTCCTGAAAGCATTTCGGGATAAAAAATTGGAGATGAAACCAGCGCCAGAATTTCTCCGGTCGCAGGTTCGATTGCCACTACCGAACCTGCTTTGTTTATCATTATTTCCTGTATATATTCCTGTAAATCAGCGTCTATCGAGCTTGTCAGGCTTCTGCCAGGAATTGCGGCAGAGTCGAGTCTGCCTCCTTCGTATGGTTCCACCGTTATGCCGTGCGAATTGCGAAGATAAACGCTGACGCCCTTTTTGCCTCTCAGAACTTCTTCGTAAGATTCTTCTATTCCGCTTTTTCCGATATAGTCGCCCTGCCTGTAATACGGATTTTTTCTTATTACTGACGTGTCAACTTCCTGAACATAACCCAGAACGTTTCCGCCGATTTTGCGCTGGTAAACCCTCATGGTTCGGGCAACCGAGTAAAAACCCGGAAAATGGTCGGCGCGTTCTCTGAAACCGGCATAAATGTCAGCTGGAACCTGTTTGAGAAACGTAAATGCGTTAAAACTTTTTTTTCTGTCAATTTTTTTCAAAATATCACTAATTTCAGTCTCCTGTATTCTGAAAATTTTGCTCAGTTCTGCCGTATCAACCGTTTTCAGTTCGCGCGGCGTAACCATAATATCGTAAGTAATTATGTTTTCGACAATAACGTTTCCGTTACGGTCATATATCATACCTCTCGCCGGATACTCGACGTCATAACGCAAAGCGTTGTTTGCGGCAGTGATTTTATACGAACCGTCAAGCACTTGAAGATAGAAGAGCCTGATTAGCAGCACTATTGCCACGCCTGTAATTATTATTATTATATTCCGTTTAACAGCCATCAAAATTGTCAGTAAGTGCCAAAAAATTTTTATATTTTCGCCACAAAATTACAGTCTTTTTTTCAGTTATGAAAATTTTTTTTGCCAATTAAAAAAAAGTTAATACCTTTGCAGCCGCAAAAGCCCGAATGGCGGAATTGGTAGACGCACTAGTTTCAGGGACTAGCGGTCGCAAGGCTGTGCAGGTTCGAGTCCTGTTTCGGGCACTTAAAAATAAAAAGTGCGGAAGCCCGGGTGGTGGAATTGGTAGACACACTACTTTGAGGGGGTAGCGGTCGAAAGGCTGTGCAAGTTCGAATCTTGTCCCGGGCACTTTAAAGTTTTTCCTTATGGATACTCTTAATCTTATAAAAAAAGATGCACTGCTTCTCCCCTTCGCTCGTATTATCGAGGAACGCATCGAAAAAATCATTTTAAAAGAAAAATATCTCTGCGGAGACAATTCCCTTGACGACGTTGCAAATGGATACCTGTACTACGGACTGCACAGGCACCACGACTGCTGGCGTTTCAGAGAAAAAGCGCCGAACGCTTCCGAAATTTTTCTGGTCGGCGAATTTTCGGACTGGAAACCTTTGCCCGAATTTAAACTGAAACGGCTAAATTCGCGCGACTGGGAAATAACTGTTCCGCTTAACCGTCTCAAACACGGCGATTTGTATAAACTGATTGTCCGGTGGAACGGCGGCGAAGGAGAACGGATACCATCGTATTGCCGCCGCCTGCATCAGGACGAAACTACCAAAATATTTTCGGCTCAGGTATGGGAACCGGATAAAAAATATGAATGGAAATACAGCGCTCCCGCAAAAACAGAATATCCACTGATTTACGAGGCGCACCCCGGAATGTCGTCCGAAGAAATGAAAATTGCTACATATAACGATTTTCGGAAAACGGCGCTGCCACGAATTGCAAAAGCCGGTTATAACATGATTCAACTGATGGCAACTCAGGAACATCCATATTATGGCTCGTTCGGCTATCAAGTTGCAAATTTTTTTGCTGTCAGTTCAAAATTTGGAACTCCCGACGACCTGAAATGCCTGATAGACCAAGCGCACAAACTTGGCATCGGCGTTATTATGGATATTGTACATTCGCACTCGGTAAACAATGAAAAAGAAGGACTTAGCCGTTTTGACGGAACCGACGACCTGTATTTTTATTCGGGAGAAAAAGGCTCGCACCCCGTCTGGAATTCACGGTGTTTCGATTACGGTAAAAACGACGTACTCGCATTTCTGCTGTCAAACTGCAAATACTGGGTCGAAGAATTTAAATTCGACGGTTTCCGCTTCGACGGAGTTACAAGCATGATTTACTGGGATCACGGAATCGGACGAAATTTTACCGACTATTCTGCATATTTCGACGGTAATCAGGACAATAATGCAATAACATACCTGACGCTCGCCAATAAGCTGATACACAGCTTAAATCCAAATATTATTACAATTGCCGAAGATGTCAGCGGAATGCCCGGACTTGCTGCGCCAGAGGAGGACGGCGGTATCGGGTTCGATTACAGAATGGCAATGGGCGTAACCGATTTCTGGATTAAGACAATTGTCGAAAAAAAAGACGAGCAGTGGCATGTTGGCGATATGTTTTATGAGCTGACAAACAAACGTTCAGATGAAAAAACAATAAGCTACGCCGAATCGCACGACCAAGCTATGGTTGGAGATAAAACCATAATTTTCAGACTTATAGACAGAGAAATGTATTATTCGATGGACGTTTTTAAACGCAGACTTACAGTTGACAGAGGCATAGCGCTGCATAAAATGATTCGTCTGGCAAGCATTGCCACTGCCGGAAACGGCTATCTTAATTTTATGGGCAACGAATTTGGTCATCCCGAATGGATTGATTTTCCCCGCGAAGGCAACAACTGGTCGTATAAGTATGCCCGAAGACAATGGTCGCTTGCCGACGACAAAAATCTGAGATACCGTTTTCTGGCAAATTTCGACAGAAAAATGATTGCCGTTGCAAAAAAAGAAAAATTTTTTAACCATCGCCCATTTGCCCTTGTTCAGAACAACGAAGCTCAGATTCTGATTTTCAAACGCGGCGATATTCTGTTTCTTTTCAATTTCAATCCGTCGAAATCATTTGCGGAATATGTTTTTGAAACTGACAGCGGCAAATATAAAATCATTCTCGACAGCGATTCTCCTGATTTTGACGGATTTGGCAGAATAGATACAAAACAGATATACATCACGGAACAGTCCGAAGGCAAACATTTTTTAAGCATCTATTTGCCTTCGCGCACAGCGACAGTGATGAAAAAAGTCTAAATCTGCATTTTGTCCCAGATGTAACATTCTATAAGTTATTTATTTCACATTATTTAATAATGTTTTGTTTTTAGAAAAAGTCAAATAAAAAGAATTATCTTTGCAGTATGAAATATAATGACTGGCAAAAAATACAGCGATGAAAATTTTTTATTATGACAGGACATTTGAGGGTTTGCTGACAGCGATATTTGACGCATACAGCCGAAAAATCTTTCCTGA
Source organism: Prevotellaceae bacterium (assembly GCA_031257315.1). Taxonomy (GTDB): domain Bacteria; phylum Bacteroidota; class Bacteroidia; order Bacteroidales; family UBA932; genus JAIRLF01. The sequence goes on from JAIROW010000005.1 coordinate 6,260, forward strand.
CAGACTGCTGAAAAACGGCGAAATTGCGCCGCTGTTTGCCGAAATCAGCCATACGGTAATAAGCAGCAACGAAAACGCGCTGCGCGTATGGAGAGGGTTACAGCGCAAACTTCCGAAAAATATCTGCAACATGCTTATATACGTCTGGATGTCGGAGCTTGAAGGCAGCGATGCTCTGCTGTTTCGCTATATCTGCAAAACATTCGACAGCGACTGTCCAATTGCAGGAAACTTCGGCGACAGCGACGTACTCGAAGTCCGCAACATTGCACGGAAAGTAGCGCACGAAGCCCTGTATGTCAAACAGTTTGTCCGGTTTGGCAAAACTGCCGACGGAATATTCTTCGCGCCCGTCAGCCCGATATACAATGCGCTTCCGCTGACTGTCGATCACTTCACAAACCGCTTTGCCGACCAGCAGTGGATTGTCTATGATATGCGCCGCAAATACGGATTTTATTACGACCTGCGCCGCACGACCGAAATAACCTTCTCCGACAGTCTGCCGCACGATGGCAAACCCGACGAATCGTTAATGGCTACCGACGAAAAACTGTTTCAGGACTTGTGGAAAAATTATTTCAAGGCGTTGACCATAATGGAACGCATCAATCCACGCCTTCACAGGCAGAACATGCCTGTTCGCTTCTGGAAATACCTGACGGAAAAGCAGTGAGACGGGGTTAAAATTGATCTGAATTATCTGTCATTCAAGCAGTAAATAACAATACACCGTATTTTCCGGTCATGTCCTCATGCGGCTTGCAGTTTTGTATAAAAATCACAAATACATTTACAGTACAATTTTCATGCCCATCACAAGAAGATTGTAAACAGAATCGTTAAATATTGTCATTTCTCTTTCATTGACCGGATAATGTCCCAGCATCAGCGACTGTACGTACAGAATGTTAACAGCTGCTTCAAACATGGTTTCGTCTGTCAGTTCAAGCAAATCGTTTACAAGCGGATTGTCTTTGTTGAAACACAAAGTTGACATTTCCTTGTTCTGTATAAAATTTTGAAGCGTTTTTGCAAACGGATTTGTCGATTCCGACAGATTTTTTATATTCTTGTTATTCAGTGCATTGTCGCTGGCAATATAAATTGCGGGAGTGTCTGCGGGTTCAAATTTTTTAATCTGAGCCTTGCAATAATTGGAATTTAGAATCCGGTCAGCTCGTTTTTCAAATTTGCTGAACCTTTCGTCGTCGGTAATGGTTTCTCCCAGATTTGACAGAATGTCATACGGGGTTATTTTTTTTATGCTTGTTTCTGGAAAAACAATTGATATTTTTCTAATCAGTTCAATTTCAAATGTATATGCCGCATTTATGACTACGTATCCCTGATAACCTGCAATTCGTCGAATCTGTCTGAAATCGTCAAGCGAAGGCGTATAGTACAGTTCTTTATTATACGTTCTCAATGATTTGAAATTCTGCAATCCTCTGTTAGTTTCAAACGGAATATAATCTATAAACAGTTTCAAAAGTTCAGCATCTTCTACCGCAAGCGCTTTAATATAAAGGTGATGTATTTCGACAATTTTTTCCAGAGTTTCAATATCCATGAGCGACAGGGTGCGAAGATAATCTTTGAATACGGAATTTAATTCTTTTTTTGCCTTTTTTAAGTCGTCATTTTCCATAAGCGATTCTCGCGATGCGGTGGGTTTCAGAGTATTGGTGTTAACCACGCATTTTACAAACGAAGCCCATTCTGGAAAAAGATTGCCTGAATGTTCGCACAAAAACATTTTTTTCATGTATATTTTATGTTCTTTCGAGCCGGTAAACTGAATTTTGTAAGGCATTATAAAACCTGCGCCAGAAATTTCTCCGGTATTAGCCCTCAGCCAGAAAGCGTCTAAAAAATTGATATTAAATGTTTTCCTGCCATATTCGAGCAATTCGCTCTTTGAACTGTCCGGATTCAGCCATACGGGGGGAGAAATTCCGTCGGTCAGTACTTCGTTTCCTGTCGCCTTAATCAGATTTATTTTGACAGGAAGAGCGCTGCCAAAATGCAGGATATTTTTTCTCAACTCCTGTTCTTCAAAAAGAAATCCCCATTCCTTTTTAGGGTGGAGAATAATTCTTGTGCCTGTAAACTGCTTTAAATCAATGGTTTCAAGATTATATGTTCCATCTGCTTTTCCTTTCCATCTCAAAGCCGGATGTTGTCCGAAAATCGAATGAGTTTCTACAATTATTTCGTTGCTGACCACAAAACACGAAAGCAAACCGATACCGAATTTTCCGATATAATCTTTTTCTAAAATATTGTCGCGTTTGGAACTTTGCCCGATAACAGACAAAAAACGGTGTACTTCGTCTTCCGAAAGTCCGATACCGCTGTCTTCAAAAACAATTTCACAGTCATTTATATACACATTAATGCTGCCGGAAAAATTTTCGTCAAGGCTTTTTCGCGCCGTTATTGCGTCAATGCCGTTTTGCAGCAGTTCTCTTACAAAAACGTTGGGAGAACTGTATATATGTTCTGACAATAATTCGATCATGCCCTTTAAATTGACCTGAAAAATATAAGAATTGTCGTTTGTATTAATATTTTTGTTCATAACCACTTAACAATTTAAATAGATACTCTACAATTAATTTTTAAAGTTTAACAGGTGAGCGGAAAACGAGATTCGAACTCGCGACCCCAACCTTGGCAAGGTTGTGCTCTACCAACTGAGCTATTTCCGCATTTTTGCGCCGCAAAGGTAAGACATTAATTTTTTTGTTGCAAATATTTTTTTGTTTTCTGCGGAGATTATGTTGCCGCATAAAAAATGTAAATCTGTAAATGCCGGATAATCAGCAATAAAAAATATCTCTACTGCAAAAAACGGCGACAGAATTTTTACCGCTCAAATTGCCTGCCAACCGAATTTTTTTTAAGAAAATCACTACTGTCCAACTAAAATTCGGACAATAAATAAGGCGATAGTGTCTCAAATTAACTGATATTTTTTTAGTTTCCTTTTTTTTTTAACATTAAATATTTTTGACAGTTCTAAAAGTGTTAGAATTTTTTCAGTTGATTTTGAGATACTTACACGAACATGTCATTCGTACAGATTTGGTCTAATATCCATATTTTTTCCAAAAATTTTTTAGCGATTTCAGTATTTCTGTTTCTTTGGCATTGCTGCCGGGCTGGTAAAATTTTGATCCTGAAATGTTTTCGGGTAAAAATTCCAGTTCAACAAAGTTCCCCTCGTATGAATGTGCGTATTTGTAGTCTTTTCCATAATTCAGTTCTTTCATCAGTTTTGTCGGGGCGTTGCGCAGGTGCAGCGGAACAGGCAGGTCGCCGGTTTGTTTCACTTTCGCAATTGCCTCTTCAATTGCCATGTACGTGGAATTGCTTTTTGGCGATGTTGCTAAATATACAGCCGTTTCGGACAGAATAATACGGGCTTCGGGATTGCCAATTTTGTTGACCGCATCGAAACAGGCATTGGCTAAAAGCAGCGCGTTGGGGTTTGCAAGTCCAACGTCTTCTGCGGCGAGGATAACCATTCGTCGAGCAATAAACAGAGGGTCTTCGCCGCCTTCGAGCATTCGTGCCAGCCAGTAAACGGCGGCATTTGGGTCGCTTCCTCTCATTGATTTTATAAATGCGGAAATAATATCATAATGCTGTTCGCCATTTTTGTCGTAAAAAGCCGTTTTTTGCTGTAATATTTTTGTTACCGTTTCGTTGTCTATTACAATTTTTTCACTGTCATCTGCAACTTTTACAATCATATCGACAATATTCAGAAGTCTGCGGGCGTCGCCGCCCGAAAACCGGAACAGAGCATCGGTTTCTCGTATGTCGAAATGCATATTTTTCAAGTAAATATCTTCCGACGTCGCCCTGTTCAGCAACAGTTCCAGATCGGTTTTTCCCAGCGATTTCAATACATAAACCTGCGAGCGCGAAAGCAACGGGGTAATAACTTCAAACGATGGATTTTCGGTTGTTGCGCCGATTAAAACCACGATACCCTTTTCAACCGCTCCCAGAAGCGAATCCTGCTGCGATTTACTGAAACGGTGTATTTCGTCGATAAAGAGAACGGGACTGGGCGACGAAAAGAATTTCTGTTTCTTTGCCGTTTCAACAACTTCGCGAACATCTTTGACGCCGGCGTTGATGGCGCTCAGACTGAAAAAAGCGCGGTTTTGCCTGTTGGCGATAATTTGCGCCAGCGTTGTTTTTCCAACGCCCGGCGGTCCCCACAGTATGAACGAGGAAATATTGTCGGATTCAATCATGTTTCGCAGTATGGCGCCTTTGCCTACAAGATGTTCCTGTCCAATATATTCGTCCAGATTTTTTGGTCTTAACCGTTCTGCCAAAGGGATATTTTCCATTGTATTGAAAGACTAAGTTAAATTATTGTTATAGTAAAATTTTTTCACCGACGTTTTTATATCGCTGTTTTTTTTCTCATTTTCGACAAGGCAATTCGCTTCTGAATTACAACCTGTTATTGCTACAAACTTTTCCGGTCTTTTTCTCCAATCTTCATGTTTCATGATGCAAAGGTAATACTTTTTTTGATTGTCGGAACCATGATTTTCAAGATTAATCAGATTGCCACAATTTAGTTTTAAACTATAATTATAAATTCTGCAAATTGGGATTCAAAACTGAAAATCTGTACATCAAAACCTGTTAATCTTTTTCGCCGGTAATTTGCGAAGCGTGTTTTGATACAGTAGAAAAATCAAAACCGCGCGACATGCCGAAACGTACAAGTTTCGCGTATGCCTCGCGGTTGTTTGATGCTTTAAGAGTAAGAAATTTTCTGCGTAAAAGAATGGAAACAGTTTCGTCAGTATCTGTTTCACATTCTTTTTCGGCAATTGCGCCGGAAACAATGCTTGCGGGTATCCGTTTTGCGAGCAAAGCCTGCTTTATTTTCAGCGGACCCCATTTGTCGAGCAAAAGTTTGTCGTGAGCAAATGCTTCGGCATAACGTTTTTCGTCAATGTATCCGGCGTCAAGCAACAGAGCGATAATTTTTTCAACGTCTTTTTCCGAAACGTTCCGTTTTTTCAGTTTTGTTTCGGCTTCGGATATGCAAATTTCACGCGAAGCGCACAAATTTTGCATCAGTCGCAGATGTCCGTCAAAAGAAGTTTCGCTCATTTACCGGTTCAGGCTTTTTTCCACTGTTCTCTTATCAGTTTTACGGCAGCCGGCAAAGTTTCTTCCTTGTTGCCTTTTGTTCCGCACTCAAAGGAAATATAACCTTCATAACCAAGCTCTTTCAATCCCTTGAAACCATCGATATAGTTATCGGCTTCTCCGTCTTCGCCCGGCATTATACGGCGTTTGCGGCTTGCAATATGCACGTGTTTAAGATATTTGCCAGCCGAAATAAAAGCGCCTCTGTCAGAGGTTTCTTCCCGCGTCATGTGCCAGAAGTCGCCCATGCAAAAAACGCCGGGCGAATCGGCATCGCGGCAAATCGAAGCGGCGTCGGCAACCTGACGCAGGTAAAACGCTTCTCCGCGATTCAGCGGTTCAAGAATTATCGAAGTTTTGTGTTCGTGGGCATAAGCGCCGAGTTCTTTGAGGTCGGCAACCAGCCTGTCTCTCGTTTCCTGAGTGTGAGGGTATGAATGTTGCGAATTGAAAGCGGGAACAAGAATCATGCCGACAGAGCCAAGTTCGCCTGCGGCGGCAAGAATTTCTCTGGTCGAGTCGATACATTTCTGTTTTTCGGCGGGGTCGTCGGCAAGCAGCCATCCGCCAAAGCCTGCGCATATTGCAGAAACTTTTATTTTACGGTTGCTTAATGCTTTTTTTATTTCATCGACACGTTTTGCTAAATTTCCGCCACCCAGTTCAAGACCTGTAACGCCAAGTTTTTCCATATAATCCAATTTTTCATCTAAGGATTTTCCTATGGCGATACCTTCTTGAAGAGAAATGTTCAGATTTGCCGATTTTGCGCTTTTTGCAGCGAAGGCAAACGAAGGCATGGACAGAGCGCCGACAGCAGCCAGCGCCCCTCCTGTTGAAACCTTTTTTATAAAATCACGACGAGTACTCATAATCGTTACTGATTTACAATCTTTTAAATACAATTACGCTCCCGGAACCGGAACAACGTATTTGCTCATATCAACATTTCCAAGTTTAAGTTCGTCGGGCAACAGATTTGCGTTCTGCTGTCTGATCTCTTCAATCGTAACACGTTTTCCCGTATAGGCAGATTCTCTGCCCATAGCAGCCTGTAACGACGAAAGTGCAGTGCCTTCGGCTTCGTTGAACGGTTTGTTTTCTCTGATGGCGGTAAAGAAATCTACAAATTCGAGGAAATACGGATTATGCTGTTTAAATTCTGTTTTTGCTTTTTCTCCGTCATATTTCCAGATTTCATTTCCTGCCAAATCTTTGATTACGTGAGGATGCCAGCTTCCCTGCGTTCCCTGTACAAATTCGCTTACTTTGTCGGTGCAGCCGTTTATCTGGCGACACATACTGTGCAGATGTATTCCGTTTTCGTATTCAAAATCAACGCTGAACATGTCGTACTGGTCTCCTGTTACGCGACGCTGACGCGCTCCGAAACCGTAACCTGATACGGGTTTCAAGCCTGAGAACCAGTTAAATACGTCAATATTGTGAACATGCTGTTCAACGATGTGGTCGCCCGAAAGCCATGTCCAGTTAACCCAGTCGCGAATCATCCATTCAACATCAGACCAGCCCTTTTCGCGGGTTCTGTACCACAACTGACTTTGATTCCAGTAAACAGCGCCTCCTGTGATTTCGCCTATTGCTCCATCGGCAATTTGCTTGAACGATTCAACGTATCCGCGCTCGTGGCGACGCTGAGTTCCTGTGCATACGCAGAGTTTTTTTGTATCGGCAATTTTTGCAGAAGCAAAGATTTTTGCTGCTCCGGCGGCGTCAACACAGATAGGTTTTTCCATAAATACGTGTTTTCCGGCTTGAACTGCATATTCAAAATGCACGGGACGGAAAACGGGAGGCGTTACCAGAAGAACCACGTCAACAAGGTCGATAACTTTTTTGTAGGCGTCAAATCCTACAAAGCAATTTTCTTCGGGAACTTCCTGATTGGCGTCTTTTTTCAACCTTTCTTTTGCAGAATTTAACCTGTCGGCAAATACGTCGCCCAAAGCAATAACTTTAATTCCGTCTCCTGCTTTGGCGGCGTTAATAATATCGCCTGTTCCCTGTCCGCCGCATCCAACAAGACCTATTTTTAATTCCTTTCCATCGATGGCTTTATCGATCAGTGTCGGGATACGCCATTTTTTGAGGCGTTCTATTGGCGTTCTTACCGGTTTTTTCGGGTCGGCGGCTTTTTCCCCGCACGAAGCCAGCGTTGTTGCGCCGCCGGCAATCACTGTTCCGGCGCCTGCAATTGCGGCAGTTGACAAAAACTGCCTTCTGTTCAATTTACTATTACTCTTCATTGTAAAAAAATTTTTTATGATTTTTTATAATTTACTTATTTACAGATGTTTTTATACTTTCGGTTATCCATGCTCCCACTTCCGAAGTTTTTCGTGCATTGCCGTTCGCTGCAATATCTTCCGTAACAAATTCAGCTTTAAGAGATTCGTAAACCGCGCGTCTTATATCTTCCGCTTCTCTGTTCAAATTGAAAGCATATTCAAACATCAGCGCAGCCGAAAGTATTGTAGCCAGCGGATTTGCAATGTCTTTGCCTGCCGCCTGCGGATACGAGCCGTGAATTGGTTCAAAAACAGAGGTGTGGATTCCTATCGACGCCGACGGCAACATTCCGAGCGAACCTGTTATCACTGACGCTTCGTCGGTAAGTATGTCGCCAAACATGTTTTCCGTTACAATAACGTCGAACCGTTTGGGATTCTGTATAATCTGCATTGCGGCATTATCGACAAACATGTATTCGGTTTCCACTTCGGGATATTCCTTTTCGATTTTCTGCGACACTTGACGCCACAAACGCGAAGTAGCCAGAATATTGGCTTTATCGACAACTGTCAGGCGTTTTTTCCGTTTCATTGAGTACTGGTATGCAAGTCTTACAATACGCTCAATTTCAGCCACTGTATATGTGCAGGTATCATACGCAGTGTTTCCGTCTTCCGATCTGCCCTGCGGACGCCCGAAATATATGCCTCCCGTAAGTTCTCTGATACAGATAAAATCGGCATTTTCGACCAGATCGCGACGCAACGGCGAGCGGTGCAGAAGTTCGGAAAAAGTCGATACCGGACGAATGTTTGCATACAGTCCGAGTTTTTGCCTCATTGCCAGCAACCCCTGTTCGGGACGAACTTTTGCGTCAGGGTCGTTGTCGTAACGGGGCGAGCCGATTGCGCCGAAAAGTACGGCGTCCGATTTCATGCATAGTTCGTGAGTGGCGTCGGGATATGGATTTCCGCAGGCGTCAATTGCTGCGGCGCCGGTTAATGCGTATTCACAGTTTAATGTATGACCGTATTTTTCGCAAACAGCTTTAATTACGCTCAACGCCTGCGATACAATTTCCGGTCCTATTCCATCGCCCGGAAGTATGGCTATATTTATATTCATTTTTTCAAAATTTTCAATTCGTTTGTTCTGTCCTTGTTATATATTCAATATGTTTTGCCAGACGATACACGTCTTTCCTGTATCCCGAAAGGGAAACTGAATTTGTTTCAGAGCTGTATTCAACCGAAATTCTGTCTTCCCAGAACAGTCTTGTAACCCGCGCCCAGTTGTTGACAAGCCTTAATATCAGAATATTTCCACTTTCGGATTCGAGTCTGTATCCTGTTTTTTCAAAAATGTCAATGATATTAATTTTTGCTTCACTGTAAGATTTTTCGAGTATAACCTTTTTGTTTATAAACGAAACCAGAGGATATACCAGTCCGTATAAAACAAAAAATACGAGCATTGGTACCGGTTTGACAATCAAATCAGTAAAGTTCATCACTCTGTTTTTTTCCGACATCAGGTAAATGAACAGCAGTACCAGAACAACAATCATTGCGACAAATAGTATCGACTTTATAACGCGAATTATGTATCTTGGAGGAAAAAACATGTTTTATAAATTTATTTTAGCAGGTTTAAAAAAAATTACTGTATATTTTTTAAATTTTTCCATATCAGAGAAGCTCCGCCAATAACGCCTGCGTCCTTGTTTCCCAGAGCCGACGGCAAAATTTCCACCTTGTTTTTGAAGCAGTTGATAAGATATTTTTCCATATTTTCCTTTGCCGGTTTCGATATCATGTCTTTGGCTTCGGCTAAGCCTCCGAAAATAAATATTGCCGAAGGACTGGTAAACGCCACAACGTCGGCGAGTGCCCGTCCGAGAATTTCGCCGGTTATTTTAAAGGCATCAAGCGCAACAGGGTCGCCATTCAGCGCCGCTTCGTGAATATCTTTGGACGTCAGACTGTTGAAAGAAGCGTTTCTGAGCTGCGAATCTCCTGTCGAAGTTGCAAGAAGTTCAAAAACAGTGCGTTTGATACCTGTTGCAGAAACGTAGGTTTCGAGACAGCCGCAACGACCGCAGTTACAGTGTCTTCCTTCGGGGACGGCTGTAATATGTCCCACTTCGCCAGCAAGTCCGTCATGACCGTAAATCAGTTCGCCGTTTGAAACAATTCCGCTTCCCAAACCCGTACCCAGAGTTATAACAACAAAATCTCTGAGGTTTTTAGCATTTCCATAAACCATTTCGGCAATAGCAACGGCATTTGCATCGTTGGTAACTTTAATATCCATACCCGGATAATATTTTCCAAGCGTTTCTGCCAGAGGCACGTCTTGCCATGGAAGGTTAACGGCTTTTTCTATTTTTCCGGTATGATAGTTTGCATTGGGTGCGCCTATTCCAATACCAATCAGCTCAACAGCAGGCAAATCCGGATTTTTAGCAAGTATCTCGATACTGTTATATATGGTCGAAATATATCCATTGACATCTTGATACTTGTCTGTGGCTATATTGCTGTCAACCAGCACTTTTCCTTTACTGTTTACCAAACCGATACGGGTATTTGTTCCACCAATATCTATTCCTGCAACTACTTTTTCCATTTATATCTATATTTTTGTTAAATTAATCGTCTTAAAATAATCCTCAAATATAGATATTTTTTTGAATACCGTGATTTTTTTTCAGATTTTTTTTTAAAACAGACTGTTTTTCAATATGTTAATTTATGTAAAAATTTTAAATCAGTCATGTCAATATTGTTTATGTTTTTAAAAATTGATGAATTTTACATGCAAAATATCGTGTATTCAAGATTTGTGAAAATGGCAAAAAGCAATTCATGTATGATTTTACAAAAGATGTTGTCGCTATAAAAATCGAAAACAGCAACCGATTTGCAAATTCCATTATCAAGTTATATTTTTGTGCAAAAATACGAACATGTCAATAATTACAAGATACGTTATTAACGTAAACATATTCATTATATTGTGTCTTTGCGAACAGGTCGCGGGCAATGCGCAGAAAGCGCCGCTGCCTGACGATCACAAGTCTGTTCACAACGCTTTCAGCCTGAACAAAAAGGATCTTGAAAATATTGTTGCAGAACTTCCTGCCGAAATACGGGATAGAATTTTGCTCTCGCCCGACAGATTTCTGTCTCTTATGGCAAACGTTATAAATGAACCAGCCGGAATGTTGACACTTGTTGACAAAAAACACCGGCTTCCTTCGGGTTACGAACCGTCAGATTTGGTGAGTATGAAAGATTATCCGCTGAAAATATCGCAGCAGTATTTCAAAATCAGTTCAGCCGTCATTCCCGATCTGCTGGAAATGGCGCAGGCAGCGCGTAAGGACGGAATTGAACTCACATTTGCATCGACCTACCGTTCCGAATCTTTCCAGCGTACACTGTATGAACGCAATGTGAAAAGACGTGGACGCAAAGAAGCTGACAGAGTGTCTGCCCAACCCGGACATTCGCAGCACCAGCTTGGAGTTGCCGTCGATTTCGGGTCTGTTAACGACAGTTTTACCGGAACAAAAATGGAACGGTGGCTCAATTCCAACGCATGGAAATACGGTTTTTCACTCTCATACCCCAAAGGCAGAGAAGACATTACAGGTTACAGATACGAAAGCTGGCACTACCGATATACAGGCAAACCGGCAGCAGAACTCGAACGTGCTTATTTCGGTGGCGTTCAACAGTTTATGATGGAATTTTTCCACAGCAAGGGCAGCATCTTTATTGCAAAACGGACGCGCGACAAATCAAAACCGTCTCCATTTTCAATTAAAAATTAAATATAGTCTGTATAAAATAATTAATGTGAATCAGGAGTTAAAATGTCCTGAAAGGACAAAATTTTCATAACCGCAGGCGAGCGATAGCGTTGCCTGCGGCTAAAAACGACAACAACCGACTGCCTGAAAGGCAAAACTCTATCGCAAAAGAATTAAAGTTTTGCCTTACAGGCAAAGATGAGAACGATTGTGCTACCGCATACCGCGCTTCGCTTG
>JAIROW010000012.1 GCA_031257315.1 Prevotellaceae bacterium
ACGGAATATGAAAGTCATTTTATGATTGGATTTTTACAAGGGAAAAAAATACAAAATGCCTATACAGACTTGTTTGACCAACAGGAAAAAATACTCGTCAAACGCGAATTTTCCATCGAAGCCCAAGCCGTTTTTGATGCCGGACGCGAACTTTGGAAATACTATCACGCGCAAAAAAATGTTAATATAAACGCTTCACTTTACGACATTCGCGAATATTTTCAAGGCAGAAACGACAAAGGCAAAATGAACAGCAAATCGGACGATGAGAAATATAACGAACTTATCGGCGCTTTGCGCGAAAGTTTAGATATTTTGGCAAAAAAAATTGAGCCGAAAGTGTATGAATATGAATTTTTGATGAGGTGAAAGCGTTGATGTGAGGTGAAAAAAATTGTTGAATGAAATAAAAAAAGACGTCCCAAAACGGGACGTCTCCATCAAATACAATTAAAATATTTAGACATGTTTCATAAACTTACAATTGAGGTCCGGCTGCAACCAGTGCTTTACCCTCCGGCGTATCGGTATATTGTTCAAAATTCTTAATATATTTACTTGCAAGGCTTTTCGCTTTTCTTTCCCATTCGGCAATATCCTGATATGTGCTTCTTGGGTCAAGTATGTCGGATACGTTATCCAGCTTTTTTGGTACGGTAAGGTTCAATACCGGAATTTTGGCTGTTTCGGCTTTTTCTATCGAGCCGTCGATAATTGCGTCAATAATTGCGCGTGTATCTTTCAGCGATATGCGTTTTCCAGTGCCGTTCCATCCGGTGTTTACCAGATATGCCTTTGCTCCGTGTTCTTTCATTTTTCCGCCTAATGTCTGGGCGTATTTTGTGGGGTGCAGAGTGAGGAATGCTTCTCCGAAAGCTGGCGAAAACGATGGTACTGGCTCTGTTATACCCCGTTCCGTTCCGGCAAGTTTCGACGTGTAGCCGCAAAGGAAGTGATATTTTGCCTGAGCTTCGTCGAGAATTGAAACTGGAGGCAATACTCCGAACGCATCGGCTGAAAGATATACAATTTTGCTTGCGTGTCCTGCCTTCGATGGAAGAACTATTTTATTGATATTGTATATCGGATACGAAACGCGGGTATTTTCGGTAATCGAACCGTCTGAATAGTCGGGAGTTCCGTCGGCTTTTACGACAACGTTTTCGAGCAATGCGTCGCGTTTGATTGCCCGCCAAATATCGGGTTCATTTTCTTCGCTGAGGTTGATAACTTTTGCATAACAGCCGCCTTCGTAGTTAAATACTCCGTTATCGTCCCAGCCGTGTTCATCGTCGCCGATAAGATAGCGTTTCGGATCGGCTGAGAGGGTTGTTTTTCCAGTTCCCGAAAGTCCGAAAAATATTGCGACGTCGCCATTTTCGCCAACGTTGGCTGAACAGTGCATCGACGCCATGCCTTTAAGAGGCAGGAAGTAGTTCATCATCGAAAACATGCCTTTTTTCATTTCTCCGCCATACCATGTGCCGCCAATAATCTGTTCTTTCTGCGTCAGGTTGAACAGTACGAATACTTCGGAGTTAAGATTCTGCTCTTTCCATTTTGGATTTGTAACTTTCGACGAGTTGAAAACAACAAAGTCGGGTTCGCCGTAGTGTTCGAGTTCGTACAGCGACGGGCGGATAAACATGTTGGTTACAAAATGCGCCTGCCATGCAACTTCCATAATAAAACGCACTTTCATGCGCGTATCGGTATTTGTTCCGCAAAACGTATCGACTACGTAAAGTTTTTTTGCCGTGTTCAACTGTTTAAGCGACAGAGCTTTCAAATCGTTCCATACTTCTGTTGAAACAGGTTTGTTGATATTGCCGTCCCACCAGATAGTGTTTTCGGTAACTGAATCTTTTACAATATAACGGTCTTTGGGCGAGCGTCCCGTAAAAATACCAGTTTTCACCGAAATTGCTCCGGTTTTGGTTAATTCTCCTTTTTCGTATCCTTCGTTTGAAGGGGCGATTTCTGCCTGAAAAAGCTGTTCGTAGGTAGGATTGTGAACAACCTCAATGTTGCCATCAATGCCATATCCCGTCAAATCTATCTTAGCCATTTTTAACTTAATTTTAATTATTTATATACTTTTTAACCTATAATTTATGGTACATATAATTTTGCAAAATTATGAAATATTTGAATATTACAAAAATAATTTTTTTTGTACCTTCTGTACAGCCTTTTATCCTCGTCTGACAGAGGGTTAAGGCTGCAAACTTGCGCGAACGTATATCGACATTGCAGGCAAAGCCGCGTCCGAAAATAAACTGGAAGAAAATAACTGTCCTTTGACTGGAAAAACGTCAATTGAGAAAAAAGTACTATCTTTGCGGGCAAATTAATTGCAGGTTTGCTGCAAATTGTTGTTTATTATGAATATGTTGCATTTGACGCTGTTGTCTTCTTTCGTGTTTGTTCCGTTAATAATGCTGCTGTCGCTGCTGATGTGCAGAGGCGACAGAATTAAATCCATAAGGACGATAATGGTTTCCGGTTCGTCTGTTTTGCTGGCGCTTTCAATTGCGCTGCTGATACTTTTTGTGCGCGAAAGGGCTGTTTCCGAAGCAACCATGCTGTTTGTCAGCGATATAATATGGTACGCTCCTCTGAACATACATTATTCCGTCGGCGTTGACGGAATTTCGGTTTTAATGCTGTTGCTTTCGGCAACGGTAGCCTTTGCCGGCGTTTTTTCGTCGTGGAATATGGGCAAGGAATATTTTGTGTGGTTTTGCCTGCTGATAATCGGGGCTTTCGGATTTTTTATTTCTACCGACCTGTTTACAATGTTCATGTTTTATGAAACGGCGCTTATTCCGATGTATCTGCTTGTAGGCGTCTGGGGAACAGGACGTAAAGAATATTCGGCAATGAAACTTGCACTGATGCTTATGGGAGCGTCGGCGCTGCTGCTGCTCGGTATTCTCGGCATTTATTTCACATCGGGCGCAACGTCGATGAATGTGGTCGAACTTGCAGATAAAAATATCCCGTTTGAACATCAGTTATGGATTTTCCCGCTGATATTCATTGGTTTTGGCACACTTTGCGCACTGTTTCCATTTCACACATGGTCGCCCGACGGATATGCTTCGGCGCCTGCCGCTGTTTCGATGCTTCATGCGGGAGTTCTGAAAAAACTCGGCGCATACGGCTGTTTTCGCGTAGCAGTTTATTTAATGCCCGAAGGCGCTCGCGAACTGTCGGGAATATTTCTCGTTCTTGCGGGAATCGGCGTTGTTTACGGAGCTTTTTGCGCTGTAAGGCAAACAGATTTGAAATATATCAACGCCTACTCGTCCGTCAGTCACTGCGGACTGATAATGTTTGCAATAATGATGCTGAACGCAACGGCAATGAAAGGAGCCGTTCTGCAAATGCTGTCTCACGGTTTGATGGCAGCGCTTTTCTTCGCCGTTATCGGCATGATATACAGCAGAACACACACGCGCAACATCGCCGAGATGAGCGGACTGGTCAAGGTCATGCCATTTTTGTCGTTAATATATATTATTGCAGGACTTGCATCGCTGGGTTTGCCCCTGCTTAGCGGTTTTGTCGCCGAAATGACAATCTTTGTCGGTTCATTTGAACATGCTGATACGTTCCACCGCGTACTCACCATTGCCGCAACGGGTTCGATAGTCATTACCGCTGTATATATTTTAAGAGCTGTGGGGAAAATTTTTTATGGCTCTGTTGTAAATCAAAACCATTTGAGCCTTACTGACGCTACCGCATACGACAAAATTTCTCTGCTGATACTGCTTGCCGGTATAATTATTATAGGCGTCATGCCATTTACCGTTACCGGAATAATTAGAGACGCGCTTGTCCCGATTATCAAAAACCTGTAAGAAGGACAAAATTTTCGTAACCGCAGGCGAGTGTAGCGTTGCCTGCGGCATTGCGAAAGCGCCGAACTTGCCCGACTGGGCAAAACGCCTCAGTCGTCTGTGTTCTGCCCATTCGGGCAGTGGTTGCTTGTACGTTTCGCTGTCCGCAGGCAACGCTACGCTCGCCTGCGGTTATGAAAATTTTGTCCCGCAGGGACAAATCCCCAAAAACCGCGTATGCAGGCAAAGCGGGACAAAAACAGTACAAAATTCTCATTAACAGCAATATAAACGAGGTTTTCTTTTATTTTTGACTATGGGAAAAAGACAT
>JAIROW010000068.1 GCA_031257315.1 Prevotellaceae bacterium
TTCTGGCTTTCAGCCAGTTTTTTGGGATTATGTTTGTCCGTATGTCAAACGACATACGGTTATGTAAATTCTGGCTTTCAGCCAGTATATACTCATATAAATTTACATAAACTCTATTGACTTAACAAGGGGGCATGCCCCCCTTGTCCATACTGCGGTTATATTTATATAAGCACTATCTGAAATTTATTTCGTATCTCTAAATCCTGTAATATTCCAGACAATTATTCATCTGTTAGTTACAAAAGATTTTCCATTTCTTTCAGCCATAAATTACACGAGGCATCGCTTGGCATTCGCCAGTCGCCGCGCGGAGAAAGGTTTATGGCGCCAACTTTCGGACCGTCGGGCATACACGAGCGTTTGAACTGTTGCGCGAAAAACCGTCTGTAAAATATTCTCATCCAGTGCAGGATTGTCTGGTCGTCGTAAATTCCCTTGAAGGCGATTTTCGACAGGTAATAAATCTTTGAAGGTGAAAAAGCGTCTCGAAGAATATAAAACAGGAAAAAGTCGTGCAGTTCATACGGTCCAACAATTGTTTCGGTTGCCTGCGAAATTTTGCCGTCCTTTGCCGGCAACAGTTCGGGCGATACCGGCGTATCGATAATGTCCTTCAATATTTTTGCTGCCGACTGTTCTATCTGCGTTTCGGCAACATGCTCCACAAGGCGTTTAACCAGCGTTTTGGGAACTCCCGAATTAACGCCGTACATCGAAATATGGTCGCCGCCGTAGGTTGCCCAGCCAAGCGCAAGTTCCGACATGTCGCCGGTTCCGACAACCAGACCGCCGCACTGATTTGCAATGTCCATCAATATTTGAGTTCGCTCGCGTGCCTGCGTGTTTTCGTATGTTATGTCGTGCGTTTCGGGGTCGTGTCCAATGTCTTTGAAATGACGTTCACACGCCTCTACAATACTGATATTTCTGACGGTTATTCCAAGTTCCTGCATCAAAGTTTCGGCGTTTTTCAGAGTGCGTCCGGTTGTGCCGAAACCGGGCATTGTTACTCCGATTACGTTTTGTCGCGGCAGTTTCAATTTGTCGCAGGTTTTTATACATACAAGCAGCGCCAGAGCCGAGTCCAGCCCGCCTGAAACGCCTATAACTGTTCGATTTATACCGGTGTGCGTCAGTCTTTTTGCAAGTCCGCCTGTTTGAATGGAGAAAATTTCGTTAAGCGTCTCGCAGTCTTCGTGCGCAGGCACAAATGGCTGCGGATTTATATATCTGTGCAGCGGCGTTTCCTTTTCCTTGAAATAAGTGTTTATAAATGAATAATTGTTGCCTACCTGACAGTCAAACGAAGTGTTTTTCCGTCGTTGAGATGTCAGTCTGTCAATGTCAATATCGGCAATAACAAGCTGTCCGTCAAACGAAAACCGTTCGGCTTCACTCAGTAAGACTCCGTTTTCGCAAATCAGCGCGTTTCCAGAAAATACAAGGTCGGTACTTGATTCTCCGAAACCTGCGCCGGCATATACATATCCTGCAATGCAGCGGGCAGACTGCTGTTCGACAAGAGATTTGCGATATTTGTGTTTGCCGACAAGTTCGTTGCTTGCCGACAGGTTAAAAATCAGATGCGCTCCGGCTAAGGAGTGAAAGCAGCTCGGCGGAACAGGCGTCCATAAATCTTCACATATTTCGACAGCAAATTTTGCGCCGCTGCCGACAACAAGGTTCGGAGTAAACGGACAGCGACAACCGAAGATCTCGATTTCATTGACACAAAGGTCTTTTGAGGAAGCAAACCAGCGTTTTTCGTAATATTCGCCATAATTAGGCAGATATGTTTTCGGAACAAAGCCTAAAATATCGCCACGACTGAATATTGCGGCAACATTAAATATTTTGTCGCCGTAGCGCAATGGCAAGCCGACAATGGCAACAATATCCAGATGCGCAGTGTTTGCAATCAGCCGGAGCAGATATTTTTTCGCAGCACCCAAAAGAAGTTCCTGAAAAAACAGGTCGCCGCAGGAATATGATGTCAGCGACAGTTCGGGAAAACAGACTGCTTCAACACCCTGAACGGCAGCCTGTTTTATCATTTTCTCAATTTTTTCGGCGTTAAATTCGCAGTCGGCAACTTTAACTTCTGGAATTGCTGCTGCAACCTTTATAAATCCATGTTTCATAGTTTATTCTATTTATATTAGAGTTTATATTTATATTTATATTTATTTGAGTATATACTGTCTGAAAGCCAGAATTTTCATAACCGGTATGTCGTTTGACATACGGACAAACATAATCCCAAATAACTGGCTGAAAGCCAGAACTTGAATATTTTCTGCTCCACAGGGTTCTGCCTTTACAGGCAGCCTTATCGTCTCACTGTTTCTTCCGCCGGTCAACGACCGTCGGTTATGAAAATTCTGGCTTTCAGCCAGATATATGCTTGCCAATAGCATATTTAATTTTACATTAACTCTACTATTGTACCGATTTTTTTTGCTTAATGACGAATTTTCCCGCTGCGGATTATCGCAATTTATTGACAATCAATCAGATTATCGTTAATCTGTAAAAAAATTTAAACACAGCGATATTTTTCGTACAGATTTAAGAAATTCAGTTTTCAGTGCAAAGGCGATTTTCCGGTGAGCCTAAATTAAAATTTTGAAAATCATGGCGCTTTTTTCTTCCAAAAAAAGGTTGTATTTTTGCCCCAGAGTTTTATGAAGACAAAGGCTGGACAAAAGTGGTCAAAATGGACTCGAAGGTTGCCACAAACCGTACTCCATAAAACAATGTGAAAGTATAAAATACTGTTTTAGAAAAGGTTATTTGAGGAAATGAAAATCGCGAAAGGGCAAAGGTAAACAATTTGACATTTGTATTTAATTGATAAAAATTTCTGTAAAATGGAAAATAATGAACAAATCGCCTCTGCCAAAAAGGATTTTGAAACAGAAACATCGACGAAAATATCAGAAAAAACGCTGATAAACTGTAAAATGAATAAAATATTGATTAAAAATTATATCCGATTTTTTGTATGAAAACAACCGTTTCTCTTGTTGTGATGATGCTGATGCAGTTTTTACTGCTCGCAGTGTGGTGGGTGCCGCTGGCGGCTTACCTTGCAAATATGGGCGTGAGCGGCACGCTGAAATCCACAGTATTAAGTTCTATGGCTATCGGTTCTATTGCCTCGCCTGTGATTGGCGCTTTTGCCGACAGGTATTTTTCGGCGCAAAAAGTGCTTGCCGTATCCAATCTGCTTACTGCGTTGCTGTTAGCCGGAGCGGGGCTGGCAGACAGTCCTGCGCTGATATTCGTGTTCATCTTTTTGGCGATGCTGTGTTATATGCCGACATGGAGCTTGACAAGTTCAATTGCCATGACGCACGCCAAACCCGAACTGTTTCCGCGTATCCGCATGTTCGGCAGTATTGGCTGGATAGCTTCCGGTCTGTTCAGTTTTGCCGCTGTCAAGTTTTTCGGCGTCGAAAAGTTCGACGGCGGAAATTTGCCAATCCTTTGTGGAAGCGTGCTGGCGCTGCTTGCAGCCATGCTGAATTTTACTCTGCCTGATACGCCGCCAGGCGGCAAAAAAAACAGAATTTCCATTCGCGAGCTACTCGGATTAGACGCTTTTTCGCTGCTGCGCGACAGCAATTACCTGATATTTATTCTATGCTCGTTTGCAGCAATGATTGCTTTTGCCATGTATTATACCTTCGGTTCCGAATTTTTGCAGGACAGACAGTTCCGGTATATCACCGTTACCATGAACTGGGGGCAGGCTGTTGAGCTGATATTTCTGTTTTTTGCCACAACGCTGATGACGCGGCTTGGCATAAAAAAAGCAATGGCTGTAGGGCTGGCGGCGTTAATTGCCCGCTATCTTTCGTTTTACTGTGGAGGCGTTTCCGGCGACGACACATTCTACATTATCGGCATACTTTTTCACGGCGCAATATTCGGGCTGTTTTTTGTTGGAGGTCAGGTTTATACCGACCGGAAAGTCCCCGCCGTTTTGCGCTCGCAGGCTCAGGGAATGTTGTCTTTTCTGATTTGGGGAATCGCCCTGCTGCTTGGCAACTTCGTCTGCGGCAAGCTAATAGCCATGAATACGGCAACAGACGCTGCCGGAGTAAAAACGTATGACTGGAATGTGATATTCGGCATCACCGCAGTATATTCTGCTGTGGTCATGATTTTGTTTTTGATATTTTTCAAACAGGATAAAAACTCTTCAAAATCATGAAACAGGCTTTTTTTCTTGGAATAGACAATGGAGGTACTGCATCGAAAGCTGCCGTTTTCGACGCATCGGGCAAAGAACTGTCGGTAGCCTCGCGCCGCGTCAACATACTCAGCCCGCGAACAGGCTGGAGCGAAAGGGACATGAACCTGCTGTGGACAGACACTGCCGCCGTAATCCGCGAAGCAATTCAACAGGCAGATATTGCTCCCGAACATATACTGGGCGTTGCCTGTACGGGACACGGCAACGGTCTTTATCTGTTGGACAGAAACGGAAAACCGCTGCGCAACGGTATCAATTCCAACGACGAACGCGCCCAGAGTTACATCGACCGCTGGCGCAGAAACCGCATCGACGAAACCGTTTTGCCGATGACAGCGCAGAGCATCTGGGCTGCTCAGCCCGCTCCGCTGCTGGCATGGATTCGCGACAATGAACCCGACGTGTTCCGAAACATCGGAAGCGTACTGATGGTTAAGGACTTTATCCGCTACTGCCTTACCGGCGAATGTCGAACTGAAATAACCGACATGTCGGGGTCTGGGCTGATGAATGTTGTGGAATGCAAATACGACCTCGCCGTTTTGAAATCTTACGGTTTGACAGAAATAGCTACATTCCTTCAACAATGGATAGAATCGACGGAAATAGGCGGATACGTAACCGCCGAAGCCGCCGCGCTTACAGGACTGAAAGAAGGAACGCCAGTTGCCGGAGGAATGTTCGACATCGACGCATGTGCGCTTTCGTCAGGGATACTTGATTCCGGCGAATTTTCGATAGTAGCCGGCACATGGGGAAACAATCAGTACATTGCCCGTCAGCCGTTAGTTGACAAAGATCTCTTCATGACAAGCTGCTACGCCATACCCGACTGGTATCTGATGCTGGAAGGAAGTCCAACTTCGGCAGGAAATCTCGAATGGCTGCTCGAAACCTTTTTTGCACGCGAAAAGAAAGAAGAAGGCGTAAATTTTTACAGCCGCATATCCGAAATGGTATCCGCCGTCGAACCGACCGCATCTCAGGTTATCTTTTTGCCGTTTCTTTACGGCTGCAACAGCGGCAGTCTGAAAGGCGGATTTTTCGGGCTTGACGCATCGTGCGGACAGGGCGAACTGCTGAGGGCTGTTTTTGAAGGCGTCGTTTTTGCACACTACCAGCACATTGAACGCCTGCTGAAATTCCGCGATTTCCCCAAAGTGATTCGATTGACCGGCGGTGCAGCCCGCAGTCCTGTATGGATTCAAATTTTCGCCGACTGTATTGGCGTACCCGTCGAAGCCCCTTCCGGTTCGGAACTGGGAGCGCTGGGCGCGGCAATGGCGGCGGCTGTGGCGGCGAACTATTATGCCGACCTGCCCGAAGCCGTCTCCGCAATGACTTCCATTGCAGCACGCTATGAACCAAATCCTGCATACGCCCCAGCTTACCGTGAAAAATATGCAGCATACAGAAATCTGATTCAAAAATTAAATTTATTAAATTCATAACACCATGAGATTAAAACATTTTACATTTATTTTACTTGCCGTATGCTGCGCATGTAGCGAACCGGCGCTGAAAAAGACAACATTGCTTGGCGGACAGCCGCTTCCTGAATGTTGTGCAAGCCCCGACGGATGCACGCTGGGAAACGACGGTTATATATACGTATCCGTCAATCAGGTTGCTTCTGGCTGGAAATATCCGGCAAAAATTGTCCGGATTTCACCCGACGACGCGATAGAAGACTTTTTCACACTTCCCGTAAACGGAAAAACAGGCAAAGCGTCTCCTCTTGGAATTACTTTTGCCGCCGATGGAAATCTGTATATATCAGATAATCAGTCGTTCTGCACTGATGAACCTAATCAGGCAGGCGTTATCCGCGTGATAATGGAAAACGGCAAACCGCAGCGCGGCGAACTGGCTGTTACCGGCTTTAACGCCTCAAACGGCATTGCCAGCAGGGGAAACTGTCTTTATGTCGTTGAAACAGATTTGGGCGCAACAGACAGATACATGAGCGGAGTATATAGATTTTCGCTCGACGAACTGACTTCCGGCGACACGCTGCGCGTAACCGGTATTGGCGACCCGCATCTTATTCTTGCCTTTGAAACAAAAAGCAAAGAGCAGCGCGTGGGCGCAAACGGCGCAGGCTTCGATTCAAAAGGCAATCTGTATGTAAACAATTTCGGCGATGCTGAAATTATGAAATACACATTTGACGCTGACGGAAAAACAGTATCGGGCGAAGTATTCTGCCGTCCGGAAGGCGCATTAAGCCTCGACGGAATGCAGGTTGACAGCGAAGACAACCTCTGGATAGCCGATTTTGCAGGAAACGCAATCATAAAAGTAGAGACAAATACCGGAAAATCAAGCATTATCGCCAAAAACAAAATCCCGTCTGATGGCGTCAATGGCGAATTAGACACGCCTTCCGAATGTATCCGACGAGGAAACAAGGTATATGTATCAAACATCGACCTCAATTCCGGCGTTCATACTGCCGATACGCTGCAAACAATTTCCGTTATTTACCTGACAAAGTAACAAAAAAACTAAATAACGTGAAATAAATAACTGTATTGTTAAACTTTACGCTGTACAGTTTTGTACATTGACTTAACAGGGGGGGGAATGTCCCCCTTGTCTATATTTTTACTGTTTTTCTTTTAGATAACTGTGTAATTTGTTTTCATAAAAGATTTGAGCGACGGCGATTTCAAAATTTTACCCGATTAAGTAAAGTTTCACGCTTCGCCACAGTAAATTGTTGCTATACCGAAAGTTAGCGGTTTATATTCTGTTTTCTTGTAACCGGCTCTGTTCAGCAGTTCGATCATTTTTTCATACTGTGGAAAATCGCTTACCGAATTTGGTAAATATTTGTAAGCCATACTGTTTCCGGAAATCAGTTTGCCGATTAGCGGCATTATTTTAAAAAAATAAAATCTGTATGGAAAACACACAAGCGGATTTTCGGGTATGGAAAAGTCAAGAATAAACAGTTTGCCCGAAGGTTTGGTTACTCGGTGTATTTCTCTCAGCGCTTTTTCCCTGTTTTCAAAATTTCGCAGTCCAAAAGCTATTGTAACAGCGTCAAAAACAGAAGATTCAAAATTAAGATTTTCACTGTCTCCATACAAAAGTTCGATATGGTCGCAAAGATTTTTTTTTTCAATTTTTTTACGTCCCAGTTCCAGCATTTCGTTGGATATATCAATGCCGATGATTTTCTTCTTCTTTTTTTTCACACATTCGATAGCCAGATCGGCAGTACCTGTGGCAACGTCCAGTACGACAGCCGGATTCGCACAGTCGAGCATTTTTCTAAGTTTCCGTCGCCAGAGTTTATCAATGCGCAATGAAAACAGACTGTTTAAAAAATCGTATTTGGACGCTATGCTGTTAAACATTTCAGCTGTTTTTTCTTTCCGCATTTTCAGGATTTTACCGGTTTAATTTTTCTGAATTTAAGTTTAAAAACGCCCCATACGGCTTCTCCGAAAATTGAAGTGTTCATTTTTGACGAACCCAGTTTCCTGTCCACAAATATTATAGGCACTTCGACTATTTTGAAACCCAGTTTCCATGCAGTATATTTCATTTCAATCTGGAAACCATATCCTTTCATTCTAATATTGTCGAAGTCTATGGTTTCGAGCGTTTTGCGCGTATAACACTTGAACCCTGCCGTTGTGTCCCTGATTTTCATTCCTGTAATCATGCGGACATACGCAGAGGCATAATATGACATTATAACCCGACCAATAGGCCAGTTAACAACGTTTACTCCCGATATGTATCTCGAACCGATGGCAATATCTGCGCCATTACAACATGCTTCGTACAGAGCGGATAAATCTTCCGGATTGTGCGAAAAATCGGCGTCCATTTCAAAAATATAATCATATTTATGCTCTGTGGCATATTTAAAACCTGTTATGTATGCTGTTCCAAGTCCCTGTTTTCCAGAGCGTTCAATAAGATGCAGCCTTCCAGAATATTTATTTTGCAGATTTTTGACAATGGTGGCGGTTCCATCGGGAGAACCATCGTCTATAACCAGTATTTCAAAATATTTTTCAAAAGAAAAAACTTTTTCAATAATGGCTGATATATTTTCCTTTTCGTTATATGTAGGAATAATTACTAATTTTTTATCATTCATTGTAACAATTTTTTAAATCCGACACATTTTTTCCAAGCAAAAGTTCCGGTTCATCGGTTGTAATATAGTCAAATTCCTGATTTATAAAGGAATCCATATCTTCAGACGAATTAACAGTCCAAACGTTTAAACTCAATCCCAAATTTTTAGCGTTTTGTGCAAAATTTTCATTTTTGGAATAAACTGTCCGGTTATAGTCCAATCCCGTAACTTTATCGGCGGCAAGCTGTTCGGGCGAAATGTCTCCGTTTAGATATGCGACTGGAGCAGAAGGACTTAATTCTCTGACTTTTTTTACAGCGTCATAATCGAAGCAGATATAAAAAACCCAGGGTAAAGCGCCGAGTTTGTTTACCATTTCAACTGTTTTTTCAACATTTTTTAAAGTTTTTTCTTTTGTTGACATTGATTTTATTTCTAAAAACAGTCGTGTATTACTCTGCTTCATTCCTTCCGAAAGGATTCGGTAAAGTGTTGGAATTGTTTCTCCGTTGGGCAATTTTATTTCCGACAGTTCTTTAAAACAGTGATATTCAACCTTTTTGCCTGAAAAATGTTCATCGTGGCACAATACCGGTACGCTGTCGGAAGTCAAGCGGACATCAAATTCGGAGCCTGAGCAACCTATTCTGAATGCCTCGCGTAATGATTCGACAGAATTTTGTGGAATATTTTTATTTTTCCATGCTCCTCTGTGAGCAACAACATTGTTTTTCAGAAAAAATTTTCTGTATATATCCTGAGCATGCATATCAATATTTGAAATTAATATAAATAATAATGTGTATTTCAATACTTTCATCTTAATTCTGCAATTTTATATAACGGGTACAAAGGTACATTTTATTTTTTTTATTTTTAAATTTTTCTTTTAATTCTTGCAGCAATAAATCTTACGGCGAAGAATAAATGTCTGAGACACACTGAAATACAGCCATAATAATTACACATGATTAGAAACCGCTCTTTCAATGATTTTTTCATGTTTCGGGAAGTTTCTCCAACGTTCAAATAGTTTGTCAAAATCAGTCGTGAATTATAAATTTTCGCCGCGCATTTCAGGCAACGGATACACCAGTCGTAATCGGAGGAATATTTGTAACGTAAATCATATTCTGGCGCAACTGTACGTTTAAC
The DNA here is from genome assembly GCA_031257315.1 of Prevotellaceae bacterium. Lineage (GTDB taxonomy): Bacteria > Bacteroidota > Bacteroidia > Bacteroidales > UBA932 > JAIRLF01. The sequence goes on from JAIROW010000068.1 coordinate 9,522, forward strand.
AATAAACGATTGATGACAAACCATCATTCCTGTTTTAAAATTTTTCCACGTAAGTTTGTCCGGCGATTTTAAACGGCGCATGTACAGGAATTTTCCCGAAATATCGACAATTGCGGTTTCTCCATAAATTACATCTGGTAAATTTTGACGTTCCAGCGCACTAACTATCTGAGAAACAGCATTTTCAGAATATATTGTATCGCCTGCATTCAGAAACCACAGATAATCGCCTGTCGCCAAAGCAAGTCCCTTGTTCATTGCGTAATATATTCCGCCGTCTTTTTCGGAAACCGTTTTTGCAATTCCGTGTCTGTACCTTTCAACTATCGACATTGTATTATCGTCTGATTTTCCGTCAATTATAATATATTCGATATGAGGATAATCCTGTTTAAGAACGCTCTGAACAGTTCTTTCTATCGTAGCTTCTGCATTATAAGTAACTGTAATTATGGAAAATACCGGTTTCATGTCTGTTATTTATATGTAAATATTCCTTTTGAGGTGCAGATTGTCAATTTTTTCGACTCGCTTTTTTCAACTCTGCCAACAATTTTCGCTTCAATTCCGTATTTTTCGGCGCATAAAATTATGTCGGAAACGCAAAATTCAGGAACATACAGTTCCATTCGATGCCCCATATTAAATACTTTATACATTTCATGCCAGTCGGTATTCGATTCTTTTTGAATAAGCTCAAACAGCGGCGGGGTATCAAACAGACTGTCTTTTATGACATGCAGGCTGTCGATAAAATGCAGAATTTTTGTCTGAGCGCCTCCCGAACAGTGTATTATTCCGTGAATGTTGTGTCTGTGCAGTTTCAGAATATCTTTAATTACTGGCGCATAAGTGCGTGTCGGCGAAAGCGTCAGCTTTCCGACAGAAATTCCGTTAACGGTATCGGTAAGTTTTTTTGTTCCCGAATATACCAGTTCAGGAGGAACTGCGGGGTCAAAACTTTCCGGATATTTTGTTTTCAGCGGGTTAGACGAAAACACGTCGTGTCGGGCAGACGTCAAACCGTTACTGCCTGTGCCGGCATTGTATTCCGTTTCGTATGATGCTTTTCCAAACGAAGCAAGTCCGACAATCAAATCGCCTGCTGCAATTTTTGAACTGTCTATAATTTCACTTCGTTTAATGCGGGCAGTTACGGTGCTGTCAACAATTACGGTTCGGACGAGGTCGCCAACGTCGGCAGTTTCGCCCCCTGTCAGACAGATATTAACGCCAAGCGACTGCATCAATGCTACAAATTCGCGCGTTCCGTCAATTATTGCAGAAATGACTTCCCCGGGTATCAGATTCCTGTTTCTGCCTATGGTTGACGACAGTAAAATGTTGTCGGTTACGCCGATACACAGTAAATCGTCGGTATTCATCACAATAGCGTCCTGTGCGATACCTTTCCACACGCTCATGTCGCCGGTTTCTTTCCAGTAAACGTATGCAAGCGACGATTTTGTTCCGGCTCCGTCGGCGTGCATTGCGATGCAATAATCGGGGTCGCCTGTCAAAATATCGGGAATAATTTTACAGAAGGCTTTGGGATACAAGCCTTTGTCTATATTTTTTATGGCGTTGTGAACATCTTCTTTCGACGCCGAAACTCCCCGCTGTTCATATCTGGAACTCGTGTAGCCATTTGTCCGATTCATAAAATTCAAATACACTAAAAATAAGCGCACAAAGGTAGAGATTTTTTTGAAAAAATGCAATTATCCGGTTTTTGATGTATGCAAGAAGGCGCGAATTTTCGATTTCGGATATGTTCTCTAATATCTTAATTTTTATTTCAAACAGTGATTTTTATGAATTTTTTTATCAAAACCCTCATGCCGCAAGATTGCACTACAAAAAAATTGATTTTTTTGTAAATCTGTTATTTATTTATTTTCAAATATTTAATATGCCGATTTTATATAAAATATATTTCACTAATTTTTTTTTGAACAAAATTAAAAAATTTTTCATACTTTTGTTTTTGAATTTTTAATATTTATGTAAAAGTTTTTTTTTTGCTGTTAAAACTTTGAAATTATTATAACAGTCAATGTATTTAGGTAAAATTGTGTATAATGTATTATTGTAATAAAATAAATATTGCTAAAAAAAAGTTATTAACAAGCCCGTTTTTTGACGAGTTTGGCACGATTTTTGTAGAGAGAGAGAGAGAGAGAGAGAGAGAGAGAGAGAGAGAGAGAGAGAGAGAGAGATTATCAGATAGTTACGGGATTTTTCCGGTATTGCCGGAGGGAAAAATCGTTAAAAAATATAGCGGATTTTTCAGAACAGTTATTTATTGCTGTTTTGAAAAATCCGTTTTTTTTTATGCTCGGTATATAGTATTATATATTTTTAAAGAATATAAATATGTTAAAGGAATTATAATACCGGTAAAGTTAACAGTCCTGTAAACCATTAAACAGAAATTAAAATATTAAAATAATAATTTGATAAAGTATGGATATAAAATTATTGAAGTTAATCAGGACGAACATACTACGCAAAATTATAACAGCAGCGTTTATATGCGGATGTTCGGTTTCTCTGTATTCTCAGGGAAAAATTACGGGAAAAGTTTCCGACGAATCGGGAACGTCGATAGCAGGAGTTTCCGTTGTAATAAAGGGAACAAATGTCGGCGTATCAACCGGTACTGACGGGAGTTATTCCATCAACACAACCGGCGCGGACAATGTGCTGGTATTCTCGCTGATGGGCTTTACAACGCATGAAGCCGTTGCCGGCGGACGGACAGTAATCAACGTAACGCTTGTCGAAGAAAGCGAAAAACTCGACGAAGTAGTAGTAGTCGGTTACGGAACGCAGAAGAAGGTAAATCTGACGGGGTCGGTATCGTCCATCAGTGCGGCAAAAATTGAAAACCGCTCTACGCCGAACCTGTCGTCCTCGCTT
>JAIROW010000121.1 GCA_031257315.1 Prevotellaceae bacterium
AGTTTTATACCTTCAAGTCCTGTTATCATGGCATGAGTAACTGCATCGTAAACGTTTGTTGGTACAAAATCTTTCAAAAACTGCTTTTGTTTTTCTTCTGTTTCGGTCAGTTTTTTGGGAGTGGATTGTTGCTGTTGTGCGGGAAATAGTTGCTGTTGTGCGGGTTTTATTACCGGTTTTATTACCGGTTTTGTACGTTTCTGTCCATGCCATTTGCCGTCGGGAGTTTTTACTCCTGTAATAATCAAAACTCCTTTTTTTATCTCGTAGTTATAGTTTGGGTCGGCTTTAATGCTGTCAATATTATCTTTGCCAAAGTATTTTATCGAATGTCCTTTGTCTATTGCTGCTGCGTCGGCTATACGCTTACTGTGGTACTTTTCTTTTTTCGTTTGCGGCTGCTGTTGCTGTTGCGTTTGCTGTTGCGTTTGCTGTTGCTGTTGTGTTTGCGTTTGTCCAGCAGGATTTGTGCTGTCGATACCGTCAAGTACAACGTCGGTATCTCTTGTTGCATGAAGTACAAGTTTTGTAAGAAAGTCCTGAGTGTTGAAGTTTTTGTGTCCGATAAGCGTAGCGTTCTTGTTAAGGAACATTTCGGCATATTTTGTTTCATACGGTTTCCCGTTGAGAATATCGACAATTTTACGTGTTGCACGGTATGCTTCCTGCGCGTCATTGAAATTTGTTGCAGCGATAATGTCGAGGCACTCCTTTTCGCGTATCTCCCATTCTTTCTTTTTCTTAAATGAAAGTAGCGTTTCGATACTCAGCGGATTAGCCGACAGTATGCTGGAGATATTTAACCGTCGGGCGGTCTGTTCTACTGCATAGCGGTTCTTTTTGCGGTAGTTTGGACGGATTTCGCCTGTCTTCGTGTTGCGTATCTGATAATATTTTGTGCCGCTGCCGTCGGTTTCTTCTACCACTACGTAGTCCCCACGTGGGGGTGTAGTTTGCGTTTGTCCGGTTTGAGAATTTGTTGTTCCTTTGCTGTCGGAAACGTCTGTATTTTGTGGAGTAGCAGTGTCGTTCCGCAAGCCTGTTGGGTTACTTACAACGTCTGTACTACTGTTTGTAGATGCAGGCGTCTCCCTCCCCGTTTTTTTCCCGTCGTTTTCCCATTGTTTTCCCGTTTTTTTCCCGTCGTTTTCCGGCTTCTCCCCGTGCCATCTGTTATCCATTCCGTAAATACCCTTTACGGTAACTGTACCGTCGTTGTTGTCGGCAATGTTATAGCGCGGGTTGTCTTTTGCTGCGGCGATTGCTTCCGGGTTGCGCATGGTGAACGCTCCTGTTTTATCTATTCGCTCTGCAACGGCATTTACTGCGTCTTTTTCAACCGAGCCTGCATTTTTGTAATTTTTTTTTATAATGCAAAGACAGGCGAAAATGTCGAAACTGCAAGGTTTTTATTTACAAAACTTTGCCTTTATTTTAGACTTTTTTGCGGATTTAAGGAATAACCTTGAAAAAAAAATCAAGTCATGGTAATTTTTCATATTTTAATGACAGTTTTGCAAACATATCAGTATTTGAAAATACTGTCGCCGAAACGGTATAAAAATTTTCCGCAGCAGAAATATCCATATTTATATTTATATAGCTGTTTTCTAACGGATTGATTACCTTTAAATATCTTATTTTTGAGGCTTCGCGCAGAATTATTTCCGAAGCAATTCTGTCGGCAAGCAATTCTTTTATAATCTGAATCAGACATACTCCCGGAGTTACGGGATTGTCGGGAAAATGATTGCTGTAAATGGAGTGTGAAATATTCAGCTGAATCCTGTATTCTAATTTGTTGTCCGTTTCGCTGCAATCTAATATTTTAAAAAAATCATCTTTTAGTTTCATTTGCGTTTGTATTGCTGACGTATAAATTATTACTGTTTTTCCAGTGCAAAATCCAGAACCTCTTTCATCTGTTCGACATAAACAAATTTTAAACCTTCAAGATATTCCTGTTTTATTTCGTCGATATTTTTTTTGTTATCGGCTGACAGTATTATGGTTGAAACGCCTGAACGTTTTGCCGCCAGTATTTTTTCTTTGATACCGCCGACCGGCAAAACTTTTCCGCGCAAGGTTATTTCGCCTGTCATTGCTATTCCTTTTTTTACTTTGCGTTGCGTGTATATCGACGCAATAGATGTTATCATTGTTATTCCGGCTGAAGGACCGTCCTTTGGAATAGCGCCTTCGGGGACGTGAATATGAAGATTTCGTTTTTCAAACAGTTTTTCGTTGATATTCAGGTCTGACGCATGTGCTTTGATATATTCCAGCGCAATTTTTGCCGATTCTTTCATCACATCGCCCAGATTTCCGGTTATTGTCATGCCTCCTTTGCCGCCGCTTAAACTTGCTTCAACAAAAAGTATTTCGCCGCCGGCTTCTGTCCATGCCAGACCGGTTGTTACCCCTACATAGTTGGATTCTATCACATCTTTTTGAATGATAGGCGTTTTGAGTATATTCAAAACTTCGCTGACCGTAACTTTATTTCCCGTTTCTTCGTTGAGCGCCAACGATTTTGCTTTGTTGCGAACAATTTTTGCTATTTTTTTATCCAGACTGCGAACTCCCGATTCGCGGGTATATCCTTCGATTATTTTCACAATTGCATCGTCGTCGAATTGCAGACCGTCAGGCTGTATTCCGTGTGCTTCAAGCGATTTCGGTATCAGATGCTTTTTGGCTATTTCGAGTTTTTCTTCGGTAATATATCCAGAAATATTAATCATTTCCATTCTGTCGCGCAGAGCCGGGTGTATAGAGTCTATCCGGTTGGCGGTGGTAATAAACATAACTTTCGACAAGTCGTAATCCATGTCAAGATAATTATCTCTGAACGTAGAATTTTGTTCAGGGTCAAGCACTTCGAGCAGGGCTGCCGAAGGGTCGCCTCTGAAATCGGAACCGACCTTGTCGATTTCGTCGAGAACAATAACCGGATTTGAGGTTTTGCAGCGGTTTACCGTTTGAATAATGCGCCCCGGCATGGCGCCGATATAAGTCCGTCTGTGTCCGCGAATTTCGGCTTCGTCGTGAAGTCCGCCCAGAGAAATTCTGCCGAATTTGCGGTTCAATGCTCTTGCAATTGATTTTCCGAGCGATGTTTTCCCAACTCCCGGAGGTCCGTGCAGACAGATTATGGGTGATTTTAAATCGCCTTTCAGTTTAATTACTGCAAGATATTCGAGAATACGCTCCTTGACTTCATCAAGCCCGCAGTGGTCTTCATTGAGAACAGTTTTGGCATGTATTATGTCGTTGTTGTCTTCCGAATATTCGCCCCACGGCAAGTCGGTCAAAATGTCCAAATAATTGATTTGATGCGAATAATCGCCCGCAATCGGGTTCATCTTTTCTAATTTTTTCAGTTCCTTGTCAAAAACTTCCTGTACGTTTTCAGACCATTTTTTCGAGGCTGCCTTTTCTTTCAGACGTTCAACTTCTACTTCAAGAACATTGTCGCCAAGCTCGTTTTGAATTGTTTTGATTTGCTGATGGAGAAAATATTCGCGCTGCTGCTGGTCCATTTCTGAACGGACTTTTTGCTGAATATCGCGTTTAATTTCCATCAGTTGCTGCTCGCGTCCAAGCAGTTCTATAAGTCTCATTGTACGCTCTTTCAGGTCTTCGATTTCGAGCAGCGCCTGCTTGTCTGCAAAATTTTCAAAATCAATATTGGAAGCGATAAAATTAACCAGATGTTTATTATTGTCAATATTTTTAAGCGCAAAAACGGTATCGGGCGACAAATATCCGAGTTTAATCATTTTTGTAACCGAATCCTTTAAAGCGCCGACCATCATGTCGAAATCCTTGTCGAGGCTTGACGGTTCACTGTCGGTAAGCATTTCGACATACGCTGTAAAAAACGGATCTTTCTGAACAAATTCATTGATGCAAAAGCGTTGAATACCCTGCAAAATAACTGTAACCGAGCCGTCGGGCATTTCAAATATTTTCAAAATCCGCGCCAGCGTGCCTGTCATATAAATATCTTCCGTATCGGGGTCGTCTATTTTTGGGTCTTTTTGCGCCACAACGCCCACAAGTTTTGTTCCATGATAGGCTTCTCTTACAAGTTTTATTGACCTGTCGCGGCTGACGGTTATGGGCATCAGTACCAGCGGAAAAAGCACCGAATTGCGCAAAACTATTATCGACAGCGGCGACGGCGCGTCGCTGATATTATTCTCCTGATTATTGTCGTTCAGCGATATAACGCCGATACTCTCGCCAAAAGAACCCATTCCTAAAATCTTTTCCATATTCTCAAAAATCATTTTTACCTCCCTGTCAAATTGACAAAATAAAATGCCAAAATTACATGTTTATTTTATTTTTCAAAAATCATTAAACTTGCCGCGCTGTTTTAAAATGCAAACTAACGACATTTTATTCAATGAATTAGAACCGGCAAAATCCGAACCGTCGAACTTCGCGCAATTTTATCTGCAAATACTGTGCCATATGTCTGTTAACTGTAAACATTTGTCAAACAGTCCGCACAGGTCATAAAAAGCGCCGGTACTGCCAGCAGCGGAGAAAATGCTCATACAAATGCACGTATAAGAGTAGAGACGTCCGTTTGTCCGTCTCTACCCGGCGCTTTTGACAGCGCATTTCAATTATAATGAAATGATGTTTTATCCTTTTTATTTCATTTTGTCTTTCAGCATTTTTATAAAGTATCCGCCGACGACCGAGCGAGCCTGAAAACCGACGTGCGTTTTGCTGTCGGTATTATACCAGTCGCTCATGGGAACGCGATCGACAGTTTCGTTGTAAAACCTGTATATCGGCTCTATAAGCTGCTCGAAAACGCTGCTGTCGTTGCCGAACGTTGCCGTCCATATTATCCAGTCCGATTTTGTGTAATTGCGGCGGTTGTCGAGCGGCAAACCGTACTCGTTCTGTTTTGTAAGATAGTAGGGAATTTCTTTCTGTACAATTGATTTGTCGAATATATCAAGTCCCAGTATATTGTCCCACACCATGTTGTATTTCTGGCTCCATGTATCCGGTTTGTCGAACGTAAGCCGGTAATGGTCGCCGTCGTTTGCCATTTTCATCCACTCGGCTGCCATGTTGCGGGCTAACTGCGTGTATCTTTCGTATGTATCCGTTTTACCCGACAGTTTTGCAAGATAGCCGTATGAAGCGATGCCGAGAATTGCTTTTACCGAGAGGTTAACGTTGTGCGCAAAATGACCGGCGAAATCGTCGGTACACAGCTGGTTTTCGGGGTCGAGTCCGTTTTCGACCAGATAATCTGTCCACACGGTAAGCACGTCCCAGTGTTTCTTTGCATAGTCGGCATTGCCGTCAACCGCAGCTATTGCGGCTGTAAGAATCAGCATATTGCCGGCTTCTTCGACGGGCATGTCGCCGCCGTATGTCTGTCCGTTGGCAAGAGGATATGTTCCGATGTCGTGCGAGGGGAAAGGCTTTTTCCATCTGCCGCTTTCGCTGTAATAGAATATGTGGTTGAGCAGTCCTTTGGCAAGAGCGGTATTGTAGTACAGAAACATGGGCGCCGAGGGATAGGTTACATCAACAGTGCCGATTGAGCCGTTGCTGAAATTTTCTTTCGACAGCCACAGCAGGTCGCCGTTGGGCGCCTGAACAAGTTTGTGCGCCGATATTGCCTGACGGTATGCAAGGGCGCAGAGTTCGGCGTATTTGTCGCCGCCCGTTTTCTTTGCGTCCCTCATCAGTTTTGCGTCGAAGCGAGCGCATCTGCCCATTACCTGTTCATACTCGTCCGACGCGCGTCGAAGCTGTTCGCCTATCGACGATTTGTTGTCGCGATTCCAGTATGGACGGAGGTTTTCGCCAAAGTACTGAATGGAACAAACGTCGTCGTATCCGAGCATGACGTAGAATGTAGAGTAATTCTCGCCGACTGTTCCAAGTTTGCGCGATATTGACAGAGCTTCGGGTTCGTTTGCGATGTTGCCGTCGGCGACGGGATTGTAAACATTGTCAAGGCTGCCGTTTTTCAGAAATTTGTCGCGAACTTTAAGCGCTTCGCCAATTGAGGAGGCAGTAGCGTTGCCGTTGTCCGTCGGGGCAGCAAAATAGACATAGCCCCAGTCGATACGCACGTTATCGCCCGACTTGCCAAGTATTTCCTGCGATTTTGTTCCCGATTTCAGCACGTGTAGCCTGTCGTTTTTCACCTGTTCGCTTTTCACCGGCTGGTTGATTTTGTTCTGCGCCCACTGCGGTCCAGCCTCAAAATATACGGAGACGTCGTGCGTTTTGCCGTCAGTCGATTTTGCGCGGCAGGTTATATAGTTTACCGGACGGCTTGCGAGTTCGAGGTCGTCGAGCAGCAGAGGCGCGGTGAATACAATGTCCAGCGCTATGCCGCCGCACTCAAACGTATAGTAAGTCTGTGTTGGCATTACGGTTGCGGATTTCTGCTCGGCTGCGACGGCAAATTTCCGGTTGTCGTCAGCCCTTGCCAGCAGTCCGAAGTCGAGAAAACTTTCGCCTCCGCCATCGTTACAGTGCGCGGCAATTATGTTTTTGCCGGCGTGCAGATGCGCTTTTGCTTCGTGGCTTATGCGCTGGCGAACTTCGGCGCGGGCAGAGTTGCCGGTGTTTACAACCTGAAATCCGTTGATATAAATTTCAGCTCCATCGTCGTGCGAATATTCGATAAACAGGTCTCGTCCGAGCATGTCTTCGTCAACATTGATTTCGCGTCGCACCCATATATCGGGGGTACGCCACGACGTAATAGCTTTCAGTCTGCCGGGCGAGCCGAACGAGCCTTTGCCTTCGTCCCACGACGAAGCGTCGTAGTCTTCGGCAGTCCAGTCGCCCTTAGGCTCTGTAAATGTGTATTTGGCGTTCCAGTTTTCGGTCTCGAATGTCGGGGCGATAACCTTCATCGGCGTTTTTTCCTCGCCCATAAATCTGTATGCCGTTCCGTCAACCGTAACAGCGCCGAGCAGCGCCATATCCTGCCCTGTCCAGTGCCTTACGGGGCTGTCGTACAGTTTGTCGCTCATCGACCAGCCGCTGGTGTAGGGGTCGATTGTTATGAGCGGATAGGCTGGCGCCCGCAGATTTGTGTGCGCTGCCGGTTGGAGATCTTTTGCGCTGAAACTTCCGCAGCCCGAAAAGAAAATGCCTGCTGCAAATGCAACAGCCGTTGCAGGCAGCGCCTTTGCCGCCCGCGATAAACATTTGTGAGGAATCTTAACTCTCATCTTTTATTTACTTTTATTAATGTTAGATATTTCGTTTGAAAACGAGTACGGAAAATCGGCGTTCTCCGTTCCTCTTGATTTGTTGGGCTGAGGCGACATCTTGAAATCTGCCGTCGCACCGTCGGTAAGCGTTTTGTGTTTTATATAATTTTTTGAGTATAACGCTCCGTTCAGCTTCAATGTTTCCACATAGCGGTTTTCGTCTCCGTTACCCTCGGCGGTTATCACGGTTTTTTTGCCGTTTTCGAGGTGCAAAGTAATTTTTTTGAACAGCGGCGACCCCAGTGCATACTCGTCCGTTGCGGGGCATACGGGGTAGAATCCCATTGCCGAAAAAACGTACCATGCAGACGTCTGACCGTTATCCTCGTCGCCGCAGTAGCCGTCGGGGGCTGCGCTGTACAGCCTGTACATCACATCGCGCACGCGGTACTGCGCCTTCCACGGCTCGCCCGACCAGTTGTAAAGATAGATGGCGTGCTGAACCGGCTGGTTGCCGTGAGCGTAGTTGCCCATGTTCATTATCTGCATTTCGCGGATTTCGTGAATTACGCCGCCGTAATAACTTTCGTCGAACAGCGGAGGCACGTTGAACATCGAATCCATCATTACATTAAAATTCTGTTTGCCCCCCATCAGATCTATCAAACCCTGCGGGTCGTGGAATACCGACCACGTGTAGTGCCAGCTGTTGCCTTCGGTAAAGGCGTCGCCCCATTTCAGCGGGTTGAACGGCAACTGGAAAGAGCCGCCCTCATTTTTTCCGCGCATCAGCCTGTGCGTCGGGTCGAACAGATTTTTGTAATTCATGGCTCTTTTTGCATAAACGGCGATTTCCTTTTCCGGCTTGCCAAGCGATTTGCCAAGTTTATATATGCACCAGTCGTCGTAGGCATATTCGAGCGTGCGGGCTGCGCTTTCGTTAATTTTCACGTCGTAAGGAACATAGCCTGTACGGTTGTAATATTCGTATCCCAAACGTCCGGTTGACGATATTTTAGGGTGGACGGCAACCGTGCCGTGAACGACGGCTTTCCACAGCGTTTCAACATCGTAGCCTTTAAGCCCCTTGATATGGGCGTCGGATACAACCGACGCCGAATTGTTGCCAATCATGCAGCCACGATGACCCGGACTTGCCCATTCGGGCAAAAAACCACTCTCGTTATACGTATTGACCAGCCCTGCCTGCATCTTTTCGTTCATCGAAGGGTACATAAGGTTCAGGAACGGGAACAGGCAGCGGAACGTGTCCCAGAAACCGGTGTCGGTAAACATGTAACCCTGTTCGACTTTTCCGTTATACGGGCTGTAATGGACAATTTTCCCGTCCGCGTCGATTTCAAACAGGCTGCGGGGGAACAGCACCGAGCGGTAGAGGCACGAATAGAATGTCCGAAGGTTGTCAACATCATCGTCCTCGACCTCGATACGTCCGAGAACATCGTTCCACTTTTGCCTGCCGCTTTCGCATACTGCATCGAAACCGCCGTCGCCAAGCTCTTTAAGATTAAGTTCTGCCTGTTTGGGGCTGATAAACGACGAGGCGACGCGGACATGAACCTTTTCGCCCTTCGCTGTGCTGAAACCGACTATCGCGCCCGCGTGTCCACACTCCGCTTCAAGAGCGTCACGCACGGTAACGCCGTCGCTAACAGCTGCCCTGTAAGTAAACTTCCTGTCGAAAACCAGAACAAAGTAATTGCGGAAATTGTCGGGTACGCCGCCCGAATTTTTAGTAGTATATCCGACAATTTTGTTCTCCTCCGGCACAATTTTTATACTCGACCCTTTGTCGAAAGCGTCAACAACAACAAATGAACTGTCGCTGTCGGGAAACGTAAACCGGAACATTGCGGCGCGTTCGGTCGGCGTTATTTCAACCGTTACGTCATGGTCGGCAAGATACACGCTGTAATAATAGGGCTTGGCTGTTTCGGCTTTATGCGAAAACCAGCTCGCCCTGTCGTTCTGATTGAAAACCGGTTTAGCAGTAACCGGCATAACGGCAAACTGACCGTAGTCGTTTATCCACGGACTGGGCTGGTGCGTCTGCTTGAAGCCGCGAATTTTCTCCGCATCGTAGGTATAAACCCAGCCGTCGCCCATTTTGCCAGTCTGAGGAGTCCAGAAATTCATGCCCCACGGCATGGCTATTGCCGGATAAGTATTGCCGGTCGAAAGCGAATGTTTTGAAAATGTACCGACAAGCGGGTTGACATAATCGACCGGAGTCTTTTTCCGTGCATAAGCGCCGGCAACAAACGCCGGCATTAAAATAATTAATAAAAAACGTTTCATTTCATTTAAAAATTAAAAATTAAGAATTAAAAGATATTTCATTTCAATTAAAAATTAAAAATTAAGAATTAAAAGATGTTTCATTTCATTTAAGAATTATCAATTAAGAATTAAAAGATGTTTCATTTCAATTAAAAATTAAAAATTAAGAATTAAAAGATGTTTCATTTCATTTAAGAATTAAAAATTAAGAATTAAAAGATATTTCATTTCATTTAAGAATTAAAAATTAAGAATTAAAAGATGTTTCATTTCATTTAAGAATTAAAAATTAAGAATTAAAAGATGTTTCATTTCAATCAAAAATTAAAAATTAAGAATTAAAAGATGTTTCATTTCAATTAAGAATTATCAATTAAGAATTAAAAGATATTTCATTTCATTTAAGAATTATCAATTAAGAATTAAAAGATATTTCATTTCATTTAAGAATTAAAAATTAAGAATTAAAAGATATTTCATTTCAATTAAGAATTATCAATTAAGAATTAAAAGATGTTTCATTTCAATCAAAAATCAGAAATTAAAAATCAGAAATCAAAAATTAAAAGATGTTTGACAGTCGGCACGTAACCGTCGGCATACGGATTTTCGACGGGCAATGGCGCTGCATTTTCCATGCCTGCGCCATGCGTCCCGCCGAATTTTGGTAATGTTTTCAGCATTTCAAACAAATCTGTTACAGACTGCCGTTTTTGCACTGTCAAAATCTTTTAATGCTTAATTTTTAACCGTTAATTAAGGAACAATTGCGCTGATAATTTCGCTCCATGGACCTTTTTCGCCGCGCGTATTTTCCCAGCACAGGCAAAAATACACGGTTTTGCCGCGCTGATTTTCGTCAAACGAAAGCGTCATCGGGGTATGCGTGTCGAACGCCGAGTGCGGCAGGTCGTCAATCGAAGACGGCGGCGTTTCGAGAATACCCCACTTGATTTCGACCCCGTGCTGACCATCTGGCTTTGCCTTCGAGCGGTTTGCGCTGTCGAAAAAATGCACCGTCAGCCGGCGGATAACGCTGCTGTCGATGTCATAGTCGGGATATGTTGCCGCTACGGGCGACGGCGTGCGCGAAGTTTTGTGAACCGGCAGCCCAAGCCCGTTGCGGTCAACGTCGGTTACGACGCTGCTGTATGTCAGATATTCCTTGATATACTGCCTCAGCTCTTTTTCGAGAGCGGCGCGGGCTTCGTTTTTAGCCTGTACCGAAAGGCTGGTGCGCGTCGAAGGGTTTTCGGCTGCATTGAACTTCTGCTCGAAGTCGCTTTTCAGCGCCGTAAGGCTTTGATACTTGTCGGCAGGAAAACCAAGCCTGCTGCTTTCTGTTCCCAGATAGGTCATAAAACTGTTCACCCACTGATGAAAATCCACGTCCCTGCGTGGAATAAAATGACTGTTATTCATATACTTATATATTTGTGTGTTTGTTTATAATAAATATTTTCCGTTTCTACATACGCCATCTTCGGCTCGGACGCCGAAACTCTCGGCTCGGACGCCGAAACTCTCGGCTCGGACGCCAGAACTCTCGGCTCGGACGCCAGAACTCTCGGCTCGGACGCCAGAACTCTCGGCTCGGACGCCAGAACTCTCGGCTCGGACGCCAGAACTCTCGGCTCGGACGCCAGAACTCTTGGCTCGGA
>JAIROW010000125.1 GCA_031257315.1 Prevotellaceae bacterium
CCGACAGATTCGATATTTTTATGCTTTGGGCAGGCGGCGCGGTCAAAGCCCCGCAAAAAGTTGAACGCATCTGTTCTCAGACAGATATTGCTGCAACACTGCTCGGACAGTTACAAACAAATTATTCCGTATTCCGTTACAGCAAAAATCTGTTTAACCCGACATGCAAAGAATATGCATTCTACGATTTTCCCGACGGCTTCGGTCTGATTACTCCCGAAGGTCATGCCGTATATGATTGCAGCGCCGGCAACACGCTTATGTCCAGCGGCGAACGCACAGATTCTCTGATTATACGCGGAAAAGCCTTTCTGCAATACCTTTATCAGGATATTGATAGATATTAGAGTTTAGAGTTTAAATATTAGAGTTTAGAGTTTAGAGCTTAGAGCTTAGAGTTTAGTTTCTTCCGCATATTAACGACTTCGCGGTTATGAAAATTTTGTCCCTGCGGGACATTTCAACTTTTGATTCGCATTACTAATATCTAAACTCTAATATCCAATATCTAAACTCTAAACTCTAAACTCTAATATCTAAACTCTAATATCTAATTTTTTAGCCCGAATGGGCTAAATTTTCATAACCGCAGGCGAGCGTAGCGTTGCCTGCGGCAGTGCGAAAGCGCCAAACTTGCCCGAATGGGCAAAACTCTCGCTGTACGCAGGGCAAAACTCTCGCTGTACGCAGGCAAAGTCCTCAGGCAACGCTGCGCTCGCCTGCGGTTATGAGGGTTCGGCTTTTCAAGCCGGTGTTCAGAACACTCTGCCCAAAGGGACATTTTAACTCCTGATTCGCATAAATTGATAATTGTTGCAATGCAACGTCTCTACAAAGTCGCGCCAGCTGCGGGAAAACGTGAAAAACATGTAAATCCTGAAAATTCTGTAATTCTGTCAATCTATATGCGCCCTCTACAAAGTTCAAAAACGGTTTTATTTTTTGAATTTTGACTGGATAAACAAAAAAAGTTGACAGCCTGTTTGTCTTTCTATATTTCATTATTTATGTTCTATCTGTCATGTTTTCAGAATGATATACCTGTAAAAAAATTTAAAAAAAATTTTTTTCTTTGTAAAAAGATTTTGTTATAAAAATTTTTCTTAATTTTGTGCGTTAAAAAATTTTAAAAATAAATTAGAAAATGTGTCTGA
Source organism: Prevotellaceae bacterium (assembly GCA_031257315.1). GTDB lineage: Bacteria > Bacteroidota > Bacteroidia > Bacteroidales > UBA932 > JAIRLF01. The sequence goes on from JAIROW010000125.1 coordinate 1,155, forward strand.
ATTTAAAAAATCGTAAAAAATCGTTAATAAACCTGTTCATTGACAGGTTTAGCAAGACTTTTGTAGAGAGAGAGAGAGAGAGAGAGAGAGAGAGAGAGAGAGAGAGAGAGAGAAGTAATCAGGCAGTTACGTGGTTTTCGCCGTTGCGGGACGGCGTTGCCATTTTCCATAAATATACCGAAATATCTAATATCGGAGAAAACATTCTGTTTTTCCGAAAATTTTCTGTTTGTTACAGGACAGGCTGTTGCTCGCTTTAATTGCTGGCAATTGCCTGTCTTTTCTTTTTACAGCGAAATTTAAATTTAAACTTAAATATTAATAATAAAATTTTAAATTATGTACAAGTATCTTTTTTTTAGTTTATTGTTATCGTTATCAGTTCTTTCATGCAAAGATAAAGATAAAGATAAAACCCCGTCAGTAACGCTTGAAGTTGCTGCGTCTTCTAATGACAGTATTAATTTTACTGGCGGAGAAGTTGAAGTTACCGTAACTACAACGGGAAGATGGGAACCGACGTCTGCCGAAGACTGGATTTCTTTTGAACCTTTGCGCGGCACGGGTAACGGCAAATTCAAAATTATTGCTGCTGCAAATCCTGTAGAAGCGGCGCGTACTGCTACTGTCAGCGTTTCTATTTCAGAAAATCCGGCTGCCAAAAAAGAATTGAAAGTTGTTCAGAAACCCAAGTCGGTTAACTGGACATTTACCCGTAAAGGTTTGTTCAAAGATTTGTGTGTAGGTTCTGATGCTGCATGGAAGGACTGGGGCGACCACGGTACGATTCTGTATAAAGAATGTCTGCTGGAAGCGGATGGAGTGTTGACGCTCAATACCGATTACCGTCTGCATTATATATTGGCTGAAAAAGAGCCCGGTTATATTGAGTTTGTCGATATTATGCAAAAATCATATAAAAATGACTTTACGAAGCCAAAGGCAGACGGCGATATATGGGTGTGCAGAACTTCGGACAAATATATAGGGGAAAAACCCTCAGATGCAGTGGCAGCTGACTGCGGCGAATACTGGGATCATGGCAGAGGAAAAACTAAGGCTACTTACACATTCCATCTGAAAGCAGGCACTTACTGGCTGATTGCTACCCGTGCGGGTCTTGGGCAGGAGCCTCAAAGTGAATATGTCTGCGGTCAAATTCCGGAAACTCTTTCAGAGAATGACTGTCAGTATCCGATAGATGTTCCGGTAGATGAAGTTTACACTTTTGTAAAGGACTGATGTATAATTTAATCCGGCATGTGTGATATGCAGGAAATATTACAGTATTTCATTATTTGATAAATTGTAAAATGTTATTTTACGGGTTATGAAAATGCCGGTTAATATTTGATGAAATGAGAATTTCTGAGAATCGCTTTTTTCAGTGTTGTGTTTCGTTTCAAACTCGTTTTTTGAGCTTGCGGATATTGAAAAATCCGGTTTAACAGAAATTCTCTTTTTTTAATTGTATTTTATTTTTATAAATTTTTATAAAAAAAATGTTACTAAATCGTTTTAAAATTCTTACTAAAACAAAGTTTTTAATCACTTGCTTACTGTCTATTGCGTGCATGGCGCCGTTCGGCGCAAGTTCGCAGAATATTACAGTAACGGGTACTGTTACAGACGAGACTGGCTCTCCTCTGCCGCTTGTAACCGTCGCTTTGAAAGGAGCCAGCGTTGGCACAGCTTCAAACAACGATGGAAAATATTCAATACAGGTTCCCAAAGACGGAGTTCTGGAATTTACGTTTACCGGAATGGCTACGGAGACGGTAAAAATCGACGGACGGACGCTGATAAACGTCGTTATGCACGAAGATTCGCAGACTCTTGACGAAGTGGTCGTTATCGGTTACGGTTCGCTCGAAAAACGTCAGGTTACCAGTTCCATTACCTCGCTAAAACCAAAAGACATAGTAGTTGGCGTCGGCGGAGCGACCGTCGGAAACAGCATCAAGGGAAAAGTCAGCGGACTTACCATGTCCGGCAACGACAGTCCCAATACCACAAACGAATTTCAAATGCGCGGAATGGCTTCCGTAAACAGTTCCAAAGGACCATTAATCGTTATCGACGGTATTCCGGGCGGAGATATACGTTCAATTATAGCGGAAGACATTCAGTCGATGGATTTCCTGAAAGACGCTTCGGCTGGAGCAATCTACGGAACGCGGGCTACCGGAGGCGTTATTCTGATTACCACCAAAAAAGGTCAGGCTGGTAAACTGCGCGTCGGTTTTACCTCGGAAAGCACCTATAAACAGACTTTCGGCAAACCCGAAATACTCAACGCGGAAGAATATTTGACTGTATTCAACAGAGCTACAGATTATAAAGCCAGTACCGACTGGTGGGACGAAGCGCTGAATCCCGACAAGTTTTCACACCGGCAGCTGCTTAATATTCAGGGCGGAAGCGAAGACGCAAAATTTTATGTCAGTCTTGTGCATGACAAAAATAACGGAACAGCACGCGGAGATACCCGCAAAGATATAGGCGGACGCATCAACGCCAATTTCAAGATGATTGACGGCTGGGTCGAACTGAATGCCGATGTTGATTACAGGCAGGCAAACCGCGACGAATCATCTCCGAGCATGCAAAATACTATGGTTACAGATCCGACTCAACCCATTTATGATGCAAACAATCCGACAGGCTGGAATATTTATCAGAGTCCGGTTCCGTCAAACGGTATTGCTGACGCGGCTCTGAACACCAGAAACAAACTGGAAAAATGGTTCCGTCCGAATGCCGAACTGAAACTGAACATACTTCCTGTAAAGGGACTCTCGGCAAGATTGACTGTCGGTTATGAAAACCGTCAGCTGGAAGAGCACAATTATGATTCAAAGTATTCTACCGGTCAGTATTTTAACAAAAGGACAGGCGAAGCCTATCTGAAATTTGAAAAGGAAGATTTGTTTAACTCCGACGTCTATCTCTCGTTTGACCGCGTGTTCGGCGACCATTCAATTAACGCCGTCGGCGGATACAGTTATTCCGACTGGAACAAAGAGAAATTCGATATGAGAAACCGTGATTTTCCTGTTGACGGTATAAAATACTGGGATATGGCAACCGGTCTCGACCTGAAACTCGGCAAGGCGGAGATATCTTCACACAAGGATATTACCACAAAATTAGCCGCATATTTCGGACGTATTCACTACGGCTGGAAAGGCAAATATATTGCTTCAGCATCCATACGCAGAGAGGCAAGTTCAAAATTTGCCGTCAACAAACGTTACGGCACTTTCGGACAGATTTCCGCCGCATGGCGCATTTCTGACGAACTGTTTGTAAAGGACAATGTTTCGTGGATTAACGACCTGAAACTTCGCGCCGCCTACGGCGTAACCGGCAACGAAGGATTTTCTGCAACGTATGCGGCAATTATGTACGAAGCTTATAAGGTAACTCTCGGAACAGGCGAATCAATGGCATACTATCCGAATCCTTCGGGTGAATGGCGCATCGGATACAAGCAGTCTTCGAACTACAATCCCGACCTTGGATGGGAGGAGAAACACGAATGGAACATCGGACTGGACTACAGTCTGTTCGATGATCGTATTTACGGAAAACTGGATATGTATCGCCGCCAGATTGTTGGCTTGCTCTACGAAGCCAACGTTCCATCTCCGCCATACGTAACAACAAGATTGATGCAGAATATCGGTACGCTTGAAAATCGCGGCATTGAATTTGAAATTGGAGGAAAAATCGTAAAAAGCGATACATGGAACTACGAAACTTCCATCAATCTTAGCCATAATGTTACAAAGGTAGGTAAAATGGACGAAGGAAGAAAAATAGACGGAGGCAGCTTGTATCCCAACAGTACTTACCGGCTTGAAGAAAACGTTACCGTGGGAAGTTATTATATTTATAAACACGATCGCCTTGAAGAGATATCGAATCTTAATCCGGACGGCTCGTACAAAGACCCTAACATTCTGGATATTAACGGCAGAGTTCTGGATAAAACGTATGACTTCGTAACTGTTGACAAAAACGGAGACGGGAAAATAGACGTTTCGGAAGACAGATATTATCAGGGAAATTATATTCCCCAAATTATTGCTGGATGGAATCATGGTTTAAGTTATAAAAACTGGCAATTTAACATGACGCTCACAAGCTGGATAAAGTACGATATATACAATGCCGTAGAATATTACAACGGTTTTGCTCCTAAAACTTCCGGCAAATCTCCGTACAACCGTCTGAAAATGGCATACGGAAAGAATGTGGCAATTCGTCCCGACAATACTCTCGGATACGCTCCTCTGAGCAACTATTTCCTCGAAGACGGAACGTTTCTCAAAATACAGAATATATATCTTGGCTACACCCTGCATACCAGAAAGTATCTGAAAGCGCTTGACAATATCCGGTTTTATCTCACCGTAAACAATGTTTACACGTTTACAGGATATTCGGGATACAATCCCGAAGTTAACATAACCGGCTGGACTGGAGGTTCGGACGATTATCTATATCCGCAGACAAGATCTTATGCGTTTGGAATACAGTTAAATTTTTAAATGTTAAAAAGATGAAAGTATTAAAACACACATCAAAAATCATGTTGACGCTGCTGACGTTTGCCGCCTGCAACGTTGACCCCGAATATCATTCCGAAACCTCGCCCGGAACTTTTTACGATTCTCCCGAAAGGGTATATCAGCGCGTAGGCATGGTTTTGTCCTCATGGGCGACGGATGAAGGCGGCGGCGGTATCCGCAGTAGTTTTGCAATGCTGCAGGAATTTACTACTGACGAAATCTGTATGCCTGCCCGCGGCTCTCACTGGCTTGACGGAGGCTACTATACGCAAATTATGTTTCACAGTTTTACTCCCACGCTTTCCGGACTTAACGGAGCGTGGAACGGAATAGGCACTCTTGTTGCCAATGCATGGAACGTCAAAGAAGACCTTGATACATATGTGGATTTTGCCGCAACCTTCCCGACCGACCCCAACGCCCGCGCAAAAATTCTTTTGCAGCTGGATATGGTTGTGGCTTCGGCTTATCTGCGGGCTATTGATTTTTTCGGCGGATATCCGATATTCCGTTCAAACAGTGATCCGGTAACTGCAAAAGCCACACCGCAGGAGCTGTTCAATTTTATTGACAGTCTGCTTACAAATGCAATGGACAAACTGCCCGCAAGAGCTACTGTAAATACTCCGGTGGATGGATACGCTACGCGCGGCGCCGCAGCTGCCATGAAAGCAAGACTTTATTTCAATGCCAAAGCGTACACCGGTACAGACAAGTACGGCGAATGTGCAGCCTTATGCAAGGAGATAATTGACGGCAAATACGGACCCTACGAACTTGCGACCGATTACAGGGATATTTTTGGATGGGGAAACGAAACCTGTACCGAAATTATCTGGGGAGCGCCGAGTACCAACGCGCTGTTTGAACTGGATCCAGGCAATTACCCGCACTCGCTGCACTACAATGCTGGCAGGACGCTCAGAAATCTGAGAAGGGACGCCTACAACGGACACTGTCTGACTCCTTCGCTTGACGGAGACGGAAAATCGTACATGGCAGGACGACCGGAAATATCAGGACGTCCAGACGAAAAAAATCCCGACGCCTATATGTTGGGCTGTCCGTTTGCCAAATTTGAAGATACGGATGTGCGCAAACAGCAGTACGTTTATCAGGGAGGCGGTAAATACAAAGGCATGTTCATGATGGGATATCAGGAGAACTGTCTCGGTATTCTGGAATACAAAGACAGCATAATTAATCTTGTTGACCAGATTGCCTATATGTCGCGACAGGGCAAAGCCGATTTCAAGGAGGGACTTATATACGGAGAAGAAAATTCCGGTATTCGGCTGATGAAATTTTCGCCCATACCTGCTGAAGAAGACATAAGTCTCTGGTATAACCCCGACGTGCCGGTAATACGTCTTACCGAAATCTATTATACTCTTGCCGAGTGTCAGCTGAGAGGCTTTGGCGGTAATAAAAGCGACGCTGCCGCAAATATCAAAAAAGTACGCGACCGTTATTTTGTTGCCGGCGAAAACGGTTCCGACGGCGCAGACCCGAATCCTGTTACAGCTTCCAATCTTGACGATGAAGGATACAGAATGCTGGACGAATGGATGATTGAGTTTATCGGAGAAAAACGTCGCCGCACCGATCTTGTTCGCTGGGGAAAATTTACCACTGAAAAATGGTTCGACCATAAAGACGAGAAACATGGCTACGACCCCGGTGGAAAATTGAATTATCGCAATAAATTTCCCATTCCGGAAGCAGCTTTGATAGCGAATCCATTGCTTGAACAGAATGAAGGAGACTGGAGCGGAGATCAAAAATAATTAATAAAAACTCTAATGTGTATTCCGGCATTGAAAAAATATTCCGGTGCCGGAATATTAAAAAAAAATTTTTAATATTATGAATAAATTAATAAAATTTTCCAGAGGTTTGTTGATAGCCGCTGTTACCTTTATGTTTTCGTGTAAGGAAGACGATAAAACGGAACAGATAGAATTAAAACTCAGCGAAACTGAAAAAACTGTAGGTTTTGCGGCAGGCAGTTTCAAAGTCGGGATTACTGCCAACGGAAAATGGGAGGCTGTGCCATATAATTCGTGGTGTACTGTAAGTCCGGAATCGGGAAACGGTTCAGATTCAATTACCATTTCTTACAGCGAAAACGCTACCGGCGCCGACCGCAGCGCTACTGTCGAAATCACAGCATCAGGCGCAAGCCAGAATATTACGGTAAAACAGACGGCGTCTATTCCGACTTTTGAAGTAAATCCTTTGAATCCGGAATTAAATGTCGTATCCGGCGAGAGTATTATTGAGTTTGAGATAAAATCAAACCTTCAACGCTGGAGTATAGTTATTCCGACATGGTGCAAAGCTGTTGACGGTTATCCGCTGTCATATTCAAGAAGCGCAAGCGAACCGACGAATATAAAGACCCACGCCGTAAAAATAAGAGTGCTGGAAAACACTGCAAAGAACGATCGCCAGACTGTTCTCGGAATCGACGGCAAGGGATGGGAGCTTATTCGAATAACCCTGACTCAGGAGGGCGCAGCATATTATTATGCTCCGAGTGAGAGCGGTCAGTTATCCATACCGTTTACCGGTTCATGGACGGCAACCTGTGATAATTCGTGGTGTACGGTACCAGCGTCTGGCAACGGCGATATTTCGGTTAGCTTTGTTGCGAATACGGACAAAATTCCGCGTAAAGCCATCGTTGTAATTACCAGCGGACAAAATGTAAAATATGTATCTGTGGCGCAGGAAGGCAAACTCAATCCAAATTTCTCGCAATCGTGGACAGACGTTAACGGCGTAAGACATACTTCGATACCGACTGATAAAAAATTCTGGAATACGGGCGAAGTACTGGAATATACCCGCGCAACAAAGGGCGCCGGAGTTAATATTGTGGTATTCAACGACGGTTTCAACAAAATGGAGATGGCTGTCGGCGGCGCTTACGAAACAAGCGTTGCAGAAGCTCTTGAACTGTTTTTAAGTATGCCTGTGATACGCGATTACAAAGAATATTTCAACCTGTCTGCTTTGATGACAGTCTGGGCTAAAAGCGATATTTTCTCTCTGTATGATTTTCATTTCCGCAATCCTAACGATGGACGCCAGGGAGAATTTTTGCCAAAAATTATGGCTATGCCGCAAATTCAGGGCGTCGCGTCGCAGGATATTTCCGCCTATTATTTTGCCAACGGTTTTTCCGGCGGTTTCAATACGGAATTTCCCGGCGGACTGCACTGGTCTTCGTACCAGTATCGAGCCGAAGGAAACTATCCGTACTGGACGTTCCACGAATTTTTGGGACACTGCTTCGCCGCTCTGGGAGATATGTATCAGGCTCCGGATGATCTTTCGGAATGGGATATAACGCCCAAAGAAAAAATAGCGGGAATCGAACAGACCGGCGACCAGTTGAACCGCTGGGACTGGGCGCGTAACTGTTTCATTGCCGAATGGAATCAAAATGCATGGGACGCTTTTATCAGCAAACCCGGAAACTCGCAGTATGCCGGAAATCTGGAAAAATACCGTTTGGAGTTGCCTGCCGATTATAAAACAAAACATCCCAGTTACACTGGAGGCGGGTATATCTGGAGGTTCGAACGCGGCAGTAATTTTATGGATCAGCATGTACTTAACAATTCTCCATGGGATAGATATTTGATTTACAGGCGTATCATGCTGCTTGCTGGCGTGAACTATTCGCTGGTGGATTTTTTTGAAGCAGACCAGAAATATGCAGATGTTCCTGACTGGTACACTCTGCTTGGCTTGCACGGGTGGTCTCATTCGTTTTTGTATGAATCCATAAAAGACGGCAAACCATCGCCATTCCAGCCATGGGACGAATAAATTAATATTAATGATTAGTAAATAAATATTTTAAAATTATATTATGAAGATTTTTAAAGCTTATATTTTTTTAACAGCAATTGTTTGTTTTTTCTCTTGTAACGAAAAAGAAGAAGAAACAAATTCAACATCAGGGATATTTGTTTCTCTTTATGATAAAAATGCCTCTGATACTACAGAAAAGGAGTTGACAGAAATTACAGCTGATTTTCAGGCTCAGTCTTATATTCTGAAAATTACCGGCGGTATCCAGTTTACGGCGGCATCATACAACAGTTGGTGCAAAGTAAGCCCTGCATCGGGCGAAGGCAACGACACGTTGCGCGTAACTCTGGAAGCGAATATGACTGGAGAAGATCGCAGTACTACTGTAGAAATCAGCCCTGTAAGCGGAGCGAAAGGCGAATCGAAAAGTATTGCAATAACTCAGCTTTATTACACTCCGAAAATCAGTATTGACAAGCCGACAATAAATCTGTCAAGCGATGCCAGAACTGTTGAAATTGTGGTCAAAACTACTCTTCCCAAATGGTATATCAGATTTCCTGCGGTTTCAGGCTGGACAAACAAGTCTGGCACATCGTTTACAAGACCCGCAGGATCGCCGACTGAATGGGAGACAACCGTCAAATTTGAGTTGAATGAAAATTTCAGCCCTTTCACACGGGAGGCGATTGTCAGTTTTGAAGATAATGACGTAACTGTAACCGCTGAATGTAAAATCACTCAGCCTGGACCGCAGTACGTGTTTTTTGACGCAGCCGGCGGTCAGCAACAGAAGGAAGCGCTTTCAGGTGCATGGACGGCATTGAGTTCCGCAGACTGGTGCGCCATACAGTCGTCGGGCAATGGAGGAGATATTTCTTTTACAGTAACCTCGAATACGGCTCTTTTACCGCGTCGGGCTATCGTTACGCTTACAGGCAGTTCCGGAACAAAGAAAATAGCTGTCTCTCAGGAACCGCGTCTGGTTGTTGACGCGAATCAGAAATGGACAGAAGCCAGCGGAACCGTCCACACTTCGATACCTGCCGATAAAAAATACTGGAATGAAGGCGAAGTTTTGGAATACAAACATCACACAAAAGGTAACGGCGTCAAAATTGTGTTTTTCAACGATGCGTTCAATAAGCTGGAAATGGCTGTCGGTGGCGCTTATGAAAACGCTACAAAGGAACTTACTGATATGTTTTTCAAAATGCCAGTAATACGCGAGTACAAAGAATATTTTGACATCTATATTCTGATGACTGTCTGGGAAAAAAGCGGACTCTACAATCAGTTCCCCAACGGCGGATATAAAGCTCCATACGATGGAAGAAGTTCGGAATTCAGGTCGCGCATAAATGTAATGCCGCAGTTGCAGTCAATAAATATTAACGGTAACGTAACAGGGTTTTATGTTGCAAATGGCATGGCGGGCGGCTACATGTCAACCATAAGCGGTATGAATTTCGCCTCCTACCCCTATAATGCTGAAAGCGGTCCTCCGGGATGGATGATTCACGAATTTATGGGACACGCCTTTGCCAATCTTGGCGACCAGTATAATGAACATTCTTCTACTGATATTTCAGACTGGAATTTTTATCTCAAAAGCGCGTTTCCTGTCAATCCTGCAAGCAATGACGAAATAGGCGAATATTCACCTAGTAATTATGTAAATAACCGTATTGTCGAATGGAATCAGGAGGCATGGGACGCCTTTATCAGTTTACCGGGTAACAGTCAGTATGCCAGCAATTTAGAAAGCGAATACCGCAGACCTTTGCCTTCAAATTACAGAGAGAAACATCCGAACTACACAGGCGGCGACTATATCTGGCGCACAAACCGTCCGGATGATTTTATGGTAAATCATGGTAATATGAGAACTACGGGATATGACCGCTACCTTGTTTACAGACGTATTAAGAGACTTGCAGGAGAACAGTATTCGCTGGTTGATTTCTTTGCAAAAGATCAGGTTTATGCCAATACAACTGACAGAGACCAGTATGAATTTTTGGGATTGAGCGGCTGGTCTCATGGCGTCAATTATGACCCGCACGCAACCACTGGTTCGCCGTTTCAGCCGTGGGACGTAAACAGTTATTAATTAAATGATTACTATTATATTAAATTCAATAATCATGAATAAGAAATTATTTACTTATTTTGCGGCAATACTGATGACCAGTTTTGCCCTATGGTCTTGTAAAGACAAAGACCCTGAAACAAAACCTGTAACCGGAGTTTCGCTCAACAAAACAGCGCTTGTGCTTGTTGTTGGCGATACCGCAAAGCTGACGGCTGCCGTACAGCCGGCTGATGCAACAGTGCGGACGGTTACATGGACTTCATCTGCCACGTCGGTTGCTACTGTTGCAACCGATGGAACGGTAACTGCCGTAGCTGCCGGTAGCGCCAACATTACTGTTACTGCCAAAGATGGCGGCAAAACGGCAACATGCGCCGTAACCGTAACTGATGCTGTCGTTGCTGTTACCGGCGTGGAGATCAGCGAAACGGCGATTTCTCTTAAAATTGGCGACAAACAAACGCTGACTGCCACCGTCAAACCGGACAACGCTACCAACAAAGAGATAAGCTGGTCAAGCGACGACCCTGTCAAAGCGAGCGTATCGGCTTCCGGCGAAGTATTTGCCAGAGCCGAAGGTACAGTTACCATTACTGTTACAACCGCCGACGGCAATAAAACGGCAACATGCGTAGTTACAGTAACTACCCAGCAGCCAGGGGGCGGGAAAACAATTAAAACTGCCACCAAATCGCTTTTCGCCGGAGGCGATGCCGCCGGTTTTGAGAACGGAACAGGAGCAGAAGCCTCGTTCAATAATCCCAGAGGAATGACTATTGACGCCGACGGCAATCTGTATGTAGCTGATTATAGTAATCATGCCATTCGTAAAATTACTCCGGCAGGCGTGGTAACTACTTTTATAGGAAACAGTGCTCCCGACTGGGAAATCTGCGCTAACGGTCCGGCAGATGTGGTTATATCTAATGGCTGGTTATATATCGCCGAAAGAATCGGCAGCAGAATACGCAGAGTAAAACTAGGACTGTCAGGCGATCCGGGTTGGCCCAACGATATTAATGTCTTTGCCGGTGACGACAACGTTTATAATCCCGACCCTACAGAATATAAACATGTAAACGGGCAGGGTACAGCTGCACGTTTTGCCAATTTACGGTCAATAACTGTTGATGATGCTGGAAATTTTTACGTAGCCGATTTCTACAACAGGCTGATTCGTAAAATTACCTCAAACGGAACTGTTTCAGATCATGCTGGCGTACTTTGTGAAGGTTGCCCTATGGGTGAAAAACCGGACGACGATATGCTGTCATATCCGCAGTATGTTTGCTGGAATCCAGTCAATGGCAAACTTTACGTAGCCGCTCTCAATCGCGAACGTATAGTGCAAATTACAAACAGTGGTGAATACACCACATTTGCAGGCAAATTAGACGAGAACGGTCAAGCCAAAGAAGTCAACGGTGATGATTATAATGACGGCGCTCCTGCGGAGGCAGAATTTGCCCGTCCAGCTGTCATCTGTTCAGATCAGAGCGGACACATGTTCCTTGGCGAACAGGGTGGTTGCAACCGTCTGCGCTTTATTACCCCCGAAGGCTTTGTAAGTACCATTGCTGCAGGCGCAACACCGCTTACCAATCACGGAGCATTTTTACCAAAATTTGACGGATCTCCAAACGGTATAGCTGTTTCGCCCGACGGCAAAACGTTATACGTGGCAGAAGGTCATAAAATCTGGAAAATAGAACTCACCTATAATTAAACTGTTTTATTATCCCTTTTTAAAACAGCCGTGTACACGGTACGCGGCTGTTTTTTTGTATGCTTTAGAACTTGGGACTATTGCATTAGTTAAAATTGCAAAATAAGATAAAATGTTTCAGAAATTTAAATACAGGGCGATTGCTTCCCTTTTTGCAGCAGTGATATTATTTGCTTCGTGCGATAAAAGCAATGACAGCGACGACGTTCAGGAAGCTCTGCTCATCACAGCGTTTTCTTTTGAAGGACAGGACGGCAAAGCACAGATAGACAGCAACAGACACAGTATAAAAATTAACGCCAAGTGCGGAACAGACCTTGCCGCCATTACCGCATCGTTTACTCTCTCGCCAGAAGGTATAAGAGCAAAGGTTGAGGGCGTACCCCAAACGAGCGGCGAGTCAGTCCTTGACTTTTCCGCAAAACCAGTCGTTTATACCCTGACCTCAGCCGACGGCAAAACAACCGTTGACTGGGAAATAACTGTCGTTTTGCCCGACAACTGCCCTGCTCTCATGACAGTTAATCTTCAAAAACGCGACCGGAACGGAACAGCCGAACAGTTTGTGGAAAAATGGAATCCACTGGAAACCGCAATTATTGTCATTGACATGTGGTCAACACAGACATGGGAAACCTGCGCCCATAACGCCGTAAGAGAAGAACAGCTGTCCGTTGCAATGAACGGAGTATTTGATGTTGCACGCGACAAAGGGATACTCGTTGTTTTTGCTCCCAGTACCGAGGCCGCGCAGTTTGATAAATGGTATGGCAATTTACCTGCCCGTAAAACGTCTGAAAAATACAGGCACGGCTACGGAAATCCGGCGCACTGGGATTACTGGTGGCACGGAAAGGGCGGAGAAAGAGAAGTGTCCGGACTTGCATTTCCGGGTGAAAAAGACGCCTTTGGCTGGCCCTCAATATGTCAAGACTGTCCCGAAAAAATCAAAATGGACGAAGAACAGCCCCCGCAAATAAAAACTTTAAAAATTGACGACCGCGATATTATTACCGACGACTTTATTGAAATGATTGGCGGTAAAGACAAATTTAACGGCAAACTGTATGATGAATGTCTGTTTAAGGAACGCGGTATCAAAAATGTTATTATTACAGGATGTCATACAGACATCTGCATTATAGGACGTCCATTTGCTTGCCGAGCGCTGAAAGTAGCCGGATACAATGCTGTGATTTGTCGCGACCTGACAAACTCTTCCAGCGACTATAACTGCGCCAATCACAATAAAAACAAACCGACGCATATCGAATATACGGCAAATTTATGCAATTACATAGAAACCTGGATTTGTCCGTCCATCACTTCAACCGAAATTACTGGCAAACCTGCTTTTGAATTTGACGAAGAAGAAGTATTTCAGAAGTATCCTGTCAATTGACTAATTGACAATTGACAATCATAGAGACGCTGTAATATTGTAGAGACGCCCAAATTGGGCGTCTCTACAACGTCTCGATAATTGTAAAAACAATTGATAAAAGCAGGCGAGCTTTTCAAAATTGTCAATTGACAATTGACAAAAAAAAACTTTGTTTGCGTATTCTTAAAAATAGTTTTACTTTTGTGTTACGAAATCGGAATATTTTTATTTTAATTTAATAAATTATTAAAACATGAAGATTGAAAAATTAGAGTTATTTAAAGTGCCTCCGCGCTGGCTGTTCCTGAAAATTACTACCGACGACGGCTTTGTCGGCTGGGGCGAACCGGTTGTAGAGGGACGTGCAGACACGGTTGAAGCTGCGGTTAAAGAATTGTCGCCATATCTCATTGGCAGAAACGCTTCACAAATAGAAGATACATGGCAGGTACTGTATCGCGGCGGATTTTACCGCGGCGGTCCGGTTTTGACCAGCGCCATATCTGGAATTGACGAAGCTCTCTGGGATATTAAGGGAAAAGCGACGGGACTGCCCGTTTACGACCTGCTCGGCGGCTCGGTACGCAACAAAATGATGGTGTACCAGTGGATTGGAGGCGACCGTCCGTCGGACGTTGTCGCAGCAGCAGTCGAAAAACAGAAGTCGGGAATGAAAGCCGTTAAAATGAACGGTACCGAAGACCTTGAATGGATTGATTCCTTCGGCAAAATCGACGAAGTTGTCGAGCGCGTTGCCGGTATCCGCGAAGCCTGCGGCAAGGATTTCGGCATTGGAATCGACTTTCACGGACGGGTACACAAAACTATGGCAAAAGTGCTGATGAAAGAACTTGAAACATATCGCCCGCTGTTTATCGAAGAACCTGTTCTTGCCGAAAACGGAGAATATTTCAAAATGCTTTCCGAACTGGTATCCACGCCAATAGCTACCGGCGAACGCCATTTTACAAGGTGGGATTTCAAACGGCTTTTCGAGCAGGGCGCCGTCGATATTATCCAGCCCGATTTAAGCCATGCGGGAGGAATTTCCGAATGTAAAAAAATCGCAAACATGGCTGAGGCTTACGATATTACAATAGCTCCGCACTGTCCGCTCGGTCCAATTGCTTTCGCCGCCTGCCTGCACCTTGACTTTAACTGCGTAAACGCTGTTATTCAGGAAACAAGCGCGGGAATACACTACAATGTCGGCGCCGATTTGCTGGATTATGTCAAAAATCCCGAAGTATTTGAATTTAAAAACGGATATATTGACGTTTTCGACAACCCTGGACTTGGCATAGAAGTTGACGAAGAAAAAGTTCGCGAAATGGCAAAAACAGGACACAGCTGGAAAAATCCGGTATGGAGAACCGAATCGGGCGTCGTTGCCGAATGGTAAAACGGTTTACACTCAATATTTATTGATTTGTTTTTTACATGATATGAATACCTTGCAACACTTTAAAAACAGACTTGCAAAAGGCGACGCCGTTTATGGACCATTTATGAAAACAGGCGACGCGGCTTTTGTCGAATGTGCAGGTCATGCCGGTTTCGATTTTGTCATTCTTGATATGGAACACGGTCCGACAGATTTTTCTAATCTGCAAAATCTGATTCGCGGCGCCGAAGTTGCCGGAACTGTACCGATAGTTCGCACCTACGACTCGTCGGAAACGGCAATCAGCAAGGCGCTTGATCTTGGCGCCAAAGGAATACAGGTTCCGCAGATACAGTCGGCAGAAGAAGCCCGCGAAGCAGTGAAAGCCGCAAAATATTTTCCAAAAGGCGAACGCGGCGTCTGTCGGTTTGTACGTGCGGCAAACTATTCGTCAACCCCCCGAAACGAATATTTTGAAACGGCAAACGAATCGCTGGTCATTCTTCAAGTCGAAGGTAAACAGGTTTTAAACAGACTGGACGAAATACTGAGCGTCAACGGTCTGGATATTCTGTTTATCGGACCCTACGATTTGTCGCAGTCGCTCGGCGTTCCCGGTCAGGTCTCGCATCATTCGGTTGTCGAGGCAATAAAGGGAATTGTCGAACAGGCAAAAAAAGCCGGAGTTGTTACCGGCGTATTCTGCGATACGTTCGAAGCCGCCGCTCTGTGGCGCAAAACCGGAATACAGTACCTTTCGTATTCGGTTGACGTCGGCATATTTACCGAAGCATGCAAAGAAATTGTAAATCACTTGCATCTGTCATAAAATTAATAATACAACAAAAAAATATTAAATTAAAGTTTCAGATGAACAGATTAACCAGTAAGGCAAGTTTAATTACGCCGGGTTATGTCGTTACTTTTTTAATGATAACCCTGCTTTTTTTTCTGTGGGCGTTCCCAAATATACTCAACGACGTTCTAATCAAGCAGTTTGAAAAATCGCTTGAACTGTCGAGCGGGCAAACGAGTTTCCTGCCTCTGGCGCTGAAAACAGGATATTTTCTGGTAGCAATTCCTGCCGGATTTTTCATGCAGCGCTGGGGATACAAAACAGGTATTCTTCTTGGACTTCTGCTGTTTGCACTCGGATGCGTGCTTTTTTATCCGGCGTCGCTATCGCACACCTATATCGTTTTTCTTGGCGGAATATTTGTCATGGCTTCGGGCTGCGCGTTTCTCGAAATTGGAGCGAACAGTTTTGTCGTCGCGCTCGGAGACAAGCGGACGTCGGAACGCCGTCTCAACCTTGCCCAGTCGTTCAACCCGATAGGAGGTATTGCGGCAGCCACGCTCGGCACTGTCGTTATTTTTTCGGGCATCGAACCGAAAGACCATACCGTTGCGCTTTGGAAAGATAAAACCGCATACGAAATTTACGACGCCATGCAAAGCGGAGGCAAAGAAGCTGCCGCAAAATTCTATACTGCTGATTTTTTTGATAATGTAACCCATGTCGGCGGGAAAAAACTGGCGAAATTTCAATCTCCGCCTTCCGATGAAGAATTGGAAGCATGGCAAAAATTCTTTACCAGAGAACGTTCACCCGAACAGGTGGCAGAATGGAAAAATTCGGAAATAAAGGCTTACGACGCATTTTTAGAATCGGAAAACATGCGCGTTTTTCCAGCCTATCTCACGCTCGCCGCCTTTGTTCTCTTAATTGCCTTTATTATCTGGAAATCAAAATTTCCAGAAATTGCCGCGCCTTCAAAAGCCGCCGGCGAGAAGAAAGGACGTTTCCGCGAACTGTTGAAGTTTCCGCACTGGTGGGGCGCCATAATCTCGCAGTTTTTTTATCTGGGCGCTCAGCTTGGAACATGGAGTTATCTTATAATATACATACAGAACAACAGCGATCTTGGAGAAAAACAGGCAGGAGCATTTCTTGTTGCCAACATGATAATTTTTATGCTCGGTCGTTTCCTGTCAACCTACCTGATGAAATTTTTCAAACCGCAGCGTCTAATGGGAACGTATGCCTGTATAAACATTGTTCTTGTAGCAATTGCCATTCTCGGCTCAAAGTGGGTATCGGTAAAGTTTGGACTTGGACTTCACAGCCTTACCGTCTCGCTGCCATTTATTTACGGCGGCGTTTCGTTACCGGTTGGCATCTACGCACTAATGACCACCACGCTGTTCATGTCGCTCATGTATCCGACCAATTTTGCTTCGGGCATGAAAGGGCTGGGACCAAACGCAAAACTCGGAGCTTCTATCCTTGTAATGAGCCTTATAGGAGGCGCATTGCTGTCAATGTTAATGGGACAGATACGCGGAGCCGAATTTGCGCAACTCTCAGGCATGGGTACAACCTACAAGGGCGAAATTGCACCCGGTCTGATTGTTCCAATAATTTCATACTGCGTAATAGCATGGTACGCATTTGTCGGCTCGCGTCCGCGCGGACCGCTGTATGATTGATGGAGAATTATTAAACATAAAACCGGCAAAGAAAAATATTGTTTTCTCTGCCGGTTTCTGTTTTGCAATAGAGATTATGAAGATTTATTTTTGTATAAACTGACTTAAAACCAGTTGTATAGACGCAATTAATCGCGTCTATACGATTGCAGGATACTGTATCAAAAAGAGCTGCAAACCATTTAAAAACAGTATTTTATAACAATATTGATTTTCAGACAATTGCTGCGACGGCAAATTTACAGAAACTCCATTGTAGAGAAAAGACAATGCTTTTTCTTTACGAGGCAAAATCATGTTTCAGGCAATATCATATTTTCAATGTTTTTTGCAGGTTTGCAGGCGAAGCGCAGTATTTAAACAGCCCCTCATGTTGTAATCCAATGCCACAAAAACAAAAATTCAGCCAATTTTCTGCTAAAATCAAATTGCTGGTTAACAGCGTATAAAGGTATATTTTTTTTGAACTGTATCTGAATTTGCAAAAAAGAATTTAATTTTGTCGAAAATATAAAACGATGAAAAAAAGGAATTTAACAGTATCTATCGGACGACAGTTCGGCAGCGGCGGCAGAGAAATAGGAAAACAGCTTGCCAAAGAACTGGGTATTTCGTATTACGACAAAGAACTTTTGCTTGTGGCTGCAAAGGAAAGCGGGTTGACGCCCGAAATTTTTGAAAAAGCCGACGAACAGCCTCACAGTCTTACATGCACGTTGTCGATGGGTTTTTCGCCTCTGGGGGTTTGTATTCCGTATGACGACGTTCTTTCCAACGAACGTCTGTTTCAGCTGCAAAGCGACGCTATACGTATGCTGTCTCAACGGGAATCATGCGTAATTATCGGACGCTGTTCCGATTATGTCCTGAGAGACAGCCCATGTCTGTTGAGCGTTTTTATACACGACAGGACAGAAAAACGCATTGCCAGAATAATGGAACGATTAAATACAGGCGCACAGGAAGCAAAGGAACTCATGATTAAAACCGACAAGTCAAGGGCTATGTATTACAATTATTTCACCGACAAACAGTGGGGAGTAGCGTCGTCATACAATTTTTCTGCCGACGTTTCAACTATGGGCGCAAAAGGAACAGTCTCAATTCTTAAAAAACTTGTTGAACAGTTTCTTCAATCGCAGTAACGAGATGTATAAAAACAATAAAGAGACACGTCGTGCATCTCTTTATACGTTTATTTCCATGTCTGTTTTTAGAGATGCACGCCGTGCGTCTCTAAAAAAACAGATTTAACCGCAATCTCTGTTATACGACGTTGTGCCGTACCCCATTTATTACATTTATTATTTCTATATGCTTTAATTTTTTTAATTCATTAAGGTTTTCTATATTTTTACATTCTTGCAAACTAATTTTTTTTATTTTTTTCAAATGTTCTAAATTAGGAAACTTTTTTATTTTTGAACAATATCCCAATTCAATTATTTCCAAATCATTTAATGCTGACAGAAAATCAAGGTTTTCCAATACCATATTATTTGCTATATTTAAATGCTTTAATTTATTCAATTTTATTATTCCATCGAAATCTCTCGTCTTTGAGCCGTAACAAAATAAATATTCAATGTCATTTTGATTTATCTTTTCAAAATCAAATTTTACTGACCTTAAACTTAATCTATTTAATTGTTTCATTTCATTAAGCATTATTTCCAAATTTTTATAATTCCCATTTATTGATAATTCTTCCAATGTATTCTTGAATATAAATAATTCATCTAAATTATATTTTTTATCGGGACTGTTTTCAAAAATCAAAGCCGTTACCTTATTATTTTTTATTAAATTTATTGCCTCCCTATCATATTCTAAAAACATAAACTTTTCTAATTCCGGCAATAAAGGCAGCCACCAATTTTCTATCCACCTGAAAAAAATATTCTTATGAAATTTAAAGTAACTATTTATTATTTTTATATCTTCATTGTTTGGTTCTATTAAAATATAACCGGGAACTTTTATTGTTTTATTGTTTGAAAATTGAATAAATTCAGTTCTATCTGTTGTTTCCCGTTCAAGTATTTTTACGGCTTCATAGTTTATATGAGAATGAATTTCAAGAAATCTCCCTTTGTTTTCAATAATATTCAAAATATACCTCCTGAAAGCATAATATCACAAAACAAATATTTTGTCAATTATTTTTTTTGTATAATTTTAACAAATTTTAGGCACAATTGCGCATAACGTGTATATATATTAATATTCCAATTTGGGATATTATGTCAACCAAACCGCCTTTTTGTCGGTTGATTGTAAATTTGCCGGAAAATAAAAAAACACTTGACAAAACCGAAAATATGATATTATAGTGATTGCGTTAATACTCCGCACAGAACCTCCGGCATCTGCGCCTTGCCTGCAAACCTGTTTTTGTAGGGAACGGTTGCCCGAAAATCTTCTTGAAATTTTGTTGTCATCTTTTTATAAATTTGAAGCTACAAAGATATGGATTTTATTTGAATTACTTCAACCGGCTCAAATATTGTTTTTTTAGCACGCAGATGACGCAGATTTATTGGATTTTCGCAGATTTTTATTTCGCAATTTTCCATTTATTTTTTTCTTTTATCATATTCATTATCTGCGTTAATCTTAAAAATCTGCGTCATCTGCGTGCTAAAAACCCCAGACGCAGATTTATTTTTTCTTTTATCATATTCAAATCTGCGAAAATCTTAAAAATCTGCGTTATCTGCGTGCGAAAACCCCAGACGCAGATTTATTTTTTCTTTTATCATATTCAAATCTGCGAAAATCTTAAAAATCTGCGTCATCTGCGTGCTAAAAACCCCAGACGCAGATTTATTTTTTCTTTTATCATATTCATATCTGCGAAAATCTATTAAATCTGCGTCATCTGCGTGCTAAAAACTCCAACAAAATTAGTTACGACTATTTCCCAAAAAACAGAAAACCTGTGGGCTTTTCATATTTTGGGAAAATTAACCACAGTACCTGTTATTTATGTCTCGACCTTGCCCATGGTTGCGAAAATCCTATACCTTCGAGTCTTTTTGCGACGTCTTTTGCTTCAGTAATTGTTTCAAAATAACCGACAAAATATTTATATTTTCCATCTTCTGCCAGCACGGATCTAACTTCGTAGCCAAGCTGTTGCGACACTTTTGCATATTTCGGGTCTTTTAAATCCAGCGTTCCGCTCGATGCAATCTGTACTATAAATTGAAATGACTCCGAACTGTTACTTTTACCGGCTGCCGTCTGCTGTTGAATACTTCCGCCAGTCTGATATGTCGATTGAGGTTGATATATATTGCTTTGAGTGTTTTGAGAAGACTTTTCTGTTGCTGTATTTTGCCTTGAAGTTGCAGTATTTGTACTCGTAACACTTGTATTTCTTGATGTTGAAGACGTTGATGTCTGCCCTGCAAATGAACCGGAAGGAGTCAGATATTCAAGCTGCTTTACTTCATCAACTCTCGAAACGGTATATGTAATTCTGTTATTCATACGTCTTTCGTCGTCAGTTCTCGGATTTCGTACCAGCGGATTCGAATATCCCATTGCGTTAACCGAGATTTGCGCCGGATTTACGTTTTTCGATACCAAATAGCTTTTTACGGCGTTAACTCTGAGCAGCGAAAGTTTGTTGGCAACTTCTCTTTTTATGCCGATGTCAACGTACCCTCTCAGAATTATGCTGCAATGCGGATTCTGGATAAACATGTTGGCAAGTTTATCTAATTCTTCGTGCGATTCGGTTAATATATTTGCTTTTTCTTCCTGAAAAAACACTTTGGGGATAATAATTTCTTTGTTTATGGTAAATTTCTGCAACGCAAAGTCCATATCGTGTCCTGTAGCCTTGCTGTATTCCTGCCGCTGCGAACCGCCCGATATGCGAACTGATTTAGTATCAAAGAAATAACCTTTCGGATCGACTCTTACCGTATAATCCGTATTGTTTGTCAAATTCGAGAATTTGTATATTCCGCTTGGATCGACGCTAACCGTCTGCTGCACTTTGCCGCCGGCAATAAGGCTTACAATTGCGCCTTCCATAGGCGCCAAAGTCTGTATATCATATACTTTGCCCGAAATTACCGAGGCGTTTGAATAAAGTTCAAAATCAAGATTCACATCTTTTCTTTTGCTTATTCTGCCGTACAGTTCGTTAGGACTGGCAAACACTTTTTCGGCAGAAGCATACCCCGGAACGCTTGCAACCAGCCGGTATATTGTGTTTGGGATTACAGGAAGCACAAAATCGCCATTTACGTCGGAAACAATTTTGTTTAACGATTTTTTTTCGATAAACAGTTCCAGCGAAACATTTGAAATCGGAGCGCCGGTATTAATGTCTTTAACAGAACCGATTACGGTCAAATTACTCGGAAAACCTTCAAACATGTAAATATCGTCGCCGTTTTTCTGAACGCGGGAACTTACCAGCAGTCCTTCCGATTTGTCGAGTTTTATAGCAATATTATAATCGTCGGCAGACGAATTAAACGGAGTTCCCAGATTTACAGGCTTTTCAAAACCTGAGCTTGAGACTTTTGAAACATATATATCGTATCCGCCCATTCCAATTCTGCCGTCGGAAGAAAAGAAAAAGTATCCGTCCGAAAAATAGGGAAAAACTTCATTTCCTTCGGTATTAATCATTTCGCCGGCGTTAATTGGAGTACTTCCCCAGCCGCCACCCATGCTGCTGATATACCATATATCGCTTTTGCCTCTGCCGCCCGGCATTTTTGATGTAAAATAAATTCTGTCGCCAGAAGGCGACATGCAGGGGTGTCCAATGTATTCGCCCTGACTTTGCACTTCGATTTTCTCCTTTTTTTTCCATTTGTTGTTTTCAAGCTGCATAACGTTTATATACGCTTTTTTTCCGTCGAGATGCGTATAAAGCAGCGACTGGGAAACCGGCGCATATACAAAAACTCCGTCTTCTGGAAAATCTTTAAGATTGTTAAGTTCAGTGATTTCCATCGGTCTGTTGTATTTATTGACGGAATTTGCAACGCCGCCGATGGCAAGCATTACAACTGTCTGTTCAAGCCCGTCTTTTGTATAAGATTTTGCTTTTGTCTTGTTTTTTTTTTCGGGGATAGTTCTGTCTGCAAATTTGTTTACAGGTTCTTCTTCCTCTTCTTCTTCGACGGCGGAAGCGGAACTTCGCGTCGAAGAAAATATCAGCGATTCGTTAAAATAACTTACGCCGAAATCGTTTCTTTTGGAATTGATTCTCGGTACGGGTTCAAGTTTGAATAACGACAGATTATGCTGATTTTCTCTGGCAAATTTAACAGAAGCCAGTTTTATCTGGATATTGCTGTCGTAGGGATTTGCCAGACGGTATGTTTCAAAAGAAGACATTGCCTCGTCAAGTTTCCCAAGTTTGAGTTGAACGTCTCCAAGCAAAAGATATACTTCCGGATTCATATATCCCTGTTTTATAGCGTCGTTCAGATTTTTTTCTGCCCTGTCGAGACGGTTAAGCCTGAAATTGGCTTCTCCGATACGATATTTGCATATCGCTTTTTCAATAGGGTCTGTTTCCTTCTCTATTGCAAGATTATACATTTCGATAGCGCCCTGAAAATTTCCCTCCATAAAGAGCTGGTCTGCTTTCTTTGATTCTTTGTTTGCAGCGTTAACCGTTATTGCAAACAAAAACGATATAACGATAAATACTATCCTCATCATTTTACCTTTTGAATATTCAATGCAAAATTAACTATTAAATATCAATCTGAAAAATTTATTGTCCGCTTTTAACACACATTAACATTTTATGTAATAATTGTAACGGGCAATATTGTTTAATCCTGATAAAAATACATTTTATCAACAGTAGATTTAACATGTTTTTTTTAATTATTTGTCCTGTTTTGTTACAATTATAATATTATGAAAAAAACTCACTATCTTTGCCGGACAATTAAGTGTTTTGATATTGGAGATTAAGTTAATTTATTAAAAATTATATGAGATATTTCAGACTTACAGAATATTGTAAAATGACAAGTCTTTATACAGCAGACAGTTCTGCCGTAAAAACAGGAACAGAAAAGGACGATTGCCCTGTCTGTATTTTTAAAGCATACATAAACAGGTCGGCACAAAATTAAAGATGGATTTTCAACTCGTTTCAACATATATACCTACCGGAGATCAGCCCGAAGCAATAAAACAGATAGTTGAAAACTTCAACGCAGGCAAACGCTGTTCCACGCTTCTCGGTATTACAGGTTCGGGAAAAACCTTTACAATGGCAAACGTCATTGCGCAGCAGAATCGCCCGTCGCTTGTTTTGAGCCACAACAAAACTCTGGCGGCTCAGCTGTACGGCGAATTTAAAAGTTTCTTTCCTGAAAACGCCGTCGAATATTTTGTTTCTTACTATGACTACTATCAGCCCGAAGCGTATATTCCACACACAGACACATACATAGAAAAAGATTTGCAGATAAACGACGAAATAGAAAAACTCCGTCTCAGCGCCACCTCCGCGCTTTTGTCGGGACGGCGAGACGTTATTGTCGTATCGTCGGTCTCGTGCCTGTACGGAATCGGCAATCCCGATGATTTTCACGCAAATACGGTTTCTGTTTCGACAGGACAGACATTGAGCCGGAACAAACTGCTGTATTCTCTGGTTGACGCTCTTTATTCGAGAAACGAAATCGAATTTAAAAGAGGCGTTTTTCGCGTAAAAGGCGACACCGTTGACGTTTACGTGTCTTATGGCGATTATGCCTACCGGATTGTTTTCTGGGGCGATGAAATCGAAAAACTTGAAATGTTTGACCCCGTTTCGGGAACGCTGATTGATACTCCTCAAACGATTAATATTTTCCCCGCAAACCTGTTTGTAACTCCAAAAGAGCGCCTGCACAAGGCTATCAGAGAAATTCAGGACGATATGGTCTTGCAGCGCGATTTCTTTATTTCTCATGGAAAAAACCTCGAAGCAAAACGGTTGGAACAAAGAGTAGAATACGATCTGGAAATGATAAAAGAACTGGGATACTGCTCCGGTATTGAAAATTATTCGCGATATTTCGACGGACGCGAAGCCGGAAGCCGACCGTTCTGTCTGCTTGACTATTTTCCAGACGATTTCATAACTTTTATCGACGAAAGCCACGTTACAGTACCGCAAATCAGAGCCATGTACGGCGGCGATTTTTCGAGAAAACAAAATCTGGTAGAATACGGTTTTCGACTGCCTGCCGCAATCGACAACAGACCTCTGAAATTTCACGAATTTGAATCAATTGTGGGACAGATACTTTTTGTCAGCGCTACTCCGGCAGATTACGAACTCGAAAAATCCGAAGGTGAAATAATTGAACAGGTAATTCGTCCAACAGGCTTGCTCGACCCTGTAATAGAAGTACGTCCTACCGAAAATCAAATCGATGATTTAATTGAAGAAATTGCTCAGCGAACCGAAAAAGACGAAAAAATTCTTGTTACGACTCTGACCAAACGAATGGCAGAAGAACTGTGCAAATATTTTGAAAAATTAAGAATCCGCTGCCGCTATATCCATTCCGACGTGGAAACTCTTGAACGTGTGGCTATTATGGAAGATTTGCACAACAACGTATTTGACGTTCTTATTGGCGTCAACTTATTGCGGGAAGGACTTGATTTGCCCGAAGTTTCGCTGGTCGCAATACTTGACGCCGATAAGGAAGGATTCTTGCGTTCAACCCGCTCTCTTACTCAGACGGCAGGCAGAGCGGCGCGAAACTTGAACGGCAAAGTTATAATGTATGCCGACAAAATAACGGAATCGATGCAACGCACCATTGACGAAACCGACCGTCATCGCGAAAAGCAGATAAAATACAACGAAAAACACAGTATTACGCCAAAACAGGCAACAAGAAACAGCCGCGCCACGCTCGCAGGAAAACTGTCAGCAGAAGAAAACGCATATATCGAACACGAAACAGGCGACATTGCCGCCGAACCTGTCGTGCGCTACATGAGTAAACCGGAACTGGAAAAAGCCATATCCGAATCGCGAAAAAAAATGGAAAAAGCGGCAAAAGAACTCAATTTTCGCGAAGCCATTACGTATCGCGACGAAATGTACGCGCTGATGAAATTACTCGAATCGCAAAAAATCTGAATCTGTGGTACCGATTTTTTTTGAGACGCAGAAAGACGCAAATGCTGTCTGTAAAAACGTAACACGGTTGCCGAACAGCGGCATGTTTTCTCTGAAAACATGCCGTTTCTATTCCTGTAAATCAAAAAAATCATTATGCAGAGCAAAAAAATTAACCCCCTTATAACATTGACAGTAAAACAGTTAAAAAAAATTTTTTCAAAAAAAACAAAACAGTTATTGTCAAATGAAAAAAAAGCAGTAATTTTGGGTCAACATTATTTCTGTATTTTAATTAAATTATTGAAGATGAAAAAAATGGTAAAATTGATTTTAACAGTGGCTTTTGCAGGATTATTTACGTTCAAATCCTATTCGCAGGACGATGCAAACAAAGCCATAGAACTTTACAACCAAACAGTGCAGGCTATTGAGGCTAATGATTATGCAACAGCAATTGTAAAAGCGAAAGAGGCTTATGCGATAGCTAAAACTGCCGAAGGCGCAGAAGAAACAAAGGCTAATCTCGAAAAATTGCTTCCAAAGCTCTATTTGCAAAAGGCAAAAAGCGATTTGTCGTCCGATAAATTCGACGAAGCTCTCGAAGGCTTCAAACAAGCCGAAGCCGAAGCAAAAAAATTTAACGACGCCGAAACGCTCGAAGAATCTTCGAAATCGTCGATTAAAGTGTATTTACAGCAGGGAAACAAGGCGTATGAAAACAACGACTTTGCCGGAGCCATCACTGCCTTCGACAAGGCTCTTGCTATCGACTCCGCCAATGCTCAGGTGTATCTGCTGAAAGCAGAGTCGCTCAGAAAAGCATCTAAAAACGCGGAAGCTCTGACAACATTTGAAAAAGCTCGCAGCGTGGCAGACGCTACCGGAAAAGACGACATTTCCAAAAATGCAACTTCGGCAATAGTGTCAGTCTATACCAAATCGGCAAGCGAAGCTCAGAAAAACAAAAAATGGGCAGAACTGGTTTCTACTGCCGAAAAAATACTGGAATACAAGCCAGACGATGCAACAGCCTTAAAACTGTCAGACTTTGGCAACCTTCAGCAAGGCGCTGCATTACAGCAAACAAACAAAGCAAAGGCTTGTCAGTTCTTTAAAAAAGTAAAAAATGACGCAAAAATGAAGGAAACTGCTGCAAACTCAATGAAAGCGCTTGGCTGTAATTGAATTTTTTTTAACTTTTAAAATTTATATATGGAAGCTGTCCGCAAGGGCAGCTTTCTTTTTTTGACGGAAATACGGTTATTTTTTTACCGTATATACTTTACACAGTATGGTTTTGTGCATTTATTTAACAATGAGACGCCCACTTGTCTATGCTGCGGTTATATTTACATAAGCATTAGCAATGAATAAAACTATGCAGTGCAGAGTATAAAATTCTGTTTCCGAAACTGACATTATGTCATGAAAATATTTGTGGCAATTTATTTGCATTGTAGTATTACTGCGTTTTTTGATATGATTAATAAAATAAGGTGAAAATGGAAAATAATAAACAGGAAATACAAGAGCAACAGGAAGTTGACAATAATGTAAATGAACTTGAACCCGAAAATAATTCGGGAGAAAACCCTTCGGAAGAAATATCGGAGACGGGCAAAATTGACGAATTAACTGCAAAACTGGCAGAATTACAGGACAAATATTTGAGACTGTCGGCAGAGTTTGACAATTATCGCAAACGCACGCTTAAAGAGCGCATGGAACTTGTAAAAACAGCCGGAGAAGATATTCTCAAAGACATACTTCCGGTTATTGACGATTTCGACAGAGCAAACGAAATTATAAAATCTTCCGATTCGATTGAAGCAATTGTTGAAGGCACAAAACTAATTTACAACAAATTAAAATCAACAGTTGAAAACAGAGGACTTGCAGAAATCAGTCCCGCAGGCGAAGATTTCAACCCCGATATTCACGAAGCAATTGCAAAAATACAGGGAACCAAAGAACAGTCGGGAAAAATTATCGACGTTGTTCAAAAAGGATATTCACTTAACGATAAAATCATTCGTCACCCCAAAGTAGTAATTGGCGAATAAAAAAATATACACAAATGGCAAAAAGAGATTATTATGAAATACTGGAGGTTACAAAAAATTCTACTCCCGAAGAAATAAAGAAAGCTTATAGAAAAATGGCGATGAAGTATCACCCCGATAAAAATCCGGGCGATAAAACCGCCGAAGATAAATTCAAGGAAGCTGCCGAAGCGTATGACGTACTGAGCAATCCCGAAAAAAAAGCCATGTATGACCGCTACGGACACAACGCGCCGGGAGGTTTCAACGGAAACAGCGGCGGGTTCAGCAACATGGAAGATATTTTCTCGCGTTTCGGCGACATTCTCAACGGAAGTTTCGGATTCGGAGGTTTTGGAGGTTTTGGCGGAAGACGACAGGAACGTCCGCTAAGACGCGGAGCCGACGCGCGTATCAAGGTAAAAGTCGATTTGAAAGACGTGGCAAACGGCGTAGAAAAAAAACTGAAAATTTCACTGCTTGCCAAATGCAGCACATGCAACGGCACCGGAGCAAAAGACGATAAAAGTTTTGTAACCTGCTCTGTATGTTCGGGCAGCGGTTTTGTTACAAGCGTAACAAATACAATTCTCGGCACAATGCAAAGCACCGGCGTTTGCACAGCGTGCAACGGCGAAGGAAAAAAAATCACCTCGCTGTGCAGCGCCTGCCACGGCGAAGGAACAGTTACAAAAGAAGAAAACATATCCTTCAAAATCCCGCCCGGAGTAAGCGAAGGAATGCAGCTGAATATCAGCGGCAGAGGTCATGCGGCAAGACGGGGCGGAGTTAACGGCGATTTGCTCGTCCTTATCATGGAAGAACCAAACGAAGAATTGATACGCGACGAAAACGACCTCATATATTCGCTGTTTATCACCATGCCGCAGGCGGTTCTGGGAGCTTCGGTCGAAATTCCAACCATCGACGGAAAAGCAAAAATCAAAATAGAACCCGGTACCCAGTCGGGAAAGGTTTTACGGCTGAAAGGCAAGGGATTACCCGATATTAACGGATACGGAACCGGCGATTTGCTGGTATATATAACTGTCTGGACGCCACAAAAACTGTCGAAAGATGAAATTAAAATGATGGAAACATTTGCAAAATCAGATAATTTCACTCCAAATCCATCAAAACAGGATAAAAATTTCTTTGAAAGATTAAAAAACATGTTCCGGTAGGATATGATTGACACTCATGCACATCTGTATTCGGAACAGTTTGACGGCGACCGCGACGAAGTTATACAACGCGCAATAGCTGCAAACGTTACAAAATTTATTGTTCCGTCCACAGATTCTGACAGTTTCGATTCGATGAAAAAATTATGCGACGCCTATCCCGACGTCTGCTTTCCGGCGGCAGGTTTGCACCCGACTTCGGTAAAGGAAAATTTCGAGAACGAACTGTCGTTTGTAGAAAAACGGCTGAGCGACGGTAAATTTTGCGCAGTCGGCGAAATAGGCGTCGATTGCTACTGGTCAACGGATTTTATCGAATATCAGCGTATTGCCTTCGAGTATCAGATAAATCTTGCAAAAAAATTCGATTTGCCGGTCATTATACATGCCCGCGAAGCGTTTCACGAAATTTTTACAATTCTCGACCGTATTTTCACGCCCAACATACGCGGCGTATTTCACAGTTTTTCGGGAACTGCTGCCGATTATTTTAAAATAATGGAATACGGAACTTTTAAAATCGGCGTCGGCGGCGTCGTTACATTCAAAAACAGCAATTTGCCGCAAATCATCGAATCTGTCCCGCTGACCGATATTGTTTTAGAAACAGACGCTCCATATCTTGCTCCGTCGCCATACCGCGGAAAACGCAACGAAAGTTCCCATATTCCTCTGATTGCGCAAAAAATTGCAGAAATAAAGAAAATTTCACTCGAAGACGTTGACAGAATAACGTCCGAAACTGCTCAAACTTTATTCGTACTGTAAAATTCAACGGTTGTTGTACTTTGCACGGTATGGTTTTATACATTAGAGTTAATGCAAATTTAAATATGCTATTTGAAAGCATATATCTGGCTGAAAGCCAGAATTTTCATAACCGCCGGTCAACGACCGGCGGAAGAAACAGTGAGACAATAACGCTGCCTGTAAAGGCAGAACTCTGTGGAGCAGAAAATATTCAAGTTCTGGCTTTCAGCCAGTTTTTTGGGATTATGTTTGTCCGTATGTCAAACGACATACGGTTATGTAAATTCTGGCTTTCAGCCAGTATATACTCAA
>JAIROW010000175.1 GCA_031257315.1 Prevotellaceae bacterium
CTCTCTCTCTCTCTCTCTACAAAAATCGTGCCAAACTCGTCAAAAAACGGGTTTGTTAATAACTTTTTTTTGCAACAATATTTAAGACTTCGATACATTTTGTAATTAAATTTTTACAATTTTTAACGTACAAAAATACAAATTATTTTTTAATAACAAGATTTTTTTTTCACTGTAAAAAATCAATGCAAATTTTTAAGTTGCATATTATGTTGACAATATGACATATACAGTAGAAAAAATGAAAAAATAAGGAACGTAAAATGGACAGTAAATTTTTAGCGTTTACATGAAATAAAATCCAAAAAGAATCAGTTTTGCTTCCTCTTACAGTTAAAATTTATAGTATAAAACTGTTTTCTCCGTTTCCAATTAAAAATAAAGTATTACCTTTGCAGACGATTATTTAATTTAATGACAGTACATGGTGATATTGAAATACATACTGATATTTTTTGCCGTGCTTTGGCTGCTCGGAACAGTTTTTAAGTATTTTATCAGAGGTGTGGCAAGGAGTATTTTCGGTGGAGAACAGCCCGCGCCGCAGAAAAAAACAAAACCCAGAAAACAGGGCGAAATTCATATCGAAAAACAGCCTCCGAGAGAAAAAAAAATCAAGGAGAATGTGGGAGAGTATATTGATTACGAAGAAATAAAATGATAAAAAACTGTATATATTGATGAACAAAAACTTATTGTTTCGGATACTTACATTCGCAAAACCGTACAGCCGCTTTTTGCCGCGCTATCTTGCTTTTGTGTTCCCCGGCATGATTTTCGGGATTTTTAACTATTTACTTATAATTCCAATACTTGAAGTAGTTTTTGAAAACAAGGAGCTGGTGTATGACAAAAACGCAGAATTTTCGCTGAGCGATTTTTCATATCTGAAAAACGTTTACTACGCATTTGTCAGCAGCATACACGTCAGGTGGGGAGCTAAGGGAACGCTTGTTATTATCTGCCTGTCGATTATGATTGCTTCGCTGCTGTCGAATCTGTTCAAATATCTTGCGCAGTGCGTTTTGATTTCGATGCGCGTTCATGTGCTGAAAAAAATGCGAACTATGGTATTCGATAAAGTTACACGGTTTCATGTAGCATATTTCAACGAACACAAAAAGGGAGATCTGATTTCAACTCTTTCAAACGATATTGGCGAAGTGCAGAACAGCATAGTCGGTTCGTTTCAGGCGCTTTTCCGCGACCCGATAATGATTGTCGGCAACATGGTCGTTCTGTTTTTAATGTCATATCAGCTGACAATTTTTTCACTGATAGTAGCGCCGCTGTCTGCATTTCTTATTGTAAGACTGGCTCGCAAACTGAAACACGACGCAGGAATTGCGCAAAAATATCAGGCGGGAATTATGAGCATTATCGAAGAAACCATTTCGGGAATGAGAATTATCAAAGCGTTCAATGCGCAGAAATATGTGCGCGAAAAATTTGAGTCGGTGAACGAAAATTACCGCAAAGCGTCGAAACGTGTAGCCAAACGTTATGAGATGGCGTCGCCGATGTCCGAATTTCTTGGCGTGTCGGTTGTTCTGTGCATCGTATATTTTGGCGGCGTTCTGGTTTTGAACGGTTCTCTTGGCATGAGTTCCGCGCAGTTTATCGCCTATCTTGCTTTCTATTATAATGTTCTTGTGCCGTTAAAGGAATTTTCAAAGTCGTTTGCCTCAATTCAGAAGGGAATGGCTTCGGCGCAGCGCGTGTTCGACGTGCTGGATTATCAGGTTGAAATACTGAAAAGCGAAAAACCGGTTTCGATTTCCGAATTTTGCGACAGTATCGAATTTGAAAACGTGTCGTTCCGGTATTCCGAAAAAAACAGCGAAGTACTGCACAAAGTCAGCATGAAAATTCCGAAAGGAAAAATGTATGCCGTTGTAGGACATTCGGGTGCAGGCAAATCAACCCTTGTCGATCTGATTCCGCGCTTTTACGACATAACCGGAGGCGAATTAAAAATCGACGGAATCGATGTCAAAGATTATCAGCCCAAAGAACTTATCAGCTTGATGGGTATTGTCAGTCAGGAATCAATTCTGTTTAACGATACCGTTTTCAACAATATTGCCTTTGGCTGGGAAAATGCTACGGAAGAGAACGTCCGTAAAGCCGCCGAAACCGCCAATGCGCACGAATTTATTGTGAAATTAGAAAAGGGATACGACACGCATGTGGGCGATCGCGGCAACCGGCTGTCGGGCGGACAGCGGCAGCGACTGGCTATTGCCCGCGCAATTTTCCGAAACCCTCCAATTCTGATTCTGGACGAAGCTACTTCTGCTCTGGACGCAGAATCGGAAAAACTGGTGCAGGACGCTTTACAGAAACTGATGCAGAACAGAACTTCGATAGTTATTGCGCACAGGCTTTCAACAATCAGAAGCGCCGACCATATCGTGGTTTTGCACGAAGGAAAAATTATAGAGCAGGGTACTCACGAAGAATTGATGAATCTTGGCGCTGCCTATTACAATCTGTGCAAATTGCAGAATTTTAAATAAATCAATATTTATGAACAAACATAAATTCATATATTTTATCGGTATCGGCGGAATAGGAATGAGCGCTCTTGCACGATTTTACAAATATCACAAATATGAAGTTGCAGGATACGACAGCACTCCGTCAGAACTTACCGGAGAACTCGAAAACAGCGGAATAAGCATACATTATAACGATGGCGTTGAAAATATTCCCGAAAAATTTCGCGACAGAGAAACCATCGTCGTCTATACTCCGGCTATCCCCGACAGCAGCAAAGAACTGAACTATTTCCGTCAAAACGGAAACAGACTGATGAAACGCGCCGCCATGCTTGGACATATTGCCAGAGACCGCAAGGTTTTTGCCGTTGCCGGAACGCATGGCAAAACAACTACGTCAACAATGCTCGCGTATCTGCTGACAAAAATTGCAAACGGCTGCACCGCTTTTCTGGGTGGAATCTCAAAAAATTACGATACAAATCTGCTGCTTTCGACAAACAACGTTATGGTTGCCGAAGCCGACGAGTACGACCGCTCGTTTCTGCAACTGTATCCGTATGTGGCGGTTGTTACGGCTGCCGACGCAGACCATCTCGATATTTATGGAACAGAACATGAAATGAAAAAATCGTTCGGTGATTTTGTTTCACAAATCAGTTCCGACGGCGCTCTTGTTCTGAAAAAAGGCGTCGATATTCCTTTGGACGGAACATCATGCAAAATATACAGCTATTCGCTCGACGACAGCAGCGCTGATTTTTACGCATCAGACATTAAAAACGAAAACGGTTTCTACTCATTTACAGTCCACACGCCTTTTTATACAGTTGAAAACTGCAAACTGGGAACACCGGGCAAAGTAAATGTCGAAAACGCCGTTGCCGCTGTTGCCGCATCATGCTTTGCCAGCGTTGCCGGAAAAGACTGCATACGGGAACTGCTGAAATCGTTTTCGGGAGTAAAACGGCGTTTCGACATACAGGTAAACACCTCCGAGCATGTTTATATCGACGACTACGCACATCACCCCGAAGAGTTGAACGCAGCAATATCATCTGTAAGACAGATGTTCCCGAACCGGAAAATTACCGGAGTATTTCAACCGCATCTGTTTACCCGCACCCGCGATTTTGCCGACGGTTTTGCCCGAAGTCTCAGCCTTTTGGACGAACTGATTCTGCTCGATATATATCCAGCCAGAGAACTTCCAATTGAAGGCGTCAGTTCGCAGATAATTTTCGACAAAGTTACTCTTGCAAACAAACAAATGTGCAGCAAAGACCAACTGATTAACCTGCTTGAAAACACCGCTATTGATGTGCTGATTACAATGGGCGCAGGCGATATTGACCGTTTTGTTGAACCTGTTAAAAACCTTTTTGTCGGTACATGACAAAACTGAAAAAGAAAAGATGTTCCGTTTATGTGTAATTTGAGAATTTTATGCTATCTTTGCACTGAAATTTTTATGTAATCAGAAAACAGAAAAATTAATACAATCAATAAAAATCATTTGCGGCAACAACATGCCAATATGAAATATGAATATGAATTTTTGATGAGGTAAAAATGAAATACGGCAATATCCGCGAAGAGGAAATTAAAAACAAAGTAGAACATGATTTTTTCGACAATTTCGACTGTACAGCAATTATCAGGGATATTGACTCTGCGGTAAAAATCAAGCATGATAAAAACCTGTTAAGTTTCAAAAACTTAACGGGTTTAGACGATGAATATTTTCTTTGGGCGGAAGCAAAGCAAAAATCCACCGACATTATCGCAATGCTCGCGCAATTGGTTTTGACAATTGGCAAAGCCCGCACTTTCGATGAAATCATGCCGCCGAAATTTCTTGGCTGTTTTGACAGCGAAAAAATTGTTTTCATACCATATCACGACATTCAAGATATTTTCTATCAAAACGATTTTAATTGGAACGTCGCGCCTTCAAACCATGATACACGCGAGTTTAAACAGGTTTACGAAAAAATTAAAAACGTTATTGAAAACGATATTCCGTTTGAAACGTATCTATTTGATTTTGAAAAGGATGAAAAGGAATTAAAACGTTTTATAAGGGAAAATTTTGTTGTTGGAAAAGATGATACCGCAAAAATCCGTATCGACAAAAATAATTTCATTAATATCTATCAAAAATGGTATGAAACAATAAAACCTACCATTCAGATAAGTAATTGGAATACAGCCAAAAAACTTGGAATTATTGATGGCGATTTTTATCTTGCCGATTTGATTTCACAGGAAAACAAAACACTGAAAGATAAATTGTATGT
>JAIROW010000215.1 GCA_031257315.1 Prevotellaceae bacterium
GAAAGCCGCTGTACATTCCGGTTATATCGGCCATTGTGGGCTTTTTTTGCCGGTCGGCAAAGAGATTGTTCAGGAACAACTCCATATCAATGGTTACTATACGCCTGTTTTGGTTCATAAATTTTCCGGAAATCAAAGATTTATAACCCTCCCTCTGGTATTTTTTCCATTTCTTACGCAAAGCGCCTTCGTAATCGGGCAAGGTATGCGGCTGCCGGTCGCGGAAACGGATGCTTTCTCCGGTTACGACCGACCAGACGTCGCCCGTTTCACTGTACAGTTCCCTGCGGTATTCTTTCCGCTTGGCGTACACCTTGCCTATTGTATTCAATACGCTCGCGTTGAGCGTATATTCTTCGATGGTATCTTCCGGCAGCGGCCTGTTGTTGTCGAAGCGGTATGTGCTGAAAAAGACGCAGGCCGCCATTCGCGTTCATACAGTTTTTCAAACAGGGATTTTTTGACAAGGTCGGGGGCAAGTCCGAAGTGTTTGGTTAATAGATTTTGCCAGTTGGTCGGAAGAGAGCCATACGAAAGAACGGCGGAGCCCTCTTTACCGCGACCTGCGCGAAGCCGGTAAATTGAGCTCGTTTCGATGCGTCTTCTCAATCCCCGTTCTCCAATCAGGCGCAAACTTTGCCTGTGCGCATTTTTCCCGTCAAACAGAAATCGCGCCTGAACCCCCAGCTTCCCGTCGATATATTCGTATGGACAAATCACTTCCGACATAACTTCCCTGAACTGATAATTAAACCTCCAGCCTGTTTTTAAGCGCCGTTTTCCACCGTCCGGCAAAACTGCCCTTGCGGTAGCATACTTCCGCCTGTTTCGTTACACTGTTGTAAAAAACCACTGCATTGCCCCTGCGGATAGCCCGCATCAGCGATTGTCCTCTTGCTTTACTCATGACTGTTTGTTTATTAAACTGTTAAATAACTTGCTTTCCCTGAGTTCCCTTTGAAACCATTCCCTGCCCTGTGTGCATATCAGCAGCAGACACGAACAGAGAAACCACGCAAAACCGGCAAGGACTGCCCACAGCGGCGAAACGACGCACAGGCCCATAAAGGAGAGCGCCCAATTGATTAAAATGATTTTTGATTTCATGATTCAATAATTTATTGTTTGACATCCTGTTTTGCCTGCCCTGTTCAGTTTTCTGTCTTTGGCAAATACTCTTGAAAAATACAATTTTAGAGAGTGTGTGGGCGGTATATTATACTCCTCGCATATTTGCCTGAATGTTCGGTTTTGGATAACATACTTTTCGTATAGTTCGTCTATCAGATTACCTTGATGCTCGCTCAAGCCGTCTTTTGCCAATAACCGCTCGCAGTCAATTTCATATTTCATTTGCGTTTCGATATTAAAACCCATTTGCCGGAGCAGCCGGCGCACATTGCGCTGTGCGGTCGACCATACCGTTGCCGCATCAGAAACAAGTATGGACAGCCGTATTTCCTGCAGCACGTCTTCTTTCGGGACAGAACGGATGCAGTAGTCATAGACAAGCAAGCCCCTGTATATCGCATTTACAAAACCTTCGTCCATGATTCGACTAATTTTTTGTTTCTCCGTAAAGCTCCGTTGCCGTTTTTATGGTATCTATTGATTTCAGATACTCTGCTTTGCGAGCGTTCAGTTCCATGCGGTAACTGTTGATTTGTCTGTATGCGACGATGATTCGCTGCATATACGGCGATACCGTCAGTATGCCGTTCCTCATACGGAACTCATGAGGATAGTTGCGGATGCGTCGCAGGTAAGAACCACTGTGCAGGTTCAAGCCCTCACTTTCGATAAAATCACGGTACGACGGCCACAAAACATCCAAGCCCTCCTGCGACAGGTCGTTAAGCCGGATGATCACTTCTTCCGCCCAGTCCCGGAATAGCTTCGCGCGTTTGCTCCGCATGGCAAAACCAAGCCGGATAACGCCGCGCTTTGTTCATAACGTAGAATTGTGAGGAATTTTTAAGCCACGACATTCGCCGTTACCAATGGTAACGGCAATTACATAATGTGTGCCTTCTACCAACTCGTTACCGAGCGTTAATTTGTTTTTTCTTATAGCGTATTCCGTTACGCCATAACCATTCGCCACATCTCTGGTAGTCATTAAATACTCGTGCCGATCGCTTGGCAGCACATTTACCGTAATCCCTTCGCATACTGTCATCGGTAATAATCTTTCGTTTTTCATTGAATTATTTATTAAGTAAATATTTTGTTCGATACATCTTACGGACCATATCTGACTTCACTCCTTTTTGATTCTCAAACAATGCAAGCCGAACCGTATGACGACTGCAATTGCATAATTCAGCCAGCTTATTTATATAGCCGTGCGGCGGCGGCGTTTTTATTGTCCCCATTTTTTTTTATCTTTGCGGCATTAAACATTTGGATTGTGGCGACAAAGATAAACATATTGCGAATACAAAGCAAGCAAACTGCGAATTATTTTCGCAGTTTGCATAAAAATATTTGAGATGGAAAAAAAAGACATTATAAATGCTATTATAGACCATTATTATAATGGAAATAAAGCGCAATTTGCGGCAAGATTAGGAATAATGCCGCAGACCGTTAATACATGGATTAGCAGGAATACGTTTGATATTGACAGGGTCTTCGCAAAATGCAAAGACATATCAGCGGAATGGTTGCTCAGTGGTAATGGACCCATGCTACGCACGGAAACTATCCCTAAAAACAATCAAACAACAGGCGATATAGAGAACAGCAATGTTGTTGGAAGCAATGTCAACGGCAACGGAATAAATATCAGTGTCGCTTCTTCCGATTTGATTGATGTTATAAAGAAACAGCAGGAACAGATAAGTGATTTAATCAGGTTAATAAATAACATGGAAAACATAACCAAAATGTACAGGCTATCCAAAGAAATGACAAAATCTTACGAACAATCCCAAGAATGGTTAAAACCCTATGAACAATTCCAAGAGCAGCCGGAAAAAAACAGTAATAAATGAAGAGGCTGTCCCAAAAGTCGAAACACCGCGTCATTTCCGCAAAAGCGGGAATCTCCTGCCAATCGTTAATAATTAATAACTAACAGTTTAGCATTAACGATTTGTAAGAGATTGCGGGTTAAGCCCGCAATGACGGGACTTTTGAGACAACCTCTTCTGTTCAACGCCGAATTTAACAGGATGCATTTTTAACCTCCTCCAACGCTCTTTATTTAATCTTCAACCACGCATTTTCGATATCCGGCAGGGTAAGAGTTGCAAAAGAGCAATAGACTTTATCCTGCATGCAGACTATGAATGAGCCGCTTTTGTAAATGGCCGAATCTATAATACCAATTAATACCGGCCTTGGCACAGCCGTCCAGTTCACGCCGTCTGTCGATTTGGCTATTTGACTGTTATGGTTGATTTTAATAAATACGCCATCGCAGAAATCCATGTATTTGTTGGTGTTACTGTCATTTAAAATAACGGGCGATTCCGTCCAGCTCACGCCGTCTGTCGAGGTATTTATTTTTCCACCCTGGCCTTCGGTAATAAATACGCCATTGCCGAAAACAAGCAGCCTGCTGTAAGAGCTGAATGTCGATACGGGATTTCCTTCCGTCCAGTTCACGCCGTCTGTCGAGGTAGCAACCCTGTATTCCATTCCCCGTACCACAAATACCCCGTTACCGAAAGCAATACTCAAGGCGGGAAAAGGCAATGCATCCTCTCTTACCGTCCAGCTGTATCCATCGGGAGATGTAAACGTACGCAGCTGGTTATTGGCGACACAGACAAATTTCCCGTTGCCGTAAGCAACGGAAGAGCGGAGAAAATATCTACTCTGTCCAGTCCATGCAACTCCATCCGTTGAAGTAAAAATTCTGCTGCTGCCAAACTCGTCGTTAACAGCGACAAACATTCCGTTATTGTAGATAATATCCACAAACGACCCAGAGGCAACTGCTCTTTGCGTCCAGTTCATCCCGTCGGGCGATGTATAGATTTCCCCAAGCGAAATGCCAGCCATCAAGCCTGCGCCGTAAACGAACCGGCTAAAGCCCGCATTCAGCGGGGAAGCTTTCCAGTTACTGCCGTCCGAAGGAATGACGGGCAGGTCTAAACCGGGATAAAATCCCTGAATTTGCGTCCCGTCGCATCTGACATACCCGCCCCCGAAAATGTTTTGCGCAAGCGAATACCTGACTTCCCCGACTTTGGCAAAATCCGGATATTCCTTGTCCCATGCGCCATTCCCTTTACCGGAAGCGCTTGCAACGCATTTTTGAAACTCAACCGCGCCGTTATTTACGACAATCCGCCGGTCGCCCGATATGTCGGAAGCGAGGCTTATCGCTTTGTAGTAAAGCGCACCATAAACGCTCATATTTTGGGCAATTGCATTGTTGTAGCAATTTACGGCTTGCAGATAAACCGGCTTGTCGAACGTTACCGGCCATCGGAACTTTGTCAGGTCAACTACCCTCGTTTTCCCGCGAAACTTAAATTCAATTTTCTTTAACGCCATAATTCTTCCCTTTCCATTAATTTATTATATAATGCCTTATCAAGCAGTTTTAAATTTTCTTTTGCCTTGCGGCGATTTTCCGCGCTGTACTTTCCGTGCCCTATAACGTGAGTAAATCCGATTTTGCAGGCGTCTTCATGAAGCCAGTTGGAGTTGAGCAAGATATATGGCTTTGCCTGCAAGCGGTCGGCAATACTTTTGAGCCAGTACTGTTCGATAACCAGGTCGGGACAAATCTCACCGCCGGAATTTACAGCGGCCATGTAGTCCTGAT
>JAIROW010000253.1 GCA_031257315.1 Prevotellaceae bacterium
GAAAAACATACATTGGAAGCCGTTTTATCAATGCCCGACGAACTGTTTTTTAATTCAAACGTAAATGTCGTAACCTGCGTAATGATTTTTACCGCACATAAAAAGCACAGTCCCACAAAGAAAACATATTTTGGCTATTATAAAGATGATGGATTTATAAAAAGGAAAATTCAGGGGCGGTATGACGGATTGGGCAAGTGGAAAACAATAAAGAAAAAATGGATAGGATATTTTCTTGATGAAAACCGAAAAGAAGAGGCGGGATTTAGCGTAAATAAGGTAGTTACTGCTTATAATGAATGGTGTGCAGAGGCGTATATGGAAACTGATTACTCAAATCTTACAGAAAAAGATTTTGAAGATACGGTTTTGAAC
Source organism: Prevotellaceae bacterium (assembly GCA_031257315.1). Classification (GTDB taxonomy): domain Bacteria; phylum Bacteroidota; class Bacteroidia; order Bacteroidales; family UBA932; genus JAIRLF01. The sequence goes on from JAIROW010000253.1 coordinate 376, forward strand.
TATGTTACCTTTTTGTTGAACAATCGAATAGAATTAGAAAATGAATAATTTAGTAAAAGTATCGGATTTATTCACGCTAAAATACGGCGTTAATTTAGAACTCATTAATTTAGAGCAGTGCAGTTCTACTGACATTGATGCTATTCCTTTTGTTTCGAGAACGGAACAGAACAATGGTGTTTCTGCCTTTGTGTATGAAATGCCAACTATTGAGCCAAATCCTGCACATACGCTTTCGGTTGCTGTTAGCGGCTCGGTGCTTTCTACATTCTATCAGCCACTGTCATATTACAGCGGGCGAGATTTATATGTTCTAATTCCCCAAAAAGATTTTTCGGCAATCGAAATGCTGTTTTATGCAAAATATATTTCGGCAAACAAATATAGGTATAATTATGGAAGACAGGCAAATAAAACATTAAAAGATATTTTAATACCGGAAACAATATCTGATAACTTATTGCAGTATTTGAAATCTTTTAAAATAGCAACCCAAAAATCTATCATAAAACAACCGATAAATTCCAACAAAATTGAATTTGATATGAGTAATTGGAAATATTTTAAATATGAAGATATTTTTACAATAAAAAAAGGAAAGCGATTAATCAAAGAAGATTTTGAAGAAGGCGTAACGCCTTTTATCGGGGCGATAGATTCCAATAACGGATACCGCGATTTTATTGGACAAGCGCCCATACACAAAGGAAACACAATTACAATAAATTATAACGGTTCTGTTGGCGAGGCGTTTTATCAACCCAATTCGTTCTGGGCAAGCGATGATGTAAATGTTTTGTATCCTAAATTCAAATTTAATAAATATATAGCAATGTTTTTGCTACCAATTATCCGAAAGGAAAAATTCAGGTTTAATTACGGCAGAAAATGGGAAATGGACACAATGAAAAAATCAATTATCAAATTGCCTGCAACTCATTCAGGCGAAATTGATACGGTTTTTATGGAAAACTATATTAAGAGTTTAAATTATTCAAAATTGTTGTAATATGCAAGAGGCGATACAATGTACAGCGCAACCATTGACGACAACAATGTATTTCTGAAAGTTTTTTGAACAGCCTCGTTTGCCTTATAAAATTTCGATTATCTATTATCCCAGTAACTCGACTGTTTGTCGTATTTCAGTACGTCGGCAAGCATTGAGGAGTTTATGCCGATTTTAAAACTCCAGCTCTGGTAGCGTCCCATCGGCGTCCAGTTGAACGAGAAGCTGAAACAGTGCAATTTCCGCATTATGCTGATATTTGTTGTGGTCAAATCCATCGCTTTAAAATCGAAACCGCTTTGCAGACGCATGTCCCAGTTGGGAGTCGGCGAAATAGAAGCGTTGAAGCCGAGCGTTTGCGTGTGCGCATGGTTTGTGAACAGCTGATTGTTTGAGTATGAATAGCTCTTGTTGTAATTGTACGAATAGTTGAACGAAAAACTCCATGGAACGGAAAACGGTTCGTAAACAAACGGACTGTAAGTGTTTCTCCTGCTGTTGGCGCTGCTGTGGTCGTCGCCGTCTCTATTGTCGCGTTCGTTACTCTTGCCTTTACCTTTGTCGCTTTTGCCTTTGCCTCCGCTGAACGAATAGCCGAAGGCAAGACTGAAATTTGTCAGCCGTCCGATATTAAGCCATTTTTTATCCTCCCATACAAATTTGTTAACTCTTGTTCCGCGCTCGTTGATTTGATACGGATCGAGCGTAAAGCGGAAGGTCAGCGCCGTGTTTCCGGGAAGGTTTGTCGAACCCGAAAACGATATGTTTGCCAGATTCATCGAATCGGCAAGCAGATTGTACGACGTGCTAAGGTCGAATGTGTTCAGCAGAGGCACTTTCTTTACGCCGGTCGAATCTTTTCTGTTGCGCATTTTCATTTCAAGATTGTTGCCCAGCGAAAAGGATATTGACCCGCTTTCACGCTGCGACGGGTATCCGTAGGGTTGTCCTTCATATATATTGTATTCGGCTGTATTACCCAGCGTGTCAACCTGTACCCGACGGTAGCCGTTAAACGCTTTTTTCATGTCTGGATTGTACGAAAGTGACAGCGAGGGTTTTACAACGTGGCGCACGGCTTCGATAAGGCTGCCTTTTTTGAAGTTGACAATCCCGTAAATCTGCGTGTTGAGCGACGCCGAGAAACCGTATTCGTGTACCATTCCAAGTTTGCTGAATGCTGACGTGGTGTCGATTACCACTCTGCGCCGGATGCTGTCCCAGTTTTTTTCGATGGATTTGAAGTACCATTTTGTCGAATATCTTACCGACGGAGAAAGGTTGACATATTTAAACAGTGTAAAATTTGGCAGCCCGATGTTTATGTTGTGGTTCAGCCCGTTGTTTATCTTTTTTGTAAAATTGGGATTTTTCAGTTCGGTTGATTTGAATGCGACCTTGTTGTCGAATGTTGCGCTGTAACTCAACGAAATATCTTCATAAAGGGCTTTTGAACCGACTCGTTCCTTTCGTGCAAACGGATAAAGACGCGACATGGTGAGAGTAAGATTCGGGAGTGTTATCGAATAGGTGCTGTCTCTCATGTTTTGACTGTGCGATGCGTTTACCGACAGATTTAATGGCGAACCGTCCCATGAACGCGAGTATGAAATGCTTGAACTTATAGTGTTGTTTATGTTCTGATACGGGTCGTGCGATGCGTTGTTATTGTACAGATTATTGTTTGCCGACGAAAAGTTTACATTTGCCGAAAACCCTGTTCCCGGATGGGCTTTTGGAGACTGACGGTGGCTCCACTGCACCGAAAAGGTTGTGGCGGCGCGGTAGTCCGACGAATTTTTCTCTCCTGTCGCATTAAAAGCATAGCTAAGATTGAAAGTTCCGTCAAACTTATACTTTTTTGTATAACGCGCAGAAGAACGCAGCGCCCACGAACCGAGCGTATAATAGTCGCCCTGAAATTCGAGATCCATATAATCGCCCAATGCGAAATAATAGCCAATATTTCGCAGAAAAAAACCGCGAGCCACTTCTTCTCCGTAAGTCGGCATTCTGAAACCCGACGAGCGGGACGACTGCTGCGGAAAAAAACCAAACGGAATCACGAGCGGAATAGGCACGTCTGCTATTACAAGATACGAAGGTCCAAAATAGGTATATTTGCCGGCTATCTTGCCCCGCGTTATTTTTATGTAGTAATGCGGATGCGGGTCTTCGCATGTCGTAGATATTACATCTTTTATAAATGACGAATTGTCGGGCATACGTTTCGTAATGCCTCCGCTGAGCTGCATGTCGCCCTGTTTTGTTTTTATGTTTACAATACGCGCTTTTTCTGACTTGAAATTATAGATAATAGAATCCATTTCGTAAGAATCCTTACCCTGCGTAAATACCGGTTTTTCGAGCTGCGTACCGGTCGAGTCAACATATCCAAGCCCCTTTATATTGCTGGTTTTTTTGCTGCCTTCGATATATCTGGCGCTCATGGACATGTCCAGCGATACGACTTTTGCTTCGGTGTACATGAAAATTATCGTATCAACGTCCGAAAAGTCATAAACTATCGAATCTTTGGCAGAATATTTGACCGGATCTTTAAAAGTTGAACTCTTGGAAGCCGCCTCTGTCGAATCCATCGCCATACGGACGGTATCCGTCTTTTTTTCATTTTTATCCGGCATAATTATTCTCTGAGCGTCCATTTTTTGGACGCCCGCGCCCGCCGTAATAATCAGGGCAACAATAATCAGACTACATTTTTTCAACAATCTTACCAATCTATTTAAAATTTGTTATACCTTTGCGGTATAAAAAAGAGTACAAAATTAAATAAATTTGGTGGAATGACAATAAGTTTTAAATATTTATTGATTACAGCGCTGTTTTTCTGTATCTCTGCACCGCTGTTTTCCCGTTCTGTCAACGTCGGAGTAAAGACAGTTGTCATCGATCCGGGGCATGGAGGGCGAGATCCCGGAACGGTCGGCAAACATATCAAAGAAAAGGATATAGTCCTTTCAATAGCCCTGCGCTTTGGACAGCTTGTCGAAGAATGGTTTCCCGACGTCCGCGTACTCTATACCAGAAAAACAGACGTTTTTGTTGATCTGTACAAACGCGGAGAATTTGCAAACGAAAACAGCGCCGACATATTCATATCCATACATGCCAACTCCATTGACGCATCGGAAGAGGAGAGAAATGCAACTTCGGGCAACGAAACATGGATTATGGGAATGCACCGGTCGGAAGAAAATCTGAGAGTGGCAATGATGGAAAACAGGGTTATTCAAACCGAAGACAGGTATGAAGAAAATTATGGTGGCTTCGACCCCACAGAACCTGAATCCTACATTGTATTCAGTTTGATTCAGGACGTTTACATGGAACAGAGTCTCCGAATGGCTGAATATATTCAGAACGAAATGCAAAACGGACCTGTAAGACGGAACAGAGGCGTAAAACAGGCTGGATACGTCGTTCTGTGGAAAACCGCCGCGCCAAGCGTACTGATAGAAACCGGATTTGTGTCCAATCCGAAAGAAGAAAAAATTCTGATGGACGCCAATAACCAGCAGCAAATAGCCGAATGTATATTCCGTGCTTTTCAGCGCTACAAAAACGACATGGACAGAATTGTTTACAGTTACGGGGACGATAAATAGAATTTTATACTGTTTTTACCTCATTTTTCAACTAAACCACTGCAATTTCTGTGGCGCTTAAAAAAATTTTTTTATGCTGATATACAGAGTTTTGACGTTATTATATATAAATAAATTACAAATTTTTTATAAAAAAATTTGTAAAATTGAAAAAAATGTCGTTAACTTTGCATGTTTTTTTGTTTAAAATATTTTTGTATGGGCGATAAATTAAAGGAGCTTACAGACAAACTGTACAGCGAAGGTTTGCAGAAAGGCAAACAGGAAGCGGAAGAACTTCTTGAAAAGGCAAAAATCGAAGCCGGACGTATTGTAGCCGAAGCAAAAAACATGGCTGCGGAAATTGAACACGCCGCAAAAAAGCGTTCAGAAGAAATGAAGGCAAACGCCGACGCCGAAATTAAACTTGCAGGCAGACAGGTTGTCAGCGAAGTGAAACAAACGCTTGAAAATCTGATTATCACTGCTGCTGTATCGAATGATATTAAAAACGCTTTCAACGACATTGCTTTTGTACAGTCGCTGATAAAGTCGGCAGTGGAAAAATTTGACCTCAAAAACTCGGAAACTCCCGATTTGTTTGTGATTATACCGCAGGAAAAGCAAAAAGAATTTTCGGAATATATCTGCGGAAAAGTTTCGCAGGGGTTAGCTTCTCCTCTGGAAATAAAAATAGACGGCGATCTGAAATCAGGCTTTAAAATCGGCTCAAAATCGGACGGATATTACATAAGTTTTACCGACGGCGAGTTTGAAAACCTTTTCAAGGCATCTCTGCGTTCAAAAGTTTCCGAATTATTGTTTGGCAACAAATTGTAAATGACAAGAAATTATTACCATCTGGTGGCGAGTTTGCCCGATTTGCTGTTTAAATCGGACAGTTTTAAGAACGTCAGTCTGCTGCAAATCAGAAATTTTATTATGGAAGAAGTTTCTGCCGGAGACCTTGCGTATATGTACGAAATATTAAGTCATATAGACAATTATAACCTGATTACGCATCTGTACGGAAAAAACAGGGCGTGGAAAACCGGAGGAAAGTTTGACGCCGAATCGTTCTCAAATCCGCATGATACCAATTTGCCGGAATATATGCGCCAGTTTTTCGATTATATCGAAAAATACAAAAGCGAAAACGGAACGCAGCCCGACTGTTTTTTGGCAGAACAATATCTGTACAAACTGTGTTATGAAAGTCTGGAAGCATCGAAAAACATGTTTGTATCGAAATACAGCAGACTTGAAAAGGAAATCAGAAACGTTCAGACGGCATATCTTTGCCGGCAATCGGGAATATCTTTTGAAAATCAGTTTATTGCAGAAGATGAACTGACCGAAATGCTGGCAAAAAGTCAGGCACAGGATTTTGGGCTGTCGAAAGAATGGGACTATCTTGCCGGACTGGTTCAAATATTTGACGTCAAAGATTTATTTGAAAGAGAAATGAAACTTGATATGTTCAGATGGAACAATATAGACGAAATCAATGTATTTGAGTATTTTACAGTGAATATGGTTCTCGGAACGCTGCAAAAAGCCTGTATCGCCGAACGCTGGATGGCGATGGACGGCAGCAAAGGCGAAAAAATATTCAAAAAATTAATAAACGAATTAAAATCCTGGAATTTAAAATCATGAAGACTAAAGGAAAAGTAACCGGAATAATAGCAAATCTTGTAATTGTAGAAGTTGACGGACCCGTGTCGCAGAACGAAATCTGTTTTGTCTCGCTTGGAGAAGTGAAGCTCATGGCAGAAGTTATTAAAATCACAGGCAGCAGAGCGTTTATACAGGTGTTTGAAAGCACTCGCGGACTGAAAACCGGAAACGTTGTGGAATTTGAAGGACACATGCTCGAAGTTTCGCTCGGTCCCGGAATACTGTCAAGTATATACGACGGTTTGCAGAACAATCTGAAAACCATGGACGGCGTCTTTCTGAAAAGAGGCGAATATACAAGTCCCTTAAATCCCGATACTGAATGGAATTTCAAACCTTTGGCAAAAGCCGGAGACACTGTTAAAGCCGGAAGCTACCTTGGCGAAGTTCCCGAAAACAATTTAAGTCATAAAATAATGCTTCCCTTTAAATTCAGGGGAAACTATACGGTAAAAAGCGTGGCGGACGAAGGCAGCTATACGGTAAATCACGTAATAGCAGTTGTTGTTGATGAACATGGCGGCGAACATGATGTAACAATGGTTCAAAAATGGGCTGTAAAACTTCCGATTACCTGTTATAAAAACAAGCCGAGACCGTTCAGAATTATGGAAACAGGAGTACGGATATTCGACACTTTTAACCCGATGGCTGAAGGAGGTACAGGTTTTATACCGGGTCCTTTCGGCTCTGGAAAAACCGTTTTGCAGCACGCTCTCGCCAAACAGGCTGAAGCTGACGTTATTATAATGGCTGCCTGCGGCGAACGCGCAAACGAAGTTGTCGAAATATTTGTAGAATTTCCAGAACTGAACGACCCGCGCACCGGACGCAAACTGATGGAACGTACCATAATTGTTTGCAATACATCGAATATGCCCGTTGCAGCCCGCGAGGCTTCGGTATATACGGCTATGACTCTGGGCGAATATTACAGGGCAATGGGTTTGAAAACGCTACTGCTCGCCGATTCTACTTCGCGCTGGGCGCAGGCGCTCAGAGAAATGAGCAACCGGCTGGAAGAACTTCCGGGCGCCGACGCTTTCCCTATGGATTTGTCGGCTGTAATTTCCAATTTTTATTCGCGTGCAGGATACGTCGAACTCGAAAACGACAAAAGCGGCTCGGTTACTTTTATCGGGACGGTATCGCCCGCAGGAGGAAATTTGAAAGAACCTGTTACAGAATCGACAAAAAAAGTCGCCCGCTGTTTTTACGCGCTTTCTCAGGCTCGCGCCGACAGCAAGAGATACCCCGCCGTCGATCCCGTTGACAGTTATTCCAAATATTTAGAATATCCTGAAATACAGGAATATCTTAACGAAACAGTAGAAGACAGATGGCACGAAAAAGTCGCCGAAAGTAAAAATATTATATTAAGAGGAAAAGAAGCGGCAGAACAGATAAACATACTTGGCGACGACGGCGTCCCGCTCGAATATCACGACCGTTTCTGGAAATCGGAACTTATCGATTTTATTATCTTACAGCAAGATGCGTTTGACAAAACAGATTCGTCAACGCCAATGGAACGTCAGAAATACATGTTAAATCTTGTTCTGGAAATATGCCGGCGGTCGCCAGAATTTGAAAATTTTGAAGAATGTGCCTCCTATTACACAGATTTGATAAATATCATGAAACAGTTGAATTATTCGGAATACGGCAGCGAAAAATTCATGAATTACGAAAAACAGATTCTGGACAAAACCGGTATAAAAAACAATAATTAAATCACATAACGGAATGGAAAAGAAAGCGTTTCAAAAAGTATATACTCAATTGCAGGCAATAACAAAAGCCACCATTGCAGTTAAAGCGCAGGGCATTGGAAACGACGAGCTTGCAATAGTTGGCGGACGGCTTGCGCAGGTTGTGCGGATTATCGGCGACATGGTTACGTTACAGGTGTTTTCGGGTACGGAAGGCATAGCCACAAATACCGAAGTAATATTTCTGGGCGAACCGCCGACGCTTAATGTCAGCGACGACCTTGTCGGACGCTTTTTCGATGCATACGGAAAACCGTTTTTCGGCGAAAAACGCGAAATCAGAGGCGAAAAACGCGAAATCGGCGGTCCTTCGGTCAACCCGTACAGACGCAAACAGCCGTCGGACTACATTCACACCGGAATTGCAGGAATTGACCTGAATAACGCTCTGGTAACAGGTCAGAAAATACCTTTTTTCGCCAACCCCGACCAGCCGTACAATCAGGTTATGGCAATGGTTGCTTTGAGAGCAAAAGTAGATAAAATCATTCTCGGCGGAATGGGACTGAGCAACGACGATTTTCTGTATTTTAAAAAAATGTTTGAAAACGCCGGCGTTCTCGACAGAATAATCTGTTTTGTAAATACAACCGAACAGCCGCCGGTTGAACGGCTGCTGATTCCCGACATGGCGCTTGCCGCCGCCGAATATTTTGCGGTGGACAAAAACGAAAACGTACTGGTTCTGCTTACCGACATGACGCAGTATGCCGACGCTCTCAGCATTGTCTCGAACCGAATGGATCAAATACCTTCAAAAGACAGTATGCCCGGCTCGCTTTATTCCGACCTTGCAAAAATTTACGAGAAAGCGGTACAGCTGCCCGAAGGCGGCTCGATAACGATTATCGCCGTTACTACGCTGAACGAAGGAGATATAACCCATGCTGTTCCCGACAATACGGGATATATTACCGAAGGACAGCTGTTTCTGCGCAAGGACAGCGACACGGGCAAAGTTATAGTCGATCCGTTCCGCAGCCTGTCGCGCCTTAAACAGCTGGTTATAGGCAAACAAACTCGCGAAGACCATCCGCAGGTAATGAACGCCGCTGTCCGACTGTACGCCGACGCCGCAAATGCAAAAACCAAACTCGAAAACGGTTTTGAACTTTCGGACTACGACAAACGGTGCCTGGATTTTGCAAAAGACTATGCGGAAAAACTGCTTGCCGTCGATGTTAATATCGATTCAACTGAAATGCTGGACAAAACATGGGATTTATTTTCAAAATATTTCAAAAAGGAAGAAGTCCGAATTAAAGATGAATTTACGTCGAAATACTGGAAGTAAAAATATTATTGGTCAATAAAAAATCGGGTTAAAAAAATGGCTATAAAGTTTCAATTCAACAAAACTTCGCTCAACGAACTGAACAAACAGTTGAAAATGCGTGCAAAAGCTCTGCCGACGCTTAAAAACAAAGAATCGGCTCTGAGACTTGAAGTCCAGAAAGCAAAGGAATATGCCGGCAGTTTGTCGATAAAACTGGAAAAACTGATTGCTTCGTATTCCGGCATGTCGCGTCTGTGGAACGAATTTGAGCCTGATTTAATTAAAATTGAAGACGTTAAAATAAGTTCAGTCAAAATAGCGGGCGTGCATATTCCTGTACTCGAAGAAATACTGTTCGACGTCAGGCAGTACAGCCTGTTCGGAAATCCCGCATGGTATTACGATGGATTACAGATTCTTAAAAACATGGCAAGTATCGGCATTGAATACGAATTTTACCATAACAAAATGACCATGCTCGACGGCGCAAGGAAAAAAACAACGCAAAAAGTAAATCTGTACGAAAAAGTGCAGATACCCGGCTATTCGGAAGCAATACGGAAAATCAAACGGTTTCTGGAAGACGAAGAAAATCTGTCGAAATCGGCTCAAAAAATAGTAAAAAAACGTCAGGAAGAGGAGGCAGGATTATGATAGTACCGATGACAAAATACAGTTTTCTGATTTTTAAAAATGATTTTAAAAAATTTCTCGAACAGTTGCAGGAAGCTGGAATGATTCATGTAGAATCGACAAACGTAGAACCTGACGGACAGACGCTTGCATTATTCCGGAAAATTGATGAATATGAGAAAATTTACAATGAACTGCTTTTGCTCAAACCCGATAAAAACGCCGACAGGTTCGACGGAAACGCAGAAGCTCTGATAGAGAACTATCGCGTCGTAAGGGAACAGATGGCAAAACTTGACGCCCGCATCAAAAATACCGAAAAGGAAGCAACAGACGCTTTACCATGGGGCGATTTTAATCGGAACGATTTGGATAAACTGAATATCAGCATAAGGTTTTACGCCGTAAATATCAAGCAGTTTGACAGCGACTGGGCAAACAGATTTCCGCTGTGCGAAATCAGCAGAAACAGCGGCAAAGTCTATTTTGCAGTTCTCAACGACATTCCCGATTTCGGTTTTGATTTGCCTGAAATAAAACTGCCTTCGGCTTCGTATTCCGATTTGCTCGAAGACTGGAAAAAAATGAAATCGGAGTACGGAAACTTTTGCAAAAAATTAGACTCAATGGCAGCATCTGCCGCTATTTTGTCGGAGGCTCGCAAATCGTTAATCGAACAGACTGATTTTAATATTGCCGAACTTGGCGCCCGCAGCGAAGCAGATGGCAGTCTGAAACTGCTGTCGGGCTGGCTGCCTACCGACAGGAAAGAAAAATTTGAAGATTTTCTTGAATCCCTGAACGTCGTTTACTGTTCGACAGACAAGCCCGAAGACGGAGATGAACCTCCTATTCTGTTGAAAAACAATAAATTTGCCCGTCTGTTTGAGCCTCTTACAAATTTATATTCGCTGCCAAATTACTGCGAACTGGATCCGACGGCTTTTTTTGCGCCGTTTTTCATGATGTTTTTCGGATTCTGTCTCGGAGACGGAGGTTACGGTTTGATAATATTTCTGACAGCTTTGATTTTAAAATTAAAAATTAAAAATCCCGATACGCGACGGTATCTTTCGATAGCTCAATGGCTTGGAATTGCAGGCATGTTTTTCGGATTTGTAACGGCAACATTCTTGGGTATTTCCATCAATGAAATAAAACTTGACAGAATTGTCGAAGAAAAACTCGACATATCACAAGGATACGGAATGTTGTATCTTTCGCTGCTGTTAGGATTTGTACAGATTATATTCGGAATGTGTTTAAAAGTCATGAATATAGTGCATAAGAAAGGAATAAAATATGCGCTGTATCAAATCGGCTGGATTATTATAATTCTTGGAGGAATTGCGCTGTATGTAATTGATAATCAGATTATACAAAATATAGTTGCAGTAATTTTCGGACTTAGCGTTCTTATTGCGTTTTTATACAATTCGCCGGGCAAAAATCCGTTAATAAACATCGGCGGAGGGCTGTGGAACGCATACAATACAGCATCTGGCTTACTTGGCGATATACTCTCATACATAAGGCTTTATGCTCTTGGTATGACGGGGGGAGTGCTTGGCGAAGTTTTCAACGAAATAGCCATAAGCGCCGGCGACGGAATCAATATTCCCGTTGTTGCTCAGATTGCAACACTAATTATTCTGTTGCTGGGACACGGTTTGAATTTTATGCTTGGAATAATAGGCGCTATTGTGCATCCCATACGTTTGACATTTGTAGAATTTTATAAAAATGCAGGATTTGAGGGAGACGGTTTGCCTTTCAAAATATTTGGAAAAATAAATTAAAAGTTAATTATAAATTTAATATCATAAAATAATTATGACAGCTTTAATATTTGCGTATATCGGAGTAGCCCTGATGCTGGGATTGACCTGCATAGGCAGCATATACGGACTGACAATAGTAGGGAACGCTTCGATAGGGGCGTTGAAAAAAAATCCGAAAGTTTTCGGTAATGCTTTAATTATAGGCGCACTGCCATCAACCCAGGGACTGTATGGTTTCATGGGTTTCTTTCTGATGAAAGAACGTCTGGTCGGTCAAATTGATATTCTTACCGGAGTAGCTATTTTCGGAATGGGCTTAATTCTCGGCATTGTTGGCGCTTTGTCGGCAATACGGCAGGGAAATGTGGGTGCAAATGGCATAACTGCAATCGGAAACGGGCATAAACTGTTTACTCCGACAATGATTCTTGTGGTTTTTCCCGAACTGTACGCCATCATTGCTTTGCTTGCCCTGATACTGATTAACGGAGCATTGCCTGCGACGGTATAATCAAAGCAGTAAGTTATTTATTTAAATAACACAAAATAAATAACTTATGGCAGTTGCCTTACGGGAGAATATTGGTAAAAAACAGTATAAGACAGGGGGGGCATTTTCCCCCATGTCTTGAAGTTTACGGTTAATAAAGTGCAACCGTTGCGCGGTTATACGTAACAGCCTGTTTTACAAACGGAGACAAATTTTGAAGATCGCATTAGAGATTATGTAGATTTTATTTTTATACAAAAATAAAATCTACATAATCTCTATTAAATACAGCTTTATTCAAATGATTTTTCACCATAAAAAGGCTGTCCTGCAAAAGGCTGAAAAGTTTCAAAAAATTTCAGCCCTTTTGATATTGGTTTGTTCTCTGCGAAGCGACAAACGCCTGATTGCAGTCAAAATCTGAACTCGAAACATTGTGGTAACAGGAAGTCAATAAAAACAACAGTTTTCGAAAAAGAATTAACCGGACAAAAATTTTTTATTGTGTTATGAAAAATTTTATACCTTTAATCTGTAATTTTTAAGGTACATTCCTGTGCGTTTGCGTGTGATCTGAAAATTTTATGCTAACTTTGCGGCGATATTTATTGATTGATGAATCTTGATAATAATTAATATACATACGCCGTTTACAGGGATTTTCTCTCAAAATGAACTGTCCCGTCCTGCGGTATGTTTGAAAAATTTTGAAAAATGGGAAATGAAGAATTGAAAGCCGGAATTTTTTCGATTGATAATCATCAACTTACAATCGAAAACGGTCAGTTACCGATTATAGAATATGCACGCCGGTCTGGCGTTGAAATTCCTTCATTATGCTATGCAAACGGGGCTGCACACAAATCGTCGTGCATGATGTGCGCCGTTTCCAACGCTGCATCGGGTCAGATAATTCCCGCATGTTCGACAGTTCCGGTCAACGGTATGCAGATTGTTACCGACAGCGAAGAGATACGTACAGTCCGCACCCTGTCGCTCGAACTTTTGCTGAGCGATCACCGCGCCGACTGCGAGGCTCCGTGTAAGATTGCATGTCCGGCAGGTTTCAACGTGGCAGCAATGAACCGCATGTTCGACGCTGGAAAAATCGAAGACGCCGCTGAATTTATGCGCGATTCGCTGGTCATACCGGCTACGCTGTGCTATATTTGCAATGCTCCGTGCGAAAAAATATGTAGAAAAAAAGACCTTGCAGAACCGGTTGCTATCAGAGAAATAAAAAAGATGCTTGTCAGTAAAACGTCAGACGGCAAAATAAACAGAATTAAAAATAACGGAAAAAAAACTGCAATAATCGGTTCAAATCCTGCCGGACTGTCGGCTGCATACCGGTTGCGCAAACAGGGCTGCGAAGTTACGGTGTTTGAAAAGTTCGATAAAATTCTTATTCCTCACATCGAGGCAGACAAAACGCCGCTTGAAACAGTCGAACTCGAAATTGGAATAATAAGACAGACAGGCGTAAAATTCATAACTTCATTCAACAGCCTGCCAACTGACAGTTTTGACGGAATTATTTCGGTTTCGGGCGACGAAACGTATCCTGATGCCGTAAAACTGACGGCTAAAACCAGACAGCCGGCGCGTTTGGTTCTCGAAGGATTTAAACTTGCTGAAAAACTGTTTTCCGAAATGTCCGGAAATATCAAAGCGACGGAAATACTGGCAGAAAACAGAATTTTTAACTCTACATACGGTCGTTTCAATGAAAACGAGAAACGCGAACTGTTGAAAAAAACTGAAAGCGACGCCCGTACAAGCGGCTGTCTCTATTGCGACTGCAACAGTAAAAACGATTGCCGTCTGCGTAGCTGCGCTACGGCTTACGGTATAAAAAACACAAGATACCTGCGCGAATCTTCGTTACCGGCAATGAATTGCGTCGAAGCCGGAAATCTGCGTTTTGAAGCCGCAAAGTGCATACGCTGCGGGCTTTGCGTTTACAACAGCATCAACGGTTTTACATTTAAAAATCGCGGTTTTGTAATGCAGGTAACGCTTCCCGAAGGAAATGCCGGAAATGTGCCGGAAAGTATTGCCGAACTTTGCCCGACAGGAGCAATTTGTAGAGCTTAAAGTTAAAAAACGGCTTCATGTTTTAGATTATCAAGAAAATTTTCACACTAAAAGTTCTGTGTGCTTTTTTTGTAAATATACAGTATAATATTCGCGTCGAAACAAAACGTTTTTCGGTTTAACAATAAATATATACCTTTGCATAAACGAATTGAAATTGAAATGAATGAAAAAAAGATGATAAATGCGCAGAAACAGTCGAAAACGGATATGTCAGGTTTGAGGTTTTTCGGACTGTTTGCCATTGTTTTACTGTCGCTAACTGCTGTTAACGCCCAGAAACCGGCGGCTGACAATCCCGATACATATATATATATGCTGAAAAATAAAAAAGCGGGATTGACTGCCAATCATACAAGTCTGTCGGGAAAAAAGCATTTGCTCGACGTTTTGCTCGAAAACAGTATCGACGTAGTTAAAATCTACGCCCCCGAACACGGGTTCAGAGGCAACGCCGGCGCGGGTGAAACCGTTAACAGTTCGAAAGATAAAAAAACAGGTATCCCGATTGTTTCGCTTTACGGCGCAAACAAAAAACCTTCAGTTGAACAGCTTGCCGGAATCGACTGTATGGTTTTCGACATGCAGGACGTTGGAACAAGATTTTATACATATCTCTCGACCATGCACCTTGTTATGGAAGCGTGCGCCGAAAACAGTATTCCGCTGATTGTACTCGACCGTCCGAATCCTAACGGATTTTATATCGACGGTCCGGTGTTGCAGCCCGAATGTAAGTCATTTGTGGGAATGCATAAAATTCCGGTAGTGCATGGAATGACTCTGGGCGAACTCGCAACAATGATTAACTCCGAAAAATGGCTTGACGGCGGCAAAACCTGTAACTTGACGGTAATTCCGTGCGAAGACTATTCGCACAAGTCGAAATACGCGCTGCCAACGCCTCCATCGCCAAATTTGCCCGATATGCAGTCGGTTTACCTGTATCCGACGCTGTGTTTTTTTGAAGGCTCGCCGCTGAGCGTGGGCAGAGGCACGGATTTCCCCTTTAAAGTCGTTGGACATCCAGATTTTAAGGGAAAAACGGGATACGGATTTTCGTTTGTTCCGAAAACGAAAGACGGAAAAATCAAACCGCTGCTCGAAAATCAGGTCTGTTACGGGAAAGATTTCAGAAATGTCGAAACAGACAAAATCAGTGAAATAAATCTGGATTTGATTATTGAAATCTATAACGATTATCCATTTAAAGATAAATTTTTTAAACCTGTTTTTTCAAAACTTGCCGGAAATACCGTCCTGCAAAAACAGATTGCAGATAAAAAAAGCGCCGGAGAAATCAGAAAAAGCTGGCAGAAAGATTTGAATGATTTTAAAACGATGAGAAAAAAGTATCTTTTGTATCCTGATTTTTATTGATTAAATATATTTTAAACAAATTAAACGAATTGTTACAAAAAAATGAATAATACACGCAATAATCTGATTTTATTCTGTTTGACGATGTTTACAGTCGTATCGTGCGGAGTAAACGCCCGTCTGAAAAAGGCAAATGAAATTTATGAAGCCGGAGGTTACGATAAATCGGCAAATCTGTATAAAAAAGTTGCCCCAAAAATAAAAAAGGATAAAAGCAAAAAAGCCGAAACATATTTCAAAGCGGGAGAGGCTTATCGCAAATCGGGAAACTCTTTGCAGGCAGGGAGAAATTACGATATGGCAATCAGAAACGGTTATAAGAATGCGGCGGTTTTCATGCACGCCGCAGCGATGGCTTTGATGAACGACGACGTCGAAAAAGCGCAAAACCGTTTGAAAACTTTCAGAGATATGGAACCGAACAACCGGCAGGGAGTTGTGTTACAGCAGTCGTGTGAAATGATTCTGTCCGACAAGTCGGCTAAATCCAGACAGCAGTACAAAGTCGAAAATATGAAAATATTTAACTCCAAATACCATGATTTTTCTCCTTCGTATGCTTCGAGCGACTATGAAACGGTGTTTTTTACATCGTCGAGAAAAGACGGCGCGGGAAAAACCAAAACTTTTGAAGCAACCGGACAAAATAACGCCGACATATATAAATCCGTCCTTACGAAAAAAGGCTGGGAAACGCCTCAACCACTGGACAATACAATAAATACGGTTGACGAAGAAGGCGCAAGCGTTTTCAACAGCAATTATACGACAATTTATTATACACAGTGCGTAAAGGAAAACGGCGAAAAATTTGGTTGCAGCATAATGACGGCAAAATCGAAAGGCGATTCGTGGACTGAACCCGAAAAACTGAAATTAGTAAGCGACAGTATGGTTGCAGCGCACGCGGCGCTTTCTGCCGACGGCTTGACCATGTATTTTTCGTCGAACGTTTTTGGCGGTTTCGGCGGTTTAGACCTCTGGAAAACAGGCAGAGGAAATGAAGACGATAATTTCTGGAGCGAACCTGTAAATCTTGGCTCTCAAATCAATACTCCCGGCGACGAAGTTTTTCCGACCCTGCGCGGCGATACTCTGTATTTTTCATCAAACGGACGGGCTGGATATGGTGGGCTGGATATTTACAAGGCTTGGCAGGACAGCGACGGAATATGGACAACGGTCAACATGGGAAAACCGTTCAATTCAAACGCCGACGATTTCGGAATTGTTTTTGAAGGCGAAAACGAGCGCGGATATTTCTGTTCGCGCAGAAAAGGCGGACGCGGAGGCGACGACATCTATTCCTTTAAAATGGACATTCCTGTGATAGAATTTGATTTGAAGGGAACTGTACGCGACGCAAAAAGAAACGTCCCGCTTGCCGCTGCCGAAGTCGTTCTGCACGGAAGCGACGGCTCAAGTCTGAAACGTGTTACCGAAAAAGACGGAACGTTCAGATTCCGTCTTGCAAAAAACACTGAATACATGGCTGTTGTGCGGCGCAGCGGCTATTTTGTCCAAAAATCCGGACGCATAAATACAGAAGGATTAACCGAGAGTAAAACATTTACCCAAAATCTGCTGATAACTCCATATTCTGAAATTGTCGAAATTCCGAACATATTTTTTGAATACGGAAAAGCCGACCTGTCGAAAGAATCGACAGCTGCTCTCGACAATCTTATTGCGCTGATGAACGAAAATCCCAAAATAGTGATTTCGCTTATAGCGCATACCGACAACAGAGGCAGCGAAGGAGCGAACATGAACCTGTCGCAGCGACGGGCGCAGGCAGTCGTCGATTATCTTGTATTCAATGGCGTGGACGATGAACGTCTGGAAGCAAAAGGCATGGGCGAATCGCAGCCGCGAAAAGTTACGGCAGAAATCGCAGCCAAATATAAGTTTCTCAAAACAGGACAGGTTTTATCGGAAGAATTTATAAACAGTTTGCAAGACAACGACCAGAAAGAAACCTGCCATGCGTTGAACCGCAGAACAGAAATCAAAGTACTGTCGGAAGATTACGAACCGAATCCGTAACTGAAATTGACGGCGTTTGAAAAATGTATAAACAGACAGTTATTTGCTCGTATGTTGCGATACAACTTCACGCGAAACGATAGACAAAGAAAATATTTATTGTTTATAACATTTTGCTAAACAGTATTATAATGAAAAATCTGCCAAATAATTTATAAATTATTTGGCAGATTTTTCATTATAATACTGTTTAGCAAAATGTTATAAACAATAAATATTTTCTTTGTCTATCGTTTCGCGTGAAGTTGTATCGCAACATACGAGCAAATAACTGTCTGTTTATACATTTTTCAAACGCCGTCAATTTCAGTTACGGATTCGGTTCGTAATCTTCCGACAGTACTTTGATTTCTGTTCTGCGGTTCAACGCATGGCAGGTTTCTTTCTGGTCGTTGTCTTGCAAACTGTTTATAAATTCTTCCGATAAAACCTGTCCTGTTTTGAGAAACTTATATTTGGCTGCGATTTCTGCCGTAACTTTTCGCGGCTGCGATTCGCCCATGCCTTTTGCTTCCAGACGTTCATCGTCCACGCCATTGAATACAAGATAATCGACGACTGCCTGCGCCCGTCGCTGCGACAGGTTCATGTTCGCTCCTTCGCTGCCTCTGTTGTCGGTATGCGCTATAAGCGAAATCACTATTTTGGGATTTTCGTTCATCAGCGCAATAAGATTGTCGAGAGCAGCTGTCGATTCTTTCGACAGGTCGGCTTTTCCGTATTCAAAAAATATGTTCGGAATTTCGACAATTTCAGAATATGGAGTTATCAGCAGATTTTGGGTAAATGTTTTACTCTCGGTTAATCCTTCTGTATTTATGCGTCCGGATTTTTGGACAAAATAGCCGCTGCGCCGCACAACAGCCATGTATTCAGTGTTTTTTGCAAGACGGAATCTGAACGTTCCGTCTTTTTCGGTAACACGTTTCAGACTTGAGCCGTCGCTTCCGTGCAGAACGACTTCGGCAGCGGCAAGCGGGACGTTTCTTTTTGCGTCGCGTACAGTTCCCTTCAAATCAAATTCTATCACAGGAATGTCCATTTTAAAGGAATAGATGTCGTCGCCTCCGCGTCCGCCTTTTCTGCGCGAACAGAAATATCCGCGCTCGTTTTCGCCTTCAAAAACAATTCCGAAATCGTCGGCGTTTGAATTGAACGGTTTTCCCATGTTGACCGTTGTCCATATTCCGTCGCTGTCCTGCCAAGCCTTGTAAATATCCAGCCCACCATATCCAGCCCGTCCGTTTGATGAAAAATACAGAGTATCGCCGCGCAGGGTCGGAAAAACTTCGTCGCCGGGAGTATTGATTTGAGAGCCAAGATTTACAGGTTCGCTCCAGAAATTATCGTCTTCATTTCCTCTGCCTGTTTTCCAGAGGTCTAAACCGCCGAAACCGCCAAAAACGTTCGACGAAAAATACATGGTCAAGCCGTCGGCAGAAAGCGCCGCGTGCGCTGCAACCATACTGTCGCTTACTAATTTCAGTTTTTCGGGTTCAGTCCACGAATCGCCTTTCGATTTTGCCGTCATTATGCTGCAACCAAATTTTTCGCCGTTTTCCTTTACGCACTGTGTATAATAAATTGTCGTATAATTGCTGTTGAAAACGCTTGCGCCTTCTTCGTCAACCGTATTTATTGTATTGTCCAGTGGTTGAGGCGTTTCCCAGCCTTTTTTCGTAAGGACGGATTTATATATGTCGGCGTTATTTTGTCCGGTTGCTTCAAAAGTTTTGGTTTTTCCCGCGCCGTCTTTTCTCGACGATGTAAAAAACACCGTTTCATAGTCGCTCGAAGCATACGAAGGAGAAAAATCATGGTATTTGGAGTTAAATATTTTCATATTTTCGACTTTGTACTGCTGTCTGGATTTAGCCGACTTGTCGGACAGAATCATTTCACACGACTGCTGTAACACAACTCCCTGCCGGTTGTTCGGTTCCATATCTCTGAAAGTTTTCAAACGGTTTTGCGCTTTTTCGACGTCGTCGTTCATCAAAGCCATCGCTGCGGCGTGCATGAAAACCGCCGCATTCTTATAACCGTTTCTGATTGCCATATCGTAATTTCTCCCTGCCTGCAAAGAGTTTCCCGATTTGCGATAAGCCTCTCCCGCTTTGAAATATGTTTCGGCTTTTTTGCTTTTATCCTTTTTTATTTTTGGGGCAACTTTTTTATACAGATTTGCCGATTTATCGTAACCTCCGGCTTCATAAATTTCATTTGCCTTTTTCAGACGGGCGTTTACTCCGCACGATACGACTGTAAACATCGTCAAACAGAATAAAATCAGATTATTGCGTGTATTATTCATTTTTTTGTAACAATTCGTTTAATTTGTTTAAAATATATTTAATCAATAAAAATCAGGATACAAAAGATACTTTTTTCTCATCGTTTTAAAATCATTCAAATCTTTCTGCCAGCTTTTTCTGATTTCTCCGGCGCTTTTTTTATCTGCAATCTGTTTTTGCAGGACGGTATTTCCGGCAAGTTTTGAAAAAACAGGTTTAAAAAATTTATCTTTAAATGGATAATCGTTATAGATTTCAATAATCAAATCCAGATTTATTTCACTGATTTTGTCTGTTTCGACATTTCTGAAATCTTTCCCGTAACAGACCTGATTTTCGAGCAGCGGTTTGATTTTTCCGTCTTTCGTTTTCGGAACAAACGAAAATCCGTATCCCGTTTTTCCCTTAAAATCTGGATGTCCAACGACTTTAAAGGGGAAATCCGTGCCTCTGCCCACGCTCAGCGGCGAGCCTTCAAAAAAACACAGCGTCGGATACAGGTAAACCGACTGCATATCGGGCAAATTTGGCGATGGAGGCGTTGGCAGCGCGTATTTCGACTTGTGCGAATAGTCTTCGCACGGAATTACCGTCAAGTTACAGGTTTTGCCGCCGTCAAGCCATTTTTCGGAGTTAATCATTGTTGCGAGTTCGCCCAGAGTCATTCCATGCACTACCGGAATTTTATGCATTCCCACAAATGACTTACATTCGGGCTGCAACACCGGACCGTCGATATAAAATCCGTTAGGATTCGGACGGTCGAGTACAATCAGCGGAATACTGTTTTCGGCGCACGCTTCCATAACAAGGTGCATGGTCGAGAGATATGTATAAAATCTTGTTCCAACGTCCTGCATGTCGAAAACCATACAGTCGATTCCGGCAAGCTGTTCAACTGAAGGTTTTTTGTTTGCGCCGTAAAGCGAAACAATCGGGATACCTGTTTTTTTATCTTTCGAACTGTTAACGGTTTCACCCGCGCCGGCGTTGCCTCTGAACCCGTGTTCGGGGGCGTAGATTTTAACTACGTCGATACTGTTTTCGAGCAAAACGTCGAGCAAATGCTTTTTTCCCGACAGACTTGTATGATTGGCAGTCAATCCCGCTTTTTTATTTTTCAGCATATATATATATGTATCGGGATTGTCAGCCGCCGGTTTCTGGGCGTTAACAGCAGTTAGCGACAGTAAAACAATGGCAAACAGTCCGAAAAACCTCAAACCTGACATATCCGTTTTCGACTGTTTCTGCGCATTTATCATCTTTTTTTCATTCATTTCAATTTCAATTCGTTTATGCAAAGGTATATATTTATTGTTAAACCGAAAAACGTTTTGTTTCGACGCGAATATTATACTGTATATTTACAAAAAAAGCACACAGAACTTTTAGTGTGAAAATTTTCTTGATAATCTAAAACATGAAGCCGTTTTTTAACTTTAAGCTCTACAAATTGCTCCTGTCGGGCAAAGTTCGGCAATACTTTCCGGCACATTTCCGGCATTTCCTTCGGGAAGCGTTACCTGCATTACAAAACCGCGATTTTTAAATGTAAAACCGTTGATGCTGTTGTAAACGCAAAGCCCGCAGCGTATGCACTTTGCGGCTTCAAAACGCAGATTTCCGGCTTCGACGCAATTCATTGCCGGTAACGAAGATTCGCGCAGGTATCTTGTGTTTTTTATACCGTAAGCCGTAGCGCAGCTACGCAGACGGCAATCGTTTTTACTGTTGCAGTCGCAATAGAGACAGCCGCTTGTACGGGCGTCGCTTTCAGTTTTTTTCAACAGTTCGCGTTTCTCGTTTTCATTGAAACGACCGTATGTAGAGTTAAAAATTCTGTTTTCTGCCAGTATTTCCGTCGCTTTGATATTTCCGGACATTTCGGAAAACAGTTTTTCAGCAAGTTTAAATCCTTCGAGAACCAAACGCGCCGGCTGTCTGGTTTTAGCCGTCAGTTTTACGGCATCAGGATACGTTTCGTCGCCCGAAACCGAAATAATTCCGTCAAAACTGTCAGTTGGCAGGCTGTTGAATGAAGTTATGAATTTTACGCCTGTCTGTCTTATTATTCCAATTTCGAGTTCGACTGTTTCAAGCGGCGTTTTGTCTGCCTCGATGTGAGGAATAAGAATTTTATCGAACTTTTCAAACACCGTAACTTCGCAGCCCTGTTTGCGCAACCGGTATGCAGCCGACAGTCCGGCAGGATTTGAACCGATTATTGCAGTTTTTTTTCCGTTATTTTTAATTCTGTTTATTTTGCCGTCTGACGTTTTACTGACAAGCATCTTTTTTATTTCTCTGATAGCAACCGGTTCTGCAAGGTCTTTTTTTCTACATATTTTTTCGCACGGAGCATTGCAAATATAGCACAGCGTAGCCGGTATGACCAGCGAATCGCGCATAAATTCAGCGGCGTCTTCGATTTTTCCAGCGTCGAACATGCGGTTCATTGCTGCCACGTTGAAACCTGCCGGACATGCAATCTTACACGGAGCCTCGCAGTCGGCGCGGTGATCGCTCAGCAAAAGTTCGAGCGACAGGGTGCGGACTGTACGTATCTCTTCGCTGTCGGTAACAATCTGCATACCGTTGACCGGAACTGTCGAACATGCGGGAATTATCTGACCCGATGCAGCGTTGGAAACGGCGCACATCATGCACGACGATTTGTGTGCAGCCCCGTTTGCATAGCATAATGAAGGAATTTCAACGCCAGACCGGCGTGCATATTCTATAATCGGTAACTGACCGTTTTCGATTGTAAGTTGATGATTATCAATCGAAAAAATTCCGGCTTTCAATTCTTCATTTCCCATTTTTCAAAATTTTTCAAACATACCGCAGGACGGGACAGTTCATTTTGAGAGAAAATCCCTGTAAACGGCGTATGTATATTAATTATTATCAAGATTCATCAATCAATAAATATCGCCGCAAAGTTAGCATAAAATTTTCAGATCACACGCAAACGCACAGGAATGTACCTTAAAAATTACAGATTAAAGGTATAAAATTTTTCATAACACAATAAAAAATTTTTGTCCGGTTAATTCTTTTTCGAAAACTGTTGTTTTTATTGACTTCCTGTTACCACAATGTTTCGAGTTCAGATTTTGACTGCAATCAGGCGTTTGTCGCTTCGCAGAGAACAAACCAATATCAAAAGGGCTGAAATTTTTTGAAACTTTTCAGCCTTTTGCAGGACAGCCTTTTTATGGTGAAAAATCATTTGAATAAAGCTGTATTTAATAGAGATTATGTAGATTTTATTTTTGTATAAAAATAAAATCTACATAATCTCTAATGCGATCTTCAAAATTTGTCTCCGTTTGTAAAACAGGCTGTTACGTATAACCGCGCAACGGTTGCACTTTATTAACCGTAAACTTCAAGACATGGGGGAAAATGCCCCCCCTGTCTTATACTGTTTTTTACCAATATTCTCCCGTAAGGCAACTGCCATAAGTTATTTATTTTGTGTTATTTAAATAAATAACTTACTGCTTTGATTATACCGTCGCAGGCAATGCTCCGTTAATCAGTATCAGGGCAAGCAAAGCAATGATGGCGTACAGTTCGGGAAAAACCACAAGAATCATTGTCGGAGTAAACAGTTTATGCCCGTTTCCGATTGCAGTTATGCCATTTGCACCCACATTTCCCTGCCGTATTGCCGACAAAGCGCCAACAATGCCGAGAATTAAGCCCATTCCGAAAATAGCTACTCCGGTAAGAATATCAATTTGACCGACCAGACGTTCTTTCATCAGAAAGAAACCCATGAAACCATACAGTCCCTGGGTTGATGGCAGTGCGCCTATAATTAAAGCATTACCGAAAACTTTCGGATTTTTTTTCAACGCCCCTATCGAAGCGTTCCCTACTATTGTCAGTCCGTATATGCTGCCTATGCAGGTCAATCCCAGCATCAGGGCTACTCCGATATACGCAAATATTAAAGCTGTCATAATTATTTTATGATATTAAATTTATAATTAACTTTTAATTTATTTTTCCAAATATTTTGAAAGGCAAACCGTCTCCCTCAAATCCTGCATTTTTATAAAATTCTACAAATGTCAAACGTATGGGATGCACAATAGCGCCTATTATTCCAAGCATAAAATTCAAACCGTGTCCCAGCAACAGAATAATTAGTGTTGCAATCTGAGCAACAACGGGAATATTGATTCCGTCGCCGGCGCTTATGGCTATTTCGTTGAAAACTTCGCCAAGCACTCCCCCCGTCATACCAAGAGCATAAAGCCTTATGTATGAGAGTATATCGCCAAGTAAGCCAGATGCTGTATTGTATGCGTTCCACAGCCCTCCGCCGATGTTTATTAACGGATTTTTGCCCGGCGAATTGTATAAAAACGCAATAAGAACGCTAAGTCCGAAAATTACTGCAACTATATTTTGTATAATCTGATTATCAATTACATACAGCGCAATTCCTCCAAGAATTATAATAATCCAGCCGATTTGATACAGCGCATATTTTATTCCTTTCTTATGCACTATATTCATGACTTTTAAACACATTCCGAATATAATCTGTACAAATCCTAACAGCAGCGAAAGATACAACATTCCGTATCCTTGTGATATGTCGAGTTTTTCTTCGACAATTCTGTCAAGTTTTATTTCATTGATGGAAATACCCAAGAATGTTGCCGTTACAAATCCGAAAAACATGCCTGCAATTCCAAGCCATTGAGCTATCGAAAGATACCGTCGCGTATCGGGATTTTTAATTTTTAATTTTAAAATCAAAGCTGTCAGAAATATTATCAAACCGTAACCTCCGTCTCCGAGACAGAATCCGAAAAACATCATGAAAAACGGCGCAAAAAAAGCCGTCGGATCCAGTTCGCAGTAATTTGGCAGCGAATATAAATTTGTAAGAGGCTCAAACAGACGGGCAAATTTATTGTTTTTCAACAGAATAGGAGGTTCATCTCCGTCTTCGGGCTTGTCTGTCGAACAGTAAACGACGTTCAGGGATTCAAGAAAATCTTCAAATTTTTCTTTCCTGTCGGTAGGCAGCCAGCCCGACAGCAGTTTCAGACTGCCATCTGCTTCGCTGCGGGCGCCAAGTTCGGCAATATTAAAATCAGTCTGTTCGATTAACGATTTGCGAGCCTCCGACAAAATAGCGGCAGATGCTGCCATTGAGTCTAATTTTTTGCAAAAGTTTCCGTACTCCGATTTCATTTTTTTCCAGTCTTCGAGCAAATCGGAATACGAAGCCGAAGGCAGTTTTATTTCAGGCAAATCAAAACCGAAATCGGGAATGTCGTTGAGAACTGCAAAATAGACTTTGCCGCTGTTTCTGCTGATTTCGCACAGCGGAAATCTGTTTGCCCAGTCGCTGTCAAACTGCTTGATATTTACGGCGTAAAACCTTATGCTGATATTCAGTTTATCCAAATCGTTCCGATTAAAATCGCCCCATGGTAAAGCGTCTGTTGCTTCCTTTTCGGTATTTTTGATGCGGGCGTCAAGTTTTGCCATCTGTTCCCTTACGACGCGATAGTTCTCTATCAGAGCTTCTGCGTTTCCGTCGAACCTGTCGGCGTTTTTATCGGGTTTGAGCAAAAGCAGTTCATTGTAAATTTTCTCATATTCATCAATTTTCCGGAATAATGCAAGCGTCTGTCCGTCAGGTTCTACGTTTGTCGATTCTACATGAATCATTCCAGCTTCCTGCAACTGTTCGAGAAATTTTTTAAAATCATTTTTAAAAATCAGAAAACTGTATTTTGTCATCGGTACTATCATAATCCTGCCTCCTCTTCCTGACGTTTTTTTACTATTTTTTGAGCCGATTTCGACAGATTTTCTTCGTCTTCCAGAAACCGTTTGATTTTCCGTATTGCTTCCGAATAGCCGGGTATCTGCACTTTTTCGTACAGATTTACTTTTTGCGTTGTTTTTTTCCTTGCGCCGTCGAGCATGGTCATTTTGTTATGGTAAAATTCGTATTCAATGCCGATACTTGCCATGTTTTTAAGAATCTGTAATCCATCGTAATACCATGCGGGATTTCCGAACAGGCTGTACTGCCTGACGTCGAACAGTATTTCTTCGAGTACAGGAATATGCACGCCCGCTATTTTGACTGAACTTATTTTAACGTCTTCAATTTTAATTAAATCAGGCTCAAATTCGTTCCACAGACGCGACATGCCGGAATACGAAGCAATCAGTTTTTCCAGTTTTATCGACAAACTGCCGGCATATTCCTTTGCTTTCTGGACTTCAAGTCTCAGAGCCGATTCTTTGTTTTTAAGCGTCGGCAGAGCTTTTGCACGCATTTTCAACTGTTTGTTCAGTTCGTTGAGCGAAGTTTTGTTGAATTGAAACTTTATAGCCATTTTTTTAACCCGATTTTTTATTGACCAATAATATTTTTACTTCCAGTATTTCGACGTAAATTCATCTTTAATTCGGACTTCTTCCTTTTTGAAATATTTTGAAAATAAATCCCATGTTTTGTCCAGCATTTCAGTTGAATCGATATTAACATCGACGGCAAGCAGTTTTTCCGCATAGTCTTTTGCAAAATCCAGGCACCGTTTGTCGTAGTCCGAAAGTTCAAAACCGTTTTCGAGTTTGGTTTTTGCATTTGCGGCGTCGGCGTACAGTCGGACAGCGGCGTTCATTACCTGCGGATGGTCTTCGCGAGTTTGTTTGCCTATAACCAGCTGTTTAAGGCGCGACAGGCTGCGGAACGGATCGACTATAACTTTGCCCGTGTCGCTGTCCTTGCGCAGAAACAGCTGTCCTTCGGTAATATATCCCGTATTGTCGGGAACAGCATGGGTTATATCTCCTTCGTTCAGCGTAGTAACGGCGATAATCGTTATCGAGCCGCCTTCGGGCAGCTGTACCGCTTTCTCGTAAATTTTTGCAAGGTCGGAATAAAGCGAGCCGGGCATACTGTCTTTTGAAGGTATTTGATCCATTCGGTTCGAGACAATGCTGAGAGCGTCGGCATACTGCGTCATGTCGGTAAGCAGAACCAGTACGTTTTCGTTTTTGTCCACCGCAAAATATTCGGCGGCGGCAAGCGCCATGTCGGGAATCAGCAGCCGTTCAACCGGCGGCTGTTCGGTTGTATTTACAAAACAGATTATTCTGTCGAGAACGCCGGCGTTTTCAAACATTTTTTTAAAATACAGAAAATCGTCGTTGCTCAGTCCCATTCCGCCGAGAATGATTTTATCTACTTTTGCTCTCAAAGCAACCATTGCCATAACCTGATTGTACGGCTGGTCGGGGTTGGCGAAAAAAGGTATTTTCTGACCTGTTACCAGAGCGTTATTCAGGTCAATTCCTGCAATTCCGGTGTGAATGTAGTCCGACGGCTGTTTGCGTCTGTACGGGTTGACCGAAGGACCGCCGATTTCGCGTTTTTCGCCTCTGATTTCGCGTTTTTCGCCGAAAAACGGTTTTCCGTATGCATCGAAAAAGCGTCCGACAAGGTCGTCGCTGACATTAAGCGTCGGCGGTTCGCCCAGAAATATTACTTCGGTATTTGTGGCTATGCCTTCCGTACCCGAAAACACCTGTAACGTAACCATGTCGCCGATAATCCGCACAACCTGCGCAAGCCGTCCGCCAACTATTGCAAGCTCGTCGTTTCCAATGCCCTGCGCTTTAACTGCAATGGTGGCTTTTGTTATTGCCTGCAATTGAGTATATACTTTTTGAAACGCTTTCTTTTCCATTCCGTTATGTGATTTAATTATTGTTTTTTATACCGGTTTTGTCCAGAATCTGTTTTTCGTAATTCATGAATTTTTCGCTGCCGTATTCCGAATAATTCAACTGTTTCATGATATTTATCAAATCTGTGTAATAGGAGGCACATTCTTCAAAATTTTCAAATTCTGGCGACCGCCGGCATATTTCCAGAACAAGATTTAACATGTATTTCTGACGTTCCATTGGCGTTGACGAATCTGTTTTGTCAAACGCATCTTGCTGTAAGATAATAAAATCGATAAGTTCCGATTTCCAGAAACGGTCGTGATATTCGAGCGGGACGCCGTCGTCGCCAAGTATGTTTATCTGTTCTGCCGCTTCTTTTCCTCTTAATATAATATTTTTACTTTCGGCGACTTTTTCGTGCCATCTGTCTTCTACTGTTTCGTTAAGATATTCCTGTATTTCAGGATATTCTAAATATTTGGAATAACTGTCAACGGGATCGACGGCGGGGTATCTCTTGCTGTCGGCGCGAGCCTGAGAAAGCGCGTAAAAACAGCGGGCGACTTTTTTTGTCGATTCTGTAACAGGTTCTTTCAAATTTCCTCCTGCGGGCGATACCGTCCCGATAAAAGTAACCGAGCCGCTTTTGTCGTTTTCGAGTTCGACGTATCCTGCACGCGAATAAAAATTGGAAATTACAGCCGACAAATCCATAGGGAAAGCGTCGGCGCCCGGAAGTTCTTCCAGCCGGTTGCTCATTTCTCTGAGCGCCTGCGCCCAGCGCGAAGTAGAATCGGCGAGCAGTAGCGTTTTCAAACCCATTGCCCTGTAATATTCGCCCAGAGTCATAGCCGTATATACCGAAGCCTCGCGGGCTGCAACGGGCATATTCGATGTATTGCAAACAATTATGGTACGTTCCATCAGTTTGCGTCCGGTGCGCGGGTCGTTCAGTTCTGGAAATTCTACAAATATTTCGACAACTTCGTTTGCGCGTTCGCCGCAGGCAGCCATTATAATAACGTCAGCTTCAGCCTGTTTGGCGAGAGCGTGCTGCAAAACGGTTTTTCCAGAGCCGAAAGGACCCGGTATAAAACCTGTACCTCCTTCAGCCATCGGGTTAAAAGTGTCGAATATCCGTACTCCTGTTTCCATAATTCTGAACGGTCTCGGCTTGTTTTTATAACAGGTAATCGGAAGTTTTACAGCCCATTTTTGAACCATTGTTACATCATGTTCGCCGCCATGTTCATCAACAACAACTGCTATTACGTGATTTACCGTATAGCTGCCTTCGTCCGCCACGCTTTTTACCGTATAGTTTCCCCTGAATTTAAAGGGAAGCATTATTTTATGACTTAAATTGTTTTCGGGAACTTCGCCAAGGTAGCTTCCGGCTTTAACAGTGTCTCCGGCTTTTGCCAAAGGTTTGAAATTCCATTCAGTATCGGGATTTAAGGGACTTGTATATTCGCCTCTTTTCAGAAAGACGCCGTCCATGGTTTTCAGATTGTTCTGCAAACCGTCGTATATACTTGACAGTATTCCGGGACCGAGCGAAACTTCGAGCATGTGTCCTTCAAATTCCACAACGTTTCCGGTTTTCAGTCCGCGAGTGCTTTCAAACACCTGTATAAACGCTCTGCTGCCTGTGATTTTAATAACTTCTGCCATGAGCTTCACTTCTCCAAGCGAGACAAAACAGATTTCGTTCTGCGACACGGGTCCGTCAACTTCTACAATTACAAGATTTGCTATTATTCCGGTTACTTTTCCTTTAGTCTTCATGATTTTAAATTCCAGGATTTTAATTCGTTTATTAATTTTTTGAATATTTTTTCGCCTTTGCTGCCGTCCATCGCCATCCAGCGTTCGGCGATACAGGCTTTTTGCAGCGTTCCGAGAACCATATTCACTGTAAAATACTCAAATACATTGATTTCGTCTATATTGTTCCATCTGAACATATCAAGTTTCATTTCTCTTTCAAATAAATCTTTGACGTCAAATATTTGAACCAGTCCGGCAAGATAGTCCCATTCTTTCGACAGCCCAAAATCCTGTGCCTGACTTTTTGCCAGCATTTCGGTCAGTTCATCTTCTGCAATAAACTGATTTTCAAAAGATATTCCCGATTGCCGGCAAAGATATGCCGTCTGAACGTTTCTGATTTCCTTTTCAAGTCTGCTGTATTTCGATACAAACATGTTTTTCGATGCTTCCAGACTTTCATAACACAGTTTGTACAGATATTGTTCTGCCAAAAAACAGTCGGGCTGCGTTCCGTTTTCGCTTTTGTATTTTTCGATATAATCGAAAAACTGGCGCATATATTCCGGCAAATTGGTATCATGCGGATTTGAGAACGATTCGGCGTCAAACTTTCCTCCGGTTTTCCACGCCCTGTTTTTTCCGTACAGATGCGTAATCAGGTTATAATTGTCTATATGACTTAATATTTCGTACATATACGCAAGGTCTCCGGCAGAAACTTCTTCCATAATAAAATTTCTGATTTGCAGCAGACTGACGTTCTTAAAACTGTCCGATTTAAACAGCAAATCGGGCAAACTCGCCACCAGATGGTAATAATTTCTTGTCATTTACAATTTGTTGCCAAACAATAATTCGGAAACTTTTGAACGCAGAGATGCCTTGAAAAGGTTTTCAAACTCGCCGTCGGTAAAACTTATGTAATATCCGTCCGATTTTGAGCCGATTTTAAAGCCTGATTTCAGATCGCCGTCTATTTTTATTTCCAGAGGAGAAGCTAACCCCTGCGAAACTTTTCCGCAGATATATTCCGAAAATTCTTTTTGCTTTTCCTGCGGTATAATCACAAACAAATCGGGAGTTTCCGAGTTTTTGAGGTCAAATTTTTCCACTGCCGACTTTATCAGCGACTGTACAAAAGCAATGTCGTTGAAAGCGTTTTTAATATCATTCGATACAGCAGCAGTGATAATCAGATTTTCAAGCGTTTGTTTCACTTCGCTGACAACCTGTCTGCCTGCAAGTTTAATTTCGGCGTCGGCGTTTGCCTTCATTTCTTCTGAACGCTTTTTTGCGGCGTGTTCAATTTCCGCAGCCATGTTTTTTGCTTCGGCTACAATACGTCCGGCTTCGATTTTTGCCTTTTCAAGAAGTTCTTCCGCTTCCTGTTTGCCTTTCTGCAAACCTTCGCTGTACAGTTTGTCTGTAAGCTCCTTTAATTTATCGCCCATACAAAAATATTTTAAACAAAAAAACATGCAAAGTTAACGACATTTTTTTCAATTTTACAAATTTTTTTATAAAAAATTTGTAATTTATTTATATATAATAACGTCAAAACTCTGTATATCAGCATAAAAAAATTTTTTTAAGCGCCACAGAAATTGCAGTGGTTTAGTTGAAAAATGAGGTAAAAACAGTATAAAATTCTATTTATCGTCCCCGTAACTGTAAACAATTCTGTCCATGTCGTTTTTGTAGCGCTGAAAAGCACGGAATATACATTCGGCTATTTGCTGCTGGTTATTGGCGTCCATCAGAATTTTTTCTTCTTTCGGATTGGACACAAATCCGGTTTCTATCAGTACGCTTGGCGCGGCGGTTTTCCACAGAACGACGTATCCAGCCTGTTTTACGCCTCTGTTCCGTCTTACAGGTCCGTTTTGCATTTCGTTCTGAATATATTCAGCCATTCGGAGACTCTGTTCCATGTAAACGTCCTGAATCAAACTGAATACAATGTAGGATTCAGGTTCTGTGGGGTCGAAGCCACCATAATTTTCTTCATACCTGTCTTCGGTTTGAATAACCCTGTTTTCCATCATTGCCACTCTCAGATTTTCTTCCGACCGGTGCATTCCCATAATCCATGTTTCGTTGCCCGAAGTTGCATTTCTCTCCTCTTCCGATGCGTCAATGGAGTTGGCATGTATGGATATGAATATGTCGGCGCTGTTTTCGTTTGCAAATTCTCCGCGTTTGTACAGATCAACAAAAACGTCTGTTTTTCTGGTATAGAGTACGCGGACGTCGGGAAACCATTCTTCGACAAGCTGTCCAAAGCGCAGGGCTATTGAAAGGACTATATCCTTTTCTTTGATATGTTTGCCGACCGTTCCGGGATCTCGCCCTCCATGCCCCGGATCGATGACAACTGTCTTTACTCCGACGTTGACAGAACGGGAAAACAGCGGTGCAGAGATACAGAAAAACAGCGCTGTAATCAATAAATATTTAAAACTTATTGTCATTCCACCAAATTTATTTAATTTTGTACTCTTTTTTATACCGCAAAGGTATAACAAATTTTAAATAGATTGGTAAGATTGTTGAAAAAATGTAGTCTGATTATTGTTGCCCTGATTATTACGGCGGGCGCGGGCGTCCAAAAAATGGACGCTCAGAGAATAATTATGCCGGATAAAAATGAAAAAAAGACGGATACCGTCCGTATGGCGATGGATTCGACAGAGGCGGCTTCCAAGAGTTCAACTTTTAAAGATCCGGTCAAATATTCTGCCAAAGATTCGATAGTTTATGACTTTTCGGACGTTGATACGATAATTTTCATGTACACCGAAGCAAAAGTCGTATCGCTGGACATGTCCATGAGCGCCAGATATATCGAAGGCAGCAAAAAAACCAGCAATATAAAGGGGCTTGGATATGTTGACTCGACCGGTACGCAGCTCGAAAAACCGGTATTTACGCAGGGTAAGGATTCTTACGAAATGGATTCTATTATCTATAATTTCAAGTCAGAAAAAGCGCGTATTGTAAACATAAAAACAAAACAGGGCGACATGCAGCTCAGCGGAGGCATTACGAAACGTATGCCCGACAATTCGTCATTTATAAAAGATGTAATATCTACGACATGCGAAGACCCGCATCCGCATTACTACATAAAAATAACGCGGGGCAAGATAGCCGGCAAATATACCTATTTTGGACCTTCGTATCTTGTAATAGCAGACGTGCCTATTCCGCTCGTGATTCCGTTTGGTTTTTTTCCGCAGCAGTCGTCCCGCTCGTCGGGTTTCAGAATGCCGACTTACGGAGAAGAAGTGGCTCGCGGTTTTTTTCTGCGAAATATTGGCTATTATTTCGCATTGGGCGATTATATGGATCTCGAATTTCAGGGCGACTATTATACGCTCGGTTCGTGGGCGCTGCGTTCTTCTGCGCGTTATACAAAAAAGTATAAGTTTGACGGAACTTTCAATCTTAGCTATGCTTTTAATGCGACAGGAGAGAAAAATTCGTCGGACTACCGCGCCGCCACAACCTTTTCGGTGCAGTGGAGCCACCGTCAGTCTCCAAAAGCCCATCCGGGAACAGGGTTTTCGGCAAATGTAAACTTTTCGTCGGCAAACAATAATCTGTACAATAACAACGCATCGCACGACCCGTATCAGAACATAAACAACACTATAAGTTCAAGCATTTCATACTCGCGTTCATGGGACGGTTCGCCATTAAATCTGTCGGTAAACGCATCGCACAGTCAAAACATGAGAGACAGCACCTATTCGATAACACTCCCGAATCTTACTCTCACCATGTCGCGTCTTTATCCGTTTGCACGAAAGGAACGAGTCGGTTCAAAAGCCCTTTATGAAGATATTTCGTTGAGTTACAGCGCAACATTCGACAACAAGGTCGCATTCAAATCAACCGAACTGAAAAATCCCAATTTTACAAAAAAGATAAACAACGGGCTGAACCACAACATAAACATCGGGCTGCCAAATTTTACACTGTTTAAATATGTCAACCTTTCTCCGTCGGTAAGATATTCGACAAAATGGTACTTCAAATCCATCGAAAAAAACTGGGACAGCATCCGGCGCAGAGTGGTAATCGACACCACGTCAGCATTCAGCAAACTTGGAATGGTACACGAATACGGTTTCTCGGCGTCGCTCAACACGCAGATTTACGGGATTGTCAACTTCAAAAAAGGCAGCCTTATCGAAGCCGTGCGCCACGTTGTAAAACCCTCGCTGTCACTTTCGTACAATCCAGACATGAAAAAAGCGTTTAACGGCTACCGTCGGGTACAGGTTGACACGCTGGGTAATACAGCCGAATACAATATATATGAAGGACAACCCTACGGATACCCGTCGCAGCGTGAAAGCGGGTCAATATCCTTTTCGCTGGGCAACAATCTTGAAATGAAAATGCGCAACAGAAAAGATTCGACCGGCGTAAAGAAAGTGCCTCTGCTGAACACATTCGACCTTAGCACGTCGTACAATCTGCTTGCCGATTCGATGAATCTGGCAAACATATCGTTTTCGGGTTCGACAAACCTTCCCGGAAACACGGCGCTGACCTTCCGCTTTACGCTCGATCCGTATCAAATCAACGAGCGCGGAACAAGAGTTAACAAATTTGTATGGGAGGATAAAAAATGGCTTAATATCGGACGGCTGACAAATTTCAGTCTTGCCTTCGGCTATTCGTTCAGCGGAGGCAAAGGCAAAAGCGACAAAGGTAAAGGCAAGAGTAACGAACGCGACAATAGAGACGGCGACGACCACAGCAGCGCCAACAGCAGGAGAAACACTTACAGTCCGTTTGTTTACGAACCGTTTTCCGTTCCATGGAGTTTTTCGTTCAACTATTCGTACAATTACAACAAGAGCTATTCATACTCAAACAATCAGCTGTTCACAAACCATGCGCACACGCAAACGCTCGGCTTCAACGCTTCTATTTCGCCGACTCCCAACTGGGACATGCGTCTGCAAAGCGGTTTCGATTTTAAAGCGATGGATTTGACCACAACAAATATCAGCATAATGCGGAAATTGCACTGTTTCAGCTTCTCGTTCAACTGGACGCCGATGGGACGCTACCAGAGCTGGAGTTTTAAAATCGGCATAAACTCCTCAATGCTTGCCGACGTACTGAAATACGACAAACAGTCGAGTTACTGGGATAATAGATAATCGAAATTTTATAAGGCAAACGAGGCTGTTCAAAAAACTTTCAGAAATACATTGTTGTCGTCAATGGTTGCGCTGTACATTGTATCGCCTCTTGCATATTACAACAATTTTGAATAATTTAAACTCTTAATATAGTTTTCCATAAAAACCGTATCAATTTCGCCTGAATGAGTTGCAGGCAATTTGATAATTGATTTTTTCATTGTGTCCATTTCCCATTTTCTGCCGTAATTAAACCTGAATTTTTCCTTTCGGATAATTGGTAGCAAAAACATTGCTATATATTTATTAAATTTGAATTTAGGATACAAAACATTTACATCATCGCTTGCCCAGAACGAATTGGGTTGATAAAACGCCTCGCCAACAGAACCGTTATAATTTATTGTAATTGTGTTTCCTTTGTGTATGGGCGCTTGTCCAATAAAATCGCGGTATCCGTTATTGGAATCTATCGCCCCGATAAAAGGCGTTACGCCTTCTTCAAAATCTTCTTTGATTAATCGCTTTCCTTTTTTTATTGTAAAAATATCTTCATATTTAAAATATTTCCAATTACTCATATCAAATTCAATTTTGTTGGAATTTATCGGTTGTTTTATGATAGATTTTTGGGTTGCTATTTTAAAAGATTTCAAATACTGCAATAAGTTATCAGATATTGTTTCCGGTATTAAAATATCTTTTAATGTTTTATTTGCCTGTCTTCCATAATTATACCTATATTTGTTTGCCGAAATATATTTTGCATAAAACAGCATTTCGATTGCCGAAAAATCTTTTTGGGGAATTAGAACATATAAATCTCGCCCGCTGTAATATGACAGTGGCTGATAGAATGTAGAAAGCACCGAGCCGCTAACAGCAACCGAAAGCGTATGTGCAGGATTTGGCTCAATAGTTGGCATTTCATACACAAAGGCAGAAACACCATTGTTCTGTTCCGTTCTCGAAACAAAAGGAATAGCATCAATGTCAGTAGAACTGCACTGCTCTAAATTAATGAGTTCTAAATTAACGCCGTATTTTAGCGTGAATAAATCCGATACTTTTACTAAATTATTCATTTTCTAATTCTATTCGATTGTTCAACAAAAAGGTAACATAGTTCAAAACCGTATCTTCAAAATCTTTTTCTGTAAGATTTGAGTAATCAGTTTCCATATACGCCTCTGCACACCATTCATTATAAGCAGTAACTACCTTATTTACGCTAAATCCCGCCTCTTCTTTTCGGTTTTCATCAAGAAAATATCCTATCCATTTTTTCTTTATTGTTTTCCACTTGCCCAATCCGTCATACCGCCCCTGAATTTTCCTTTTTATAAATCCATCATCTTTATAATAGCCAAAATATGTTTTCTTTGTGGGACTGTGCTTTTTATGTGCGGTAAAAATCATTACGCAGGTTACGACATTTACGTTTGAATTAAAAAACAGTTCGTCGGGCATTGATAAAACGGCTTCCAATGTATGTTTTTC
>JAIROW010000228.1 GCA_031257315.1 Prevotellaceae bacterium
GACGCCGAAGCGCTGGCAGTCGCGAAGTTTGTGCAGTCGTGCGGCGCGGGAAGGTGCGGCGAAGGCGGGGTAAGCCCGCAGGAATGTAATTATTTCCAGAAGCCCGACCCGCAACGCGCACATACGAAAGAATGGCAGTATTTTATTGTGACAGAGGTCATGGGCAGCGGAGGGACGATAGAAATCAGCGTCAAGACATTCGCCAATGCGCGTGCGCAATGATTGACAGTTTAATTGATAAACGAAATGACAAAAGTAAATTCAATAGAGTTTATGTAATTTTAAATATGATATTGGAAAGCATATATCTGGCTGAAAGCCATAATTTTCATAACCGCCGGTCAACGACCGGCGAAAGAAACAGTGAGACGATAACGCTGCCTGTAAAGGCAGAACCCTGTGGATCAGAAAATATGCAAGTTCTGGCTTTCAGCCAGTTATTTGGGATTATGTTTGTCCGTATGTCAAACGACATACGGTTATGAAAATTCTGGCTTTCAGCCAGTACATACTCAAATAAATTTACATAAACGCTATTGATTATAAATAGAATATAAATTAAAAACTGAGTATAGTATATCAATTATTGGTTTTGTTTAAAATTTAGCATATTTTTTTCATCACCTCACGGTTATGAAGATTGCCAGCTTATACAAGAATAAATTTGCATAATCTATTTAGATGAAATAAAAAAAACAGAGATTTTGTCCGTCATCGAATTGCTTGATTTTTTAATAGCGCCTCAAACTTTTTTTGCGCCGAAAATTGTTGCATTTTGCCGCTTTAAAAATTTTTTATAATTTTGCGCCGTATTTTTATGTACAATTTTAGTTAGATAACAAACGGAAATATCTATACAATTATGTTAAATATGTTTTTCAACAGGCTTCTTCCAAAAGAACCGAAATTCTTTCCATTATTGCAGAAAGTGGCAAATGTTATATATGAAATAAGCGATTTGATTATCGAATGTGTACAGACGCACGACCATTCGTCGGCAATGGAATGTTTTCGACGGATTAAGGAAATGGAACGCGAAGCCGACGTTCTTTCGACC
The DNA here is from genome assembly GCA_031257315.1 of Prevotellaceae bacterium. Taxonomy (GTDB): domain Bacteria; phylum Bacteroidota; class Bacteroidia; order Bacteroidales; family UBA932; genus JAIRLF01. The sequence continues at coordinate 1,058 of JAIROW010000228.1, forward strand.
CGCATTTTTGACGCGCTGAATAAGACATTTATAACGCCTTTCGACCGCGAAGATATTGACCATCTGGCAACAAGAATGGACGATGTTATTGACAACATAAACAGTTGCGCCAAGCGGATTGCGCTGTACAATCCGAAACGTATTCCCGAAGCGGCGCTGGACATGGCACACAACCTGAAAGACTCGGCAGTGTATATTGTCAAAGCCGTCGAAGAATTGAATATCCTGAAACACAGTCAGGAAAATATAAAAAAATACTGCGACGAGCTGCACAATCTCGAAAACAAGGGAGACGACATATATGAAAATTTCATAGTGAATTTGTTTGAAAAGGAAACCGATGTGGCGGAAATCATTAAAACAAAAGAAATAATGTACGAGCTTGAAAAGGCTACAGACACGATGGAACATGTCGGCAAAATTATAAAAACCATAATTGTAAAGTACGCTTAATTTCAGGAAATGACTTTACTTGTTATAATTATTATACTTGCGCTTCTGTTCGACTATATAAACGGGTTTCACGACGCAGCAAATTCCATTGCAACAATTGTTTCGACCAAAGTACTCACTCCGTTTAAAGCCGTTATCTGGGCTGCGTGTTTCAATTTTATAGCCTTCTTTATTGCAAAATACATAATCGGCGATTTCGGAATTGCAAATACCGTTTCAAAAACCGTTTACGAACACTTTATTACGCTGCCAATTATATTTTCGGGAATTGTAGCCGCAATAATCTGGAATCTTGCGACATGGTGGCTTGGTATCCCCTCGTCGTCGTCGCATACGCTTATTGGGGGATTTGCCGGCGCAGCAATTGCGGCTACCGGTTTCGACGCAATACATACGGGAGTGATTGTAAAAATAGCCTCGTTCATTATACTGGCTCCACTTGTGGGCATGGTTATTGCCATTTTACTCACAGTTCTTGTTTACAATATATGCCGAAATGCTAATCCGCACAAGGCAAATCTGTGGTTTAGATATTTACAGCTGTGTTCGTCGGCTCTGTTCAGTATTGGACACGGACTGAACGATTCGCAAAAAGTAATGGGAATTATTGCCGCAGCTCTGATTGCCGCACACCACAACGGTTTGAGCATTGGAATAGAATCGATAAAACAGTTGCCCAACTGGGTTGCATACGCCTGCTTTTCGATGATTGCACTTGGAACAATGTCGGGCGGATGGAAAATAGTGAAAACAATGGGAGCGCGTATTACAAAAGTTACACCGCTCGAAGGCGTTGTAGCCGAAACCGCAGGAGCTATAACGCTGGGTATGACCGAAATATTTAAAATACCGGTAAGCACTACACATACCATAACCGGAGCAATAATAGGCGTTGGAGCAACAAAACGCATGTCTGCCGTCCGCTGGGGGCTTACAACCAAACTGCTGTGGGCATGGGTTTTGACTATTCCCGTAAGCGCTTTTATGGCTACGGGAGTATATGCTGTTGTCTCGTTATTTGCCTGACCTTCAATTAAAAAGACGTGAAAAAGGGCGAAAGCAGTCTGTTTGAAGCATTACCCGTATTGTATTGTTAATCAGCAGTTATCCTTTCCCAGTATATTGTCTTTCCAAACAGCGAAAATCCAAGACTGGCATACAGTTCTATTTTATTTTCGTTTTTAAGGCGCACGGTTGCCTTATAGTTTTTGTTTGTTTCCGGATCGAATACCGTCCCTTTGTATGTGCCGTCCTTTTGACGGACAAGATTTTTCAAAACCATTGTACCGACAACTTTTTGAGCCTGTTCGGTCTGTTCTTTTACCCAAATCAGTTTTCCCCAAAATTCACCTTTCAGTTCATAAATTTCAACTTTTCCCAAGCCATTTTCCGTCAGCCATGCGCCTGTAATATTCTGCGCTCCGGCATAAAATGTACAGAGCAAAAAAAACAGTCCGGCAAGCAAAAACGGTTCAAATTTATTTAATTTCATATCCTGAAAATATTAAACATTTTGACTGCAAAATTACAGCATGTATCCGTATTATGCAAGACTGTATTAAAAGTTGCGTGGATTAGACAGATTTTTACAGAAAATTTTTACGTCTTCATCAATTGTAATTCACTGATAATATAAGTTGTCCGTGCGCTAAATCGCAAGTTCATTTTCAAGCGAAAACAGAGCATGTTAAAGATAAATTTGCTTGGAAATATTTAAAGTTATACCTTTGCGCAATATTTTTTTGTACAAAATACATGGTTCTATGAAGAAAATATTTCTCACAACGCTGCTGTTAACTGTTTTAAATACAGTTATATACGCACAGACAATTGAAACAAGAATGTGTTATGCCGATACAACCGCTTTTTCATTTTCGGGCGAATGGCAATACCTTTCAACAGATGTATTCCTTTTTAACGGACATCAGTTCAGCAAAGTAATAAACGATATTTATTTGCCGAGCGGTAAAAAAGGCAAAAAAAGAACACTCGAAGAAAAACTTGAATATCTGTATATTACGGCGCAGTTGATGAACGTGAAATATTTTGGCGATAACGACATTGTTTATCCGCTGTTTAATTTTCAGATATCCAACGATAAAGATTCTAAATATCAGACATTTGTCAGCGAAAATATAGAATCGATACGCATTATCGACAATTTGCCTCTGTATTCTGCCGGAAACAATATCGACGCAAAAATTGAAGTTAAAGCCATAACGTCAAGCGACAAGGACGGAATAATGGGCTTTTTCGGCAGACAGTTGCAGGTACTTGCAAGTACGGGCGGATTTGGGAAACCAATTCTGGCGCTTATTGGCGAAATGGGAAATTTTATAGAATCAAACGCCAAAAAGAAAGAATACCGTTTCAGTTCAACAATTAGACTTTTTGAACAGAAAAATTTCGACACACGTCTTCATTCGATAAGAATTTATGCAATAGTTACTCCAAATACTCCAAATCTTAGACTTAACACCGCAAGTCTGAATAAATTTATGGACACGTGTCGCGGCTCGGAACTTACAAGAGCCGATTTGGAAAAACTTATTCCATTCCGCAACTATCCGCTCATTATTGTAGCCAACTACAAGTCGCTCTACAAGTTAGACGGCATAAGCGGCGACGAAGTGAACCTTGCAAATATCGACAAACGCAAGGTTAATGTCGAAAACAATTACCGCGACAAACTGATTGGCGATGAAACATACCGTCAGGAAAAAACCTTTACCGGATTTCTCACAATATTTGCCAATTTCAAAAGCCAGATAGAATTATACACTCTCAATGCGCGAACCGGAAACATCGACGCCGCAAATAACGCGCTCGGAAGCATCGTACAGTCATACATCGGCTTGCTGAACGAATACGACCTGATTAATTTCAAATACAAGGATAATTCAGTGTTTAACAAGTCTTTCAAATCCGAATATTCGTCGATTATGGATTTTGCAGCATACTATCTCGAAAACGACCCCACTTTGAGAGGCGTAAGATTAATGTGTGCAACGCTGGTCGAACTGAACAAGTCAGGTATCCCGCGCAAACCCGAAGATCAGGAAAAAACGCTGAGAAATCTCCATCAGATAGACAATTTTAATAACGATTTCAAAACAAAAACAAAAGAAGGGCAAAATATTATAAATCAGATAAACAGCATCGAAAACTCGCTGTTTGCGCAGGAATTTAATCCGCTCATCGCCAGACTAAATTCTACTCCCGTAAAAGAAGGAGTTAAGGACGAAACAGTAACGGCGCTGAACGAAAAAATTGCATCTTCGTCGTGCCGTATTTGCCGCGACAGAACGCAGGAAGCTGTAAAACACTACTATAACCGACTGGAAGACATTCAAAAAACCTCCAGAAAGAAAGAATATACGGAACTGTCGCGCGAAACAGAATTAAAATTGATGGATTATATAAAAATTTCAGACATGATAAAAAATAATCTGTCAGTTAAATATCAGCCAGAAACAAGAGAATACAATACATTCAGCAAAACTGTTGATGAAATCGACAGCGACATTAATGCGCTGAAAGATGCGGCAAGAGTTAATCTGAACGACAAAAATTCTCAAGCAATAGAATCGATGATTTCAGGAATACGGACTTTAATCGAATCTGTTGAACTTAAAATTGAATTTGTCCGCAAAAACAATCCCGCACTGATGACAGAAAACGGAAAAGAAAACGAATAAAACAGCAAACCTTTTCATGCAAGCCCGTCAATTTTGCGCAAACACGCAATTACGGGCTTTTTTAATGTAAATTAGCTAACATAAAATCCGCACAGGCGGATTTGCAATCCGTTTTAGAGACTGTAACATGCTTAAACCTAACAAGATAATAGCGCCGTTGCGGATTTAATACTGAAATTATAATTTTAATTCAAGACAAAATTTCATCAAAAAGTTCCCTGTCTCCTCTGTTGAGACTGTTTAGTTGAACGAAGTAAAAAATATTTTTTTCACAAATATTTGTTAACATTAGAGTTTATGTAAAATTATTTGAGTATATACTGTCTGAAAACCAGAATTTTCATAACCGTATGTCGTTTGACATACGGACAAACATAATCCCAAAAAACTGGCTGAAAGCCAGAACTTGAATATTTTCTGCTCCACATGGTTCTGCCTTTACAGGCAGCG
>JAIROW010000232.1 GCA_031257315.1 Prevotellaceae bacterium
GCTGTCAGTATTTTAAATATCTGTTTGCAGGTTTGCTGTTTTCAAATATTTTTTTGCTGATTTAAGATGTGATTTTAAAATTTGCTGCACCCGCAAAACCGTTTCGTAAAAAGAATTAATATCTTGAACCGTGATTTTAGATGATTTACTAAGACTGTTTAGTCAATTTCTGACACAACCGTTTCGTTAAAATAGTTGCAAAATTCCTTTATTCCACACTGTTCGCATTTTGGTTTGCGTGCGACGCATATATACCGTCCGTGCAAAATTAACCAGTGATGCGCAATTGCCAGTTCATTTTTTGGGATATTTTTTACTAACTGTTTTTCCGTATCAAGGGGATTTTTTGCATCGACTGTCAAGCCGATGCGAGCGGCGACTCTGAAAACATGCGTATCTACTGCCATCGCAGGTTGATTGAATGCTACCGACAGTATAACGTTTGCTGTTTTTCTTCCAACTCCGGGCAATTTTTGTAAATCATCTATATTGTCTGGCACCTTGCCGGCAAATTTTTCGACCAGCATCTGCGCCATTCCCGAAAGATGTTTTGATTTATTGTTTGGATACGAAACGGATTTTACAGATTCGTATATTTCAGATATTTTTGCCTGCGACAATATTTGCGGGTCGGGATATTTTTCAAAAAAATCTTTTGTAACAATATTCACTCTTTTATCTGTACATTGAGCAGATAAAATTACTGCAACAATCAACTGATACGGATTTTTGTAGTTTAATTCCGATTTTGCGGCAGGCATGTTTTTTCTGAACCACTCCAGTATGGTTTCATATTTTTCATTCATTTTCAAAATCTGTATTGTCCTGAATTTGTCCTGTCAAAATTTCGTTAGCAACATGATAATCTGACTCTAAAACATACAGTTTGATTTCTTTTTGTGAAAAAAATGAACCAAACATGATTTCCGATTCTGTCGGCAAAAAACACTGTATATCATTTGCTTCCAGCAAACTCTTTATTATTTTAGCCTGAGGTATGCTACTGCATACCGTCAATACGACTGTTTTACTGTTATCCATAAAATATTGGGAAACATTTGAGTTTCCGGTTTCAAAATTAATAAAATTTTTACAGCTGAAAATAACAAATCTATCAGGAACAGATTTAAAAATTCCTGATAAAATTTGTTTTTTTTAAATACCTGCCAATTAAGTACTTTTTAAAGTCATATAAACATCAAAAATACTTAACCATAAATAAATCTCCACCGAGCAGAAACAAATATTTCAAACAAGTGTCTCTGCATGTTTTACTTAAAACACGAAACAAATCTTACAGTATGGCTTCCAGTTTTGCAGCGAAAACGTCTTTATTCGCTACCCCAATCTGTTTGTCCATCAATTTTCCGTTTTTAATGTAAATAACAGTAGGAATGTGTCTTACGCCATACAGTACAGCAAGTTCGTTGCTTTCTTCCACGTTTATTTTTCCAACAATTGCTTTATCGCCATAAATTTCGGCGAGTTCTTCAATGTATGGCGCAATATTTCTGCACGGTCCGCACCATTCTGCCCAAAAGTCAATAACTACGGGTTTTCCCGAATTAATAATTTCGTCGTGATTGGATTTGTTTATTTCTAATGCCATTTTTAATTTTTATAAAATAATTATACGTTTTTATTTTACTGATAATACCACAGTACTCCGGTCATGCAAATTCCGGATTTTATACAGTTTGAATATCTAAAACAAATATTAATACTGTATATGATGCTCGTCGAGAATTTTCCGCGCCAGATTTAGTATAGTCGCATCGTCAAATGTTACTATACCGCCTTCGGGACCTTTTTCGTAATGCAAACCTGTTGCTTTACCTTTCTCAAAATTTTCGCCTCCGAAATAATTCCTTACAGTTTCAACGCTCACGTCTAATAATTCTGCAATTTTGTGAATACTGCCATTCGGTAGAGCATCTTTAATTCTTCTTAACTCATTGAATGTTACCGTTATTGTCTCCATATTGTAACAATTTTTTTCAGATAAAAATATCCATAAAATTACATGTTATTTTTCAGATGTGCAAATAATTTATTAAAAATTTTTTAATTTTTATCTAACATTCTGTATTCCAGAATTTTATTATTCAAAATAAAAGGCGATAAATTTTCGAGTCCGAGTTCTCTGATTGCGGTTTCAATCAAAAATTCTTTTTTTGCATTTTCGTGATTTTTTCTTTTAGACAAAAAATATCTGCCTGCCTCAAACATGGTTTCTTCGGGAATCAGTCCTACGATTTCTGTACCTGTTACGCACAGATTCATTGCTTTTGCCCGTTTTGCAACTTCGTCGAAAACAGCGTGTAATGGCGTTGATTTGATGTCGGTTATGTTTACCGATACCTGAGCAATGCCGAAATCGTCTATATACCAGCCAATTGCTTTGACTCCCTTTAATTTTGCTCCGTTTCCTTTTTCTCTGATTTCGCTGGCAATTTTTTTTGCCGGTTCAATCAGTTTTGTATTCAGATTAAAATTTACCGCTATCAGAAAATTTCTTGCGCCTATGATTGTCGCTCCTGTTTTAGCAACCTGATGTGAAAAAATATTGGGACCAAAATCGGGTTTTTGCATCAAAAGTTTTTTCGGTAACGATTCGTATTCTCCTTTTCTACAAAATGCAAGATTTTTTCGTTCCGGTATAAACGCCGCATATTCATAGCAGTAAACCGGTATTTCAAGGTTTTCGCCTACACGTTTCGCCAGTTTTCGGGCATACTCAACGGTTGTTTCCATGTCAATACCGCGTAAAGGCGTTAAAGGACAAACATCGGTACTTCCAATTCTTGGATGTTTTCCATAATGCTCTCTCATGTCAATAATTTTTGCAGCAGTTTTGATTGCGTTGAATGTAGCTTCACATACTGCATCAGGGGTTCCGACAAAAGTAACAACGGTTCTGTTTGTATCCTTACCGCTATCGACATGCAGCAGTTTTACTCCATTTATTTTCTCTATGGAATCAGTGATTTCGCGTATTTTTTTTGAATCGCGACCTTCGCTGAAATTGGGAATACATTCTATTAATGAATTATACATATTTTTGTTTTTAATCTAATTTGCCTGTAAGTCTCCAGATTTCTGCTGCGCCTGTTATTTAAAATGATACTGTTCATTGTTCCGACATTTTTTTCGTATATAACACTGTCTCCGAGGCCAATCAATCCTTGCATGTCGATGGAAAACAAGGCGATTATGTTTTTTATCGGGGCATATTCTGTATGGACGTTGCACGCAACATCTCTACAATGTTTCTCAAACTGTTTCAAACCTTTGACAACTTTTTTCAGTGGGTTGCCCTTATTGTCGGCATTTTCGCGTAATGCGGCAGAAAAACAGAGTTTTATTTGTTGTAAACCAATCATAATTTAATATATTAAATACTTATTTTACATAATATTGCATAATCCTGTTATGCGCAGTGGTGGCGTACTCCATTATTTTATTATATTATTTTTTTTATAATATTCTTCATTCTTTTTTCTAATTTCATCTTTCCTTTCCTTTCTTTTTCTTTTTGTAAAATATTGCTTTCTATTGCCTTTCTATCCCAATCTATTGGCGATAAATATTTTGTTTGAATATGTTTCATTTGATTTGGTGTTTCTTTTCCAGTAATTTCATTATCATATAACGGCATAATTTCAATTAATTTTTCATGTATTTCATCAGGATAATA
>JAIROW010000136.1 GCA_031257315.1 Prevotellaceae bacterium
TTCTCTCAGCCGAAAACAGAGAATTTTGCTTATATCGGGACCTAATGCAGGTGGAAAATCCGTCTGTCTTAAAACTGTCGGTTTGTTGCAGTACATGTTGCAGTGCGGTTTTTTAATTCCTGCTTCCGAAATATCGGAACTGGGAATATTCAAAAATATTTTTATTGATATTGGAGACGCTCAATCTATTGAAAATGATTTAAGTACGTACAGTTCCCACCTGACGGACATGAAATTTTTCATGAAAAATGCAGACCCTCACACACTTATACTGATAGACGAGTTTGGTTCAGGAACTGAACCCGATGCCGGTGGCGCAATTGCCGAAGCTGCGCTTGCCGATATTTTGAAAAAAGAGGCATTTGGCGTGATAACAACGCATTACATAAATTTGAAACATTTTGCATCTTCTAACGAAGGCATCGTTAATGGAGCAATGTTGTTTGATACTCAGAATTTTATCCCGCTTTTCAAATTAGAAACAGGTATGCACGGGAGTTCGTTTGCCTTTGAAATTGCTCGAAAAATAGGTATTCCTACCGAAATTATTAAGGAAGCCGAAGCCAAACTCAGTCAGACTCAGGTAAAAATGGAAAAAAATTTCAGAGAAATTACCAGAGATAAACGCTACTGGGAACAAAAAAGAGAAAATATCAGAAAAACAAATAAACATATTGAAGAATTATCGGAAGAATATGAAAAGAAACTGATTGAAATCAAGGATTTTAGAAAAAAACTGATTGAAGAGGCAAAAGCAGAGGCAAAAAAAATACTGGCGTCTGCAAACAGAGAAATTGAGAATACAATAAGAACAATAAAAGAATCGCAGGCAGAAAAAGAATCGACCAAAGCTGCAAGAATTAAACTGCAAGAATTTAATGCTCAAATCGACGAATCCCGAACAGCCGCTGATGATAAAATTGAACACGAACTTCGCAAAATCAGAGAAAGACAGACCAGAATGGGAAATAAACAGCATAAATCCATTTCTGTCGCAGAACAGTCCGCTTCGCAGGATTCGCGTCTTCAACCCGGCGACAAGGTGAAAATCGAAGGACAGACAGCTGTGGGAGAAGTAATATCCGTCGGAAACAGCAATGTCGCAGTGGCAGTGGGAAATATAATAATGAACATTATACATGACAGGCTTGTAAAAATATCTCACGGCGAATACAAAAACTCTTTCAAAAACAGCAAAAATTCGCAGCTTCCGGTTTCTTCCGATTTGTCGGTAAAACGTCTGAATTTCAAACCTTTTCTTGATGTCAGAGGACAAAGAACGATTGATGCGCTTGAACAGGTTACATGTTTTATCGACGAAGCTATTATTCTCGAAATGAATGAGATAAGAATATTGCACGGCAAAGGAAACGGAATATTAAAAGTTGAAATAAGAAATTATCTAAAAACTCTTGGAAATATTATACGGTTTTCGGACGAAAGCGAAGAATCGGGCGGCGCGGGAATAACTGTTGTTCGTCTCGGTTAAACGCAAATAATTCAACATAAACAACAATTAAAAAACAATGGAATTGAGAACTACATCAGACGGTTCGCACACGCTGTTCTGCACGGCGGCAGGCGAAACGTATCATTCATCGGCAGGCGCGATTGTCGAAGCAATGCATGTATATGTATCCAAAGCGTTTGATGAGTTTGAAAATATTTGCAGTAACAGTTTGAAAATTCTCGAAATCGGATTCGGCACAGGTCTTAACGCCTTACTTACCATGCTCGAATCGCAAAAACGTCAAATTTATGTATATTACGAAACTCTTGAGCCGTTTCCGCTGTCGGCTGATATTTACGAAAGACTGAACTATTGCAGTCTTTTGCCGTGCGATCAAAAACTTTTCATTTCGTTTCATAACTCAGTGTTCGACAAATATATTGAATATCACGACTGTTTTACATTTGTCAAACGGCGTGCATGCGTAGAAGATTTTGTTACAGACAATCAATTCGACGTTATATATTTCGACGCTTTTTCTCCCAACGCGCAACCCGAAATGTGGACTGAAAATATTTTTCAAAAACTGTATAAAATATTGTCCTGCAAAGGAATAATTTTGACCTATTCGTCAAAAGGCTCGGTAAAACGCGCTCTGCGGGCAGCAGGGTTCAAAGTTTTGCGCCTGTCGGGAGCTGGAAGCAAACACCACATGCTGAAAGGAGTAAAGCTGGATTAATAACATATATTCCTGTAAACTGGAAGATTAATTTAGAATTTTTTATTACCTTTGCTGCCGTCATTTTTGCTTTTTTCATGCTGCAAAGATAAGTGAAAATATCGAAACTGCAAAGTTTTTAATTACAAACTTGGCTGTGATTTTTGATTTTTTTTTTGCGGATTCAAGGTATGTATGAAAACAAAAAAATTAGACCAGTATCAGCTAATTTTAGACGCTGTCAATTTTTACAGAAATTCTTGTTTTCCTTAAAAATTTATTGTATCTATCCAACTGTCGCTCAATTTATTTTGAAAAAAATATTTATTCCAATGTTATATTTTTCCCATTTCGTCGTCATTATATTCAGATATGCGAATAGAACGATTTAAA
>JAIROW010000166.1 GCA_031257315.1 Prevotellaceae bacterium
CGTTTGACATACGGACAAACATAATCCCAAAAAACTGGCTGAAAGCCAGAACTTGAATATTTTCTGCTCCACATGGTTCTGCCTTTACAGGCAGCGTTATCGTCTCACTGTTTCTTCCGACGGTCAACGACCGTCGGTTATGAAAATTATGGCTTTCAGCCAGATATATGCTTTCCAATATCATATTTAATTTTACATAAACTCTAATGTCTCAAACAGGTGAAATTTGCCTGTCGTAGCAAACATATCAATAAAAATTTAAGCCAGCGCCTCTTTTTAATCGCTGTAAAAAACTCGAAAAATGGTTAAAAATGTTGTCGATACTCAGATTTTAGTCCTTTGTTATGGCATATAATCAGAAATAAATATCAAAAATTAACGGTGCGGCGATTTTATCGAAAAAGTTGTTTTACAGACTGTTTCATTGTCTGTTATGTTCTCGCATAAGACGGAATATTTTAGCGGAAGTAAATTATTTGTAAAAAATATGTAATTTTATCGCCGAATTTTATAGAACTGTTTACAGAATGAATGATATAAAACTGATGAATAAAGCCGCTGACAATATGAGAGTTCTCATTGCGGCGACTGTTGAAAAGGCGAAATCGGGACACCCTGGCGGAGCAATGGGTGGCGCGGATTTTATGAACGTGCTTTACAGCGAATTTCTTGTTTATGACCCAAGAAACCCGTACTGGGAAGGCAGGGACAGGTTTTTTCTCGACCCGGGACACATGTCGGCAATGCTGTATTCCGTGCTGGCTTTTACCGGAAAATTTACGGTGGACGACCTTGCAAGTTTCAGACAATGGGGAAGTTGTACGTCGGGACATCCGGAGCTGGACGTGGCAAGAGGAATCGAAAATACGTCAGGTCCTCTTGGACAGGGACATACTTATGCGGTTGGCGCTGCCATTGCTGCAAAGTTTTTGGAAGCAAGGCTGAAAAAACCGTCGCCAAAAATTTATGCCTATATTTCCGATGGCGGAGTCCAAGAGGAAATTTCGCAGGGCGCAGGCAGAATCGCAGGACATCTGGGCTTAAACAACCTTATTATGTTTTACGACTCCAACAGCATACAGTTATCGACAGGAACGGGAGAAGTAACGAGCGAAGACGTTGCCCGCAAATACGAATCATGGGGCTGGAAAGTCGAAACGATTGACGGACACAGCGTTCCCGAAATTCGCGCCGCCCTGAAAAATGCAAATTCCGAAAAAGAACGTCCATATCTGATTATAGGCAATACAGTTATGGGAAAAGGCTCGGTAACAGCCGAGAATAAACCGTTTGAAAATCAGTGCAGTACTCACGGACAACCGTTGAGCGCAGCAGGAGCGTCGATAGAAAATACCGTAAAAAATCTTGGCGGCGACCCGCAGAATCCATTTGTAATATTCCCCGAAGTTAAAGAATTATACATAAAAAGAAAAGACGAATTAATAAAAATAACCGACAGGATTTATGCCGAAGACGCAGTCTGGGCAAAGGAAAATCCCGAACTCGAAAATAAACGCAGAGACTGGTTTTCAGGCAAATTACCAGAAATAAACTGGAAAAAAATTGCCCAGAAACCCAACCAGTCCACACGCGCAGCTTCGGCAACGATACTTTCCATTCTTGCCGAAAATATCGAAAACATGATTGTTTCTTCTGCCGACCTGTCAAATTCGGATAAAACCGACGGTTTTTTGAAAAAAACCAGAGCGTTGAAAAAAACCGACTTTTCGGGAGCCTTTTTGCAAGCCGGAGTTTCGGAACTTTCGATGGCGTGTATCTGTATTGGTATTTCGCTGTATGGCGGGGTGGTAGCTGCCTGCGGAACATTTTTTGTGTTTTCCGATTACATGAAACCAGCCGTCCGCATGGCTGCCCTGATGGGCGTTCCCGTAAAATTTGTATGGACGCACGACGCTTTCAGAGTTGGAGAAGACGGTCCTACTCATGAACCTGTCGAACAGGAAGCTCAAATACGTCTGATGGAAAAAATTAAAAATCATCACGGCGAAAACTCAATGCTCGTTTTGCGTCCCGCCGATGTACACGAAACCACTGTGGCATGGCAACTTGCGATGGAAAACGCCAAAACGCCATCGGGACTGATTCTTTCGCGTCAATCGATAACAGATTTGCCCGGCGACCGAAACGCCGATGCGTGGAAAGCTGCAAAAGGCGGATATGTCGTATCCTGCGACGGTTCGCCCGATATTGTGCTGCTCGCTTCCGGTTCTGAAGTTTCAACTTTGGTTGCCGGCGCAGAACTTTTGCGCAAAGACGGTATCAGAGTAAGGATTGTTTCTGTTCAGTCCGAAGGTCTGTTCAGAAATCAAAGTTCTGAATATCAGGAATCTGTCATACCGTCAGGCTGTAAAGTATTCGGACTGACAGCAGGCTTGCCCGTTACTCTGCAAAGTCTGGCTGGACATAACAGCAGAATATGGGGACTCGAATCCTTTGGTTATTCAGCTCCTTATGAAGTCCTTGACGAAAAATTCGGTTTTACGGGAGAAAATGTGTACAGGCAGGTAAAGTCGTTTCTTGACAAAATTTAAAATACGAATTTAAAATATCAGCCGTTAATTTGTCGATTTTTAAATCGTAAATTAACGGCATTTAAAAACTGAAAAAAGGATTATTTGCAATCCGATTTTTTTAATGCTGGCGGTTAAGTCAATTTGCTTTACTTTCAAAATATTGAACAGAATATTTGCAGCAAGGCAAACAGATTGACTTGAATTTTGTGTTAAACAATAAACGCTACAATTTGTTACAGATAATGCAATGAGAAAAAAATTAGAATTGTCATGAGAAAAGTATTAGCCGGAACGGGACATTATTTTATTTTGATGAAAAGGGTGTTTGTTTTGCCCGAAAAACCGCGCATATTTGCGGGACAGGTATTTACAGAAATGGAAAAGCTCGGAATGAGTTCGATTTGGATTGTCGCCATCATATCTTTTTTCATGGGTGCTGTGATAACCATTCAAACGGCGTTGAATTTCAACAATCCTCTGCTTCCGAAAGCCTATATCGGGCTGGTTGCCCGCGATTCTATTCTGCTGGAATTCAGTTCAACAATGATAGCGCTGATACTTGCCGGAAAAGTTGGCTCGAATATTGCGTCGGAAATCGGCAGCATGAGAATAACCGAACAGATTGATGCAATGGAAATGATGGGACTTAATTCGGCTAACTATCTTATTTTGCCCAAAGTGGTTGCATCGGTGATTTTCAATCCGTTTCTTACGATATTAAGCATGTTTGTAGGGATTCTCGGCGGAGCATTTATCGTAATGTTTACACAAATCATAATGTTTGCCGATTTTATACATGGAATACAGATATATCTGCAACCTTTTTACGTTACCTACGGCATTGTAAAAATGGTTGTATTCAGTCTGATAATCACGACAATACCTGCATTTTACGGCTACAATGCCAAAGGCGGATCGCTGGACGTTGGAAAGTCGGGAACTGTATCAATTGTTGCAAGCTGCATACTGATTTTGATGTTTAATCTTATTTTAACCCAGTTAATGCTTACATAACCGATAATGAACAATTTCCCCATAGGTATTTTCGATTCTGGCGTAGGAGGTCTGTCGGTGTGGATTGAAATAGACAAGCTATTGCCCTGTGAATCCGTCGTTTATTTTGCAGATAACGCAAACTGCCCCTACGGAGAGAAATCGCAGAACGCAGTAATTGCTCATTCCGAAAAGGCTGTCCGTTTTTTGATTGAAAAACAGTGTAAGCTGATAGTAATAGCCTGCAATACAGCTACTTCAATGGCTGTTGACTTTATCAGAAACACTTTCGACATACCTGTAATTGGCATTGTTCCGGCAATAAAACCGGCGGCAATCAATTCAATGACAGGAGTTATAGCTATTCTTGCAACAAAAGGCACGTTGAACAGCCGGAAATTTAACGAAACAAAAAGGGAATTTTCAAAAAATACCGAAATCATATCTTTCGATGCCAACGACCTCGTGGAAATTGTAGAAAACGGGCTGCAAGGCACCGAACAGGCTGAAAATGTTTTACGCAAATATCTGTTGCCAATGTTACAAAAAAACGTTGACCGTCTGGTTCTGGGCTGCACTCATTTTCCGTTTCTAATCGACGATATAAAAAAAATAACCGGAGATTCAATTATTCTCGATAATCCTGCTCCGGCAATAGCAAAACGTACAGAATATATAATCCACAGAGAAGGAATTGCTGCAATGTCCGGTAATGTCCGGCAAATTTCGTTCTATTCGTCTGGAAACATTGACACGTTGAAAAAAATGGTAAAAAACATAAAAAACGAAAATACGCTGCTTTTTTCGCAGCTGAAATAACAGCTGCGAAAAAAATTTTGCATATCATTGATTTTTTCGACTTTTTTACTTAACAATGATATAAAAAAAATCTTTTTAACCGACCTCTGACGGACGGATAAATGACAATGCAAAAATTACAGTTGGCAAAAACTATTCGTCAGACGAAGTCCAGCCCTGTGCTGTGATTTTAATTTCAGCGCCTTCCGGCGTAATAAGATACGCGCCCAGAGATACGTCGGTTATATATCCGATAATTTCAAAATCAGCAAGATTTTTTATACGCTCGTATTCTGTTACCGGAATTGTAAACAGCAGTTCAAAATCGTCGCCGCCGTTCAGAGCTGCCGTAACTGCGTCGAAATTCATTTCATCGCATACGGCAAAAGTTTCAGATGCTATCGGTATTTTTTCGAGATAAATTCTTGCCCCAGTGTTCGACTGCTTGCAAATATGCAGTAAATCAGAAGCCAGACATTCGGAAATGTCTGTCATTGACGTTGGTTTGATGCCGGTCTGTTCAAACATTTTTATCATGTCGATACGAGCAACAGGGTAAAGCTGTTTTTGCAGCACATAATCATATCCGTCGAGTTTGGGCTGAACGTCGGGATTTTTTTCAAAAACATAACGCTCGCGTTCAAGTATTTGCAAACCCATGCAGGCAGCGCCAACGCTTCCCGAAATGCAAATCAGGTCGTTTATTTTTGCTCCGTTGCGGCAGCACAGATTTTTTTCACCGGTTTCGCCGATACAGGTTATGGCAACTGTCAGTCCTGTGAGCGACGGTACAAGGCTATTTCCCAGTAAATCAAGTCCATAAACCGAGCAAGCCGATTTTATTCCTTCGTAAAACAGCTCAACATCTTCTGTTTTGAATTTTGACGAAATTCCAAGCGAAACAAGTATCTGCTGCGGACTGCCGTTCATTGCGACAATTTTCGATACGGCGGCGGTAACTGCCTTGTGTGCAAGATGTTTCAATGGAGTATATACAAGATTGAAATGTATTCCTTCGAGAAATATTTCCGTGCAAACCTGTTTGGTTTTAGCGTCGGCGGCAATAACAGCGGCATTGTCAAACGCTTGCAGCGAGGAACTTTGTTTTAAGTCAAATTTTGAATTAATACTTTCAATCAGGGCTATTTTAGACGTCTTGATAATATCCATTTGATTTTAATTTTATATTTAACAAATATTTTTTACTGCAATACATAGTTCATGTCGAAAGGTATTCCTGTTTCTGTTGACAGTTCGCCAAGTACCATGCCTTTACCGTTTATGGCAGTCTGAACTTTCACAAAATCAATATATTTCAGATTTGCTGGCGAGCCGTCAGCTTGCACAGCATCTTCTATCCAAAATTCGTTAGCCGGTCGCGACCCGTCTCCATAGTTATCAACATATCCCCAAGGATAAGAAACTGGCTTTTCAATATTGCCTTCGATAATTGTCAGAGCAATACAGGTGCCGCAAAGAGTATATTTTTCGGTAATAAACGACGGAAAATATCTGGTTTGCAAATGATACATATTCCGGTCAACCGAGCCGGTATGTCCGCAATTGTCAGTCCATGGAACGCTTGCATTTTCAGTGCGGGGCTTGTAATATGTAACTGCATAATTCTGTCGTGTTTGAGGTTTTCCGGTTTCGCTGCCTTTCAGTTCATACCATGTGTCGTCGGGCAATCCGTTACCGTTTTCGTCCTGCATAACCCAAACCGTACCCGGTTCGTTTGAATCAGGAAAAGCGTTTCCGCTGATTTTCAGGTCAGACAACCCGTCAACGTTATCTACGCTGTGGTCGAATCCGACGATCATGTAGCCGCCGTAAGCGCCAAGAGAAGCTATCCAGCCGGTTGAATTTTCGTTCAGTTTGTTTTGAATTTCAACTGTCGCATCTTCAACTG
The DNA here is from genome assembly GCA_031257315.1 of Prevotellaceae bacterium. Classification (GTDB taxonomy): domain Bacteria; phylum Bacteroidota; class Bacteroidia; order Bacteroidales; family UBA932; genus JAIRLF01. Next base: position 6,235 of record JAIROW010000166.1, read on the forward strand.
TCGCATATCCGTCGAAATTTGCAAACTGTCCGGGAGCAGGTATGTATTCAAACGCTTTTGATGCTCCGGCTTTATTTCCTGCAACTTTTGGTCGATAATATGTTCCTTCCGGTTCAACACATTTTACAGTAATGCCGGCTTCGATTTTTCCCAAAGTTGTCTCAGTTGAAATGGAAACAGAATGAACGCCTTTTTGCGATGGAGTAAAATTTAAATATCTGCCGGTTGTATTTTGTACAGCGCCGTCTATATACCACGAAAAAATCGACTGTTCGTCAATATTTACGAGTACAGGCGACAGCGTAAGGCTCTTACCCAGCGGAACGCTCAGATTTACTGTTGTTTCGGAACGGTTTGGACTGCGATAGCGTCCATCGCTGAAATACATCGACGGATTAAGTTCCGATTTTGGAATAATTAATACGTCAAATGATTTTGAAACTGTACCTTCGCTGTTGCTTACTTCAAGCGCGAGGGTTTGATAGCCTGTGTTTGACGTAAAAATAATGCAAGAATCAGCAGAACTTATTAACTGTTCGTTAAAAAACCATTTATAAGAAGCGTTATCAGCATTTTTTACTTTGGCTTTAATTTTAAATTCTTTTTCGGAATATGCAGCATAAGCTCCCGGCATGGATATTTCGGGAAGTACAACCGGCAATACGGAGACTTTTACCTTTTTTTCGACATGACCGTTGTTTGCATCTACAATAAAAACCGGAAAATATTCGCCTACGGTTTCGCCTGTAAATGTGCAGTTTATATTGGTGGAAAGCGTTTCTCCGTTTAATTTCCACAAATACGAAGGATTAACGGCATTTTCGACAATTGCCGACAGCTGAACGGTTTTTCCAGTCTTAACCGTATATTCTCCAGATTCTGTAAACGATACAACCGGCGGTTCTGCGTCGTGATTTTTATTTTTGTCAGAACAGGCTGATAAAAGGAACAAAACCGCAGAAAAAAATGTAACTGTTAGCGCAAGCGCAATTTTATTATTTTTTAATTTCATATTTATATATTATTAGCGTCTTCAATATTTGTTTCTCCCTTGTCCAGCAAATCGGTTTCATATTCATAGAACTTGAAACATTTAAGTTTATATGATTCTATACCAAGCCTTTCCTTTCTGATAACAATACCCTCAAATGGAACTTTGTTAATACATTCATTATCAAATTCTTCCATACCAAAAGATTTATCTGTTCGCAGTCTTTGAACAAGCTCCTCGTGCCAGTGCTGCGTTGTGTCCAAATCGGGATAAATATCTTTTGCCTTGCCGTAATATAATTCATGCACTGGATTCAGTCCGCGTTTTTTACACCATTCCTGTACCTGTTGCGTTGAAAACTCAAAAACATCTCCGTTTGCATTTGTTAATGTTATGCGGTATATAAATATTTTATACTCACCTTCGTTGCAGCCGTAATCATAACCGCTTTGAATATAGCTTGCATTATTGGGCAAGTAACCGACTATTTCATAATATACAGTCATTCCCTGAATTAAGAAAGGTGCGATTTGTTTATTGGCTTCGCCCCATACGTCAACCGGATAATAACTGCGTTTGGATTTATTTATATACTTGTTTTTGATGACTGTCCGCGATGAATATATGTTGTCATATACCGTATCGTTAATATCAAATTTTAATTTTTTCAGGATTTTATTATACCATTTCAGTTTTTTTCTGGTCAGTATTAATGCTGAGATTCCAGACGTACCGTGCATTTTTTTTGTTATCTGAACTGTATCGTCAGGTTTTATGCTGTCAATATGATTATCCAGTCTGAGAGTGTCAATATGAAAATGAAATTGAGAATCTATCATTCTGTCAAATGAATTTAAATTAAGATTATTTTTATTTCCCATGTTTCCAGAGTTGGAGGCTGGACGTCTTGAAATATATTTTTGAGAAAATTTTATGCCGTTAACCGTATCAAATTCCAGTCCTGTATTATTTTTTATAAAATCATATACTATTTCGGTATCAGGCTGCCAGACGGTAAACCATTGAAAAGGAAATATGAATCCCATTGACGGTTCGCCGCGCAGTCTGCATGCGCGGACTCTGCCGTGTTTATTGAAAAACCCCCTTAATTCACTGTTGGTATTTAATGTTTTATCTTCAAACTGATTGTTGCGCGACAGGAAATCAAAGTTAAGCGTGGTTTCGAGCGGTACATACACGGCTACGTCGCCAACGCTGAAACTTCCTTTTGCAATTATTACAGTATTTCCATTTATTATTACACATTCAAGTCTGTCGGCATTGGAATGTGGAATTATTTTTTTAATTTCAATAATTCTGGGCAAGTAGTTTACGTCTGCATTATTCGATTTTGTAAAAAAATTATTCATTGCATTTATTATTTTACAGGCATTTGAATAACGTAATCGGTTGACGTACATGCAGCCAGTATTCCGATACCGCCGTTTACGTTACTGTAAATCTGTACCGGTTCGGTGAAAAAACTGTCATTTCCGCTTGCCTCCAGTGTACGCAGATAAAGATAATGTTCTTCGGTTATGCTGTACAGCCTTACATGACATTCTCTGGATTTTATGTAAGGCTGATAATAACTGTGTGTGTTGTTTGTTGCATTAAAAAACGTATAATTGTAATCAAATTTCAGTTGATACACTTTGCCGTTGAACAGTTCGTCTGAGAATATTTTATGTCTGTTTTCCTGAGAATCAAATAGTTCCGATTCCTCTATTCCGAATACAATATCATTTGAGTTTATATTAATGGGACTGGATTCTTTGCTGCCGTCTTCGTAACAGAAAACGTAATGAGTACCGGAAAAACCGTAATAGTTGCGTATATTTCCCGGATCGCTGATATGGCATATCATATCGTAATTTTCATCAAATTGATACATCGTATCCTGAACCATAATATTGTTAATTTCGTCGAATCTTTCAAATATATAAAAATCGCGTTTCACCTCTCCTGTATAATCGACTTTCTGGATTACGGGAGGCTGCGGCATAACAGTCGAACAGTCAACAGGTTCGAAATTTGGCGCAGAAACTTTCAGCGATACTTTGTCGCCCGGACGCGGACGAAAATTTCCGAAGTATTGATGCATGTAATCATTATCGTTTGGTATTTTCATTGTTTCTATAAACTGGTCGTTGCAATATACCTGTACGGTAGCATTTCTCACCGGTTTAATTCTTTCGTTTGAGAGAAAAAATTTGCCAGTTTGCAAAGTAAGCATTATCGGCTCGCCGGAGTAAAGAAAACAGTGCAAAACGAGTTTCGGTTTTCCTGCTTCGCCGTCAAATTCTATTGTGTTTTCACACGAACATAAAAATGCTGCAATAAAAAGCGCTGTGATATATTTATATATAGTTTTCATCTTAGTTTAATTTTTAATTTAAAATCTGTAAGTATAACTGATTGAGGGAATTATTGGGAACAGTGTAATCTGTTTGAGACGTCCTTCGCTCGGATAGACGTAGAATGGATTTGTGCGGTTATAAATGTTATACACGCTGAATGACCATGTGCGCTGTCCGTATTTTTTCTTTTTATGCAGATTTAGCGACATGTCAAGGCGGTGATAGTCGGGATAGCGAAAATTATTACGCTCGTTGACGTAAATATGTTCGCTGCCGTTTTCGTCTTCAAATTTATACATTCCAAGCGTGGCGCAGTTTCCGGAACTGTAAATCCATGTAGCTGAAATATCAATGCGTTCGCTGAATTTGTGCATTACCACAATGTTTATGTCGTGCCGTCGGTCGTATTTTGCAGGAAATGTTTTTCCGAAATTCAATTCTTCGCCCTTGCGGTCAAATGTGCGGTCGGTTTTTGCAAGCGTATAACCTATCCAGCCGGTTGTTTGCCCTACGGTTTTCTGCGCAAGCAGTTCTATGCCGTATGCTTTGCCTCTGCCGGTAGCCACTTTGTCTTCCCATCCGGTGCTTGATCCCAGAAAAGTTGCGCCATCTTTGTATTCTATCAAATTGTTCATTGTTTTGTAATATCCTTCTACTGAAATATCAAGGAAGTCGTTCAGATTGTAGAAAGCGCCGACCGAAACCTGATGAGAGTTCATCGGAATTATACGTTTTGTAACCGGCACCCAGAGGTCGGTAGGCAGGCTGATGGAGCTGTTCGATAAAAGGTGTATGTACTGCGACATGTATGCGTAACCGGTTTTAACCGAAAATTTGTCGCTCAGCAGAAAACGCATACTGAGACGCGGTTGCAGCGAATTGTAGAATTTGTTTTGCACCATAAATGCCGAATAGTGCAGTCCAGCATTGATTTTGAGCAGTTTGGATATACTTATGTTGTCTTCGGCATACAGCGATATGTCGCCGGCTCGAATATTTTTGTCGCCAATGGCGGTATCGATTGATATTCCGCTTTCAGAATCTTTCATGTCGGCAGCAGTAACGCCGGGGCGGAAACGGTGGTTTATATAATTTATACCGAATTTTATTTCATTGTCAGGATTTGGCATCCAGTCAAAATCGACTTTGGCGGCGATGTCTTCGATGCCGGACTTGTATCCGAGCTGCGTGTCAAAATCACCGTCATCTGTGTATCTCGATTCCTGCGAATGTCTGATTCCGAGATCAAAGCGGTAACGGGTATAAGTCATGGTAGTGTTCATAAACAGTTTGTTGTTTATTATGTGATTCCACCTCAACGCCAAAAGCAGATTGCCCCAGTTCCAGTCCATTTTTGTTTTTGTTGTGCGCTCGCTCATAAAATTGTTGTCTGAAGTATTTGCATAAATCACATCATCGCCAGTGTAAAAACTCAGGAACAGTCGGTCGTTGTCCGAAAACCGGTGAGTAAGTTTGGCGTTGATGTCGTAAAAATAATATCCTGCCGCACTTAATTCGCCCTCTGAAGCCTGTTTCATAAACGGCTGCAACAGAATGTCAAGATATGTCCGTCGCGCAGAAATATTGAAAGTTGTATTTTCGCTGAACAGCGGACCTTCGAGGTTCAGTTTCGACGAAATAAGTCCAATACTTGCACTTCCGCTCAGTTTGCGGCTGTTTCCGTCGTTCATTCTGATGTCGAGAACCGAAGAAAGCCTTCCGCCAAAACGCGCCGGAAAACTGCCTTTGTAAAGCGTTACGTTTTTTACTGCGTCGGGGTTGAATACAGAAAAGAAACCAAACATGTGGTTAATATTGTAAACCGGTACGCCATCGAGCAAAAACAGATTTTCGTCGGGACCTCCTCCACGCACGTAAAAACCTGTAAAGCCTTCTGTTCCTGACTGTACGCCCGGCAAAAGCTGCAATGCCTTAATCAAATCGACCTCGCCAAACAGTGCGGGAATTGATTTTATCTGCGCGGCAGGCACGTTGATAGCGCTCATTTGAGACGATTTTGCCGACATATCGATTCTGTCGGCTACAATTACGATTTCTTCGAGAATATTATCCTCTTTCAGTCTGATATTCAGTACTGTATCTTTTGTCAACACAAAATCCACAGATACAGAGGCGTAGCTCAAACACGAATAACGCATGTTTACCTTGCCTTCGTCGAGCGTAAGCGAATAAAAACCGAACGAATTGCTTAGCGTTCCCTTGTTTGAACCTGTTTCAACAGCCGCTGCGGAGATCAGCGTTTCTCCGCTTTTATCACTGACGATATATCCACTGACAGTATAATTTCGAGCAGAAGCCGACACTGCAATGCAAAAAAATACAATAAGCTGAAACAATAAGTTTTTTTTCATATTACTTTATTTAGTCATACATCAAATAATTTTGCCGACAAAATTAGTAATAAAATCGGTATCTTCAAAATGCTCGAAGTACACGATTAATTTGCCGGTATTAACGTCAAGATGGAAAGAATCGTAAAGTGTTTCATTTAAAGTGCCTTGATACCAGTTTGTAAAACATCTTTCGCTGATTTCGTATTTCAAGCCCGCAGATGTAATTTTTGTGAACGGACTGACGGAAAATATTGAAATCTGCTGTTTTGCTCTGCATTTAAATGTTTTTGAACGGTTGACCGGCACAAAAATTCCGGTATCGGTAACAGTTACAATATCCATAAAATCAACATATTCAGCGAGCAGCGAAATATTTCCTATTGTATGGTCTTCGCGCAAACCTGTGGCTCCGAGTATTATTACCGGATTGATTTTGCGTTCGCGACACCACGACACGGCTTTTGTCTGGTCGTTGGTTTCCTGATCGCCGTCGTAAAATATGCGATCGCTGTAAGCTGTTTTGAGTTCAGCCGGCAAACTGTCCATGTCGCCAACAATGGCGGAAGGTTCTTTGCCATATTGCAGCAGTTTGACGGCAGCTCCATCGCAACAGACAGTCATTCCGGCGCGGTTAAGTATTTCGAGCGGTATTGCGTGTTGCGGAAACATTCCGTTGCAAAGTATTACGTTATACATATTTTAGAGTTTAGAAATGTTCGCGCTTTTGCCTTTTCGTTTCTGAGGTTTTTCCGCAGGTCAGCGACCTGCGGTTATGAAAATTCTTGATTTCAGACTGTTTATACTTCAAAATATCAGACTTAATTTTACTTAAATACTGATATTTATCTATCTCGAAACTCTGCCCGAAGCGTCTCCTTTCAGAAGGTTTTCCACTTCGGAGAGGCTTACAAGGTTGAAATCGCCGTATATTGTGTGTTTCAGGCACGAGGCGGCAACGGCAAAGTCCAGAGCTTTCTGGTCGTCAGAGACGTATGTTAGCAAGCCGTAAATCAAGCCGCCCATAAACGAATCGCCGCCTCCAACTCTATCGACAATGTGCGTGATGTCGTACCGTTTTGACTGATACAGTTTTCCGCCGGCATACAGACAGCCTCCCCATGTGTTGTGATTTGCGTTGACCGAGCCGCGAAGCGTGATAATTACTTTTTTTGCTTTCGGAAATTTTTTCATCAGCTGCGTACAGACCGACTCGAAAGCCGAAGCGTCCACGTCGCCGCCGGTATGGGCGACATCGAATCCTTCCGGTTTTATGCCGAAAACTTTTTCGGCGTCTTCTTCGTTGCCCAGAATAACGTCGCAGTATTCGACTAACTGTGGCATGATTTCAGATGCGCTTTTTCCATATTTCCAAAGATTTTTTCTGTAATTCAAATCAGTCGAAACTGTAATTCCCTTTTTAACTGCAATTTTCAGGGCTTCGAGGCAAACGTCGGCAGCGCCCTGCGAAATGGCTGGGGTTATGCCTGTCCAGTGAAACCATGTTGCATCTGCAAAAACGTCTTCCCAGTCAATCATGCCGGGTTTTATTTCGGCAATTGCCGAATGTTCTCTGTCGTAAACCACTTTCGACGCTCTGGCAACGGCTCCGGTTTCCAGATAATATATTCCAACTCTGTCGCCGCCTCTGGTTATTTTGCCTGTACCGACGCCGTATTTGCGGATTTCGGAAATGCACCATTCGGCAATGTCATTTTTCGGAAGCCGTGTAACAAATTCGACGGGGATACCGTAATTTGCAAGCGAAACGGCGACATTTGCCTCGCCGCCTCCGAAACTTGCGTTTAACTGTTTTGACTGGCAGAAACGGTCGTAACCCGGAGTTGCCAGTCGCAGCATTACTTCTCCAAATGTAACTACTTTCATAAGATAAAATCTGATTTTTTAATGATTTTTTAAAAATTTACTTTATATATATAACAGTCGTTTAATTATTGTTGTCCGGCGTTTTACTGTCGCTGTCCGCTTCAAGTGTTTCTACTGCTTTCTGTACGGTTTTGTCTGTTTTGTTCAGATAAAAGAACGCAGCCAGTTCGCCCAGATTTGTTGTCCGTCCGGCGTATGCTTTCAGGACATTTTCAACAAATTCTTTCGATTTGTTGATGTCGTTTAGAGTACAGTCTATTTTCGCATTTTTCAGATAGCTGTACAAACCGTCGTATGGGCTGTTTGCCGCAAAAAACTGTTCAAGCTGTTCTATACTGTCTATTGCATTAAGATCAATTCTGTGTCTGTTGCAGAAACTTATCGAATATTTGAAAAACAGATTGCGTCGCGATATTTCCGTAAACAGGCTGTCATACCGTTCCGACGGGACAAAAATATCGGGAGTAATTCCTCCGCCTCCATAAACGGTTCGACCTTCGGTGGTGTAATATTTAGTGGTATCGGTCTGTTTTATACTGTCTGCGCTTACAAGTTCGCCGTTTTCGTAACGTCGGTCAAATTCTCTGTAATAGTCTCTTACCCCCGAAATTCCGTGTCCGTAAGGTCTCTGAATCGAGCGTCCCGAAGGGGTATAATAACGCGCTATTGTCAGCCGCAGTCCCGACTTGTCTGCAAGTTCGCGCATTTGCTGTACAAGTCCTTTTCCGAATGAGCGCTGACCGATGATTGTTCCCCTGTCGTTGTCCTGAACTGCGCCGGCAAGTATTTCGCTGGCAGAAGCCGACTGTTCGTTGATTAAAATGGCTATTTTATCGTTACCGCATTTGCCGTCGCCGTCCGAGTACTGGTTCTGTCTTGGGAAAGCCCGTCCTTCGGTATAGACAATCAGCCGGCGGTCGGGAAACAGTTCTCCGGTTACAGCAATCACCTGTTCGAGAAATCCGCCCGTATTGCCTCTCAAATCCAGTATCATGTTTTTCATTCCTTTTTCGTGCAGTTCGTTTACTGCGGCAACAAAATCGGAATAGGTTGTTTTTGCAAATCTGGACATAATGACATATCCTGTACTTGGAGTAATCATATACGAGGCGTCGATGCTTTTTATCGGGATATTGCCTCTGGTAATTTCTATGGGAATGAGTTCGTCAACTCCTTCGCGCTGTACTTTTATATTGACTTTGCTGCCTGATTTGCCTCTGAGAAGTTTGACAATCTCTTCCTGTGCAATTTTTTTTCCGGCAATTACCGTATCGTTTACAACCATAATTTTGTCGCCGGCGCTGACGCCTGCCTTAGCCGACGGACCTCCTGTAAGGACGTTAATTATCACAGCCGTATCTATTTCCATGTTGAAAGTTACGCCGATGCCTTCAAAATTTCCTTCCAGCGATTCGTTGCTTCTTTGCAGTTCCGATGCGGGAATATATGTCGAATGTGGGTCGAGTTCGTTCAGTATGTCGGGGATAAACTTTTCGGTCAGCGAATCAATGTTTACGTTGTCAACATAGAATTTTGATACAATATCGAGAGTTTGCAAGAGATTGTTTCTGTCTCCGTCCCATGATTTGTATATTTTCGCCGGCGTTGACATTTTTCCCAGTCTTATTCCCGTATATAAAGCCAGTATAACCATTGCCAGTGCAAGTACGGGTCTCAAATAATTAATTTTTTTATTGTCCATAATTTTGTTTTATATTTCCAAGTATAACAGTTCTGTTCCAGCCCGTTCAAGCAATTTCAAGCCTTCGTCGGAGCGGTATTTGTCGAAATACACAACCCGTTTAATTCCAGCCTGTATTATCAGTTTCGCACATTCGATACAGGGCGAGGTTGTAACATAAAGCGTAGCGCCTTCGCTGCTGTTGTTCGAGCGGGCAATTTTTGTTATTGCATTGGCTTCGGCATGAAGCACGTATGGTTTTGTGTCGCCGTTTTCGTCTTCGCACACATTTTCAAAACCCGAAGGCGTTCCATTGTATCCGTCTGAGATAATCATCTTGTTCTTAACAAGTAACGCGCCAACCTGCCTGCGGACGCAATAAGAATTTTTTGCCCATATCCGAGCCATTTCAAGATACAGTCTGTCGAATTGCAATTGCTTGTCGATCATCAATAAAATTTTTGCAAAGTTAGTAATTCTTTTGATTTGCAATTATTTTCGGCAAATATTTTTTTCTGCGCACAGGCTATTTGTTTAATTTATATTGAATTACTCTTTTATGGATTAAAGACTGTTTATCGAAAAAATCAGGCGACAGACAGTCTTTTTCTTCCGTTTTTCATGAAAATACGACGGATTAATTGACAATTGACAATTGATGTGAATCTAAGGTTGAAGACGTTTTTCAGCCCGAATGGGCTAAATTTTCATAACCGCAGGCGAGCGTAGCGTTGCCTGCGGACTTTGCGAAAGCGCGGAATTTGCCCGAATGGGCAAAACTTCTCGCTGTCCGCAGGCAAAAACCGCAGGCAACGCTATCGCTCGCCTGCGGTTATGAAAATTTTGTCCCTGCGGGACATTTTAATTCCTGATTCGCATTACTTTTATTAAAAAATACTACCTTTGTATTTGTTTAATATTCTTTTTAAGTAAGAAAGACATTTATTATCACTGTTTTATGTGTAATTTTCCGGTTGCGTTTTTTTATGAAACGGCAATATTCTGGAAAGTCTTTACAGAAAAATGGAAAAAAATAACAGATAATTTGGCAAAAAATATCATATTTAGTTGTTTAGTTGATGAAAGAAAAAATAAGAATTGGTATAACTCACGGAGATTTTAACGGAATAAGTTATGAAATAATAATGAAAACTTTCTCCGATATGGCAATAAATGAATTTGTTACGCCCGTAATTTACGGTTCGTCGAAAGCTGCTGCCTATTACAGAAAAACATTGCACATGGAATACTTCAATTTTAACCCGATAAACGACGCCAGCGAGGCTAATGCCAGAAAAACCAATATTATAAATGTTTCGGACAATGTCAAGGTCGAAATAGGAGTACATTCGCCAGCAGCGGGAAAATCGTCGGTTCAGGCTCTTGACGCAGCCGTTGCCGATTTGCAGAATGAAAAAATTGACCTGATTGTTACATGTCCGGTCGATAAATCAAACTCCCATTCCGAATCTTACACGTTTTCGGGGCATACGGAATATCTTGCCGAAAAGTTTAAAACCGAAGATTACATGATGCTTATGGTAAGCGATTTTATGAAAGTCGGATTTGTTACCGGAAACATACCGTTTGCAAAAATAGCAGAATCGATAAACAGAGAATTGATAGTCAGTAAACTGTCGATAATCAACAACTGTCTGAAAAAAGATTTTCAGATTCGCGCACCCCGCATAGCCGTTCTCTCGCTCAATCCGCACAACGGAGATATGGGAATGTTGGGCGACGAGGAAATAAACATTATCCGTCCCGCAATTGAAGAAGCAAAGGCAAACGGCATACTCGCTTTCGGAACTTATGCTCCCGACGGCTTTTTCGCTTCGGGCGAGTTCAGTAATTTCGACGCAATCCTTTCGATGCACTACGACCAGGGAATGATTCCTTTCCGTTCAATCGGGCTGAGCAAGGGAGTAAATTATACGGCAGGATTGCCGATAGTGCGCACTTCGCCGGCTCACGGCACAGGATACGATATTGCAGGAAAGGGAATTGCGCAGCCTTCGTCGTTGAGAGACGCCATATTTCTGGCGGCTGAAATATACAATAACCGGAGGCTGCAAAACGAAATTGAAGCCAATCCTCTGAAACAGAGAGTGAATTATCAGCACAAGGCTCTTGAATAATATTTAATAATATTGAATCGCAGCTGTTTGGCTGTAAATACTATTCGGTATGTAATGGTATTTTCAATATCGCAATGAAATATTTCCTGAAATATATTTTAAATAATTTTATTTAGAGTTTAATTAAAATTAAATTGGTTTTTATAAGATTTAAACAGTAATAAAATATAAAAAATAATACGGAATGGCACGACACACAGAGAATAAATCGAATCCGGCAACGCGCAGAAAATTTTTGCGTACATGCGGCGCGTTTATCGCCGGAGGCGTGGCTTTAACAGTTTCGGGAATAACGCTGAAAAAACTCGAAACAGAAGAACCGGACATGTTCTGGCAAATCGATCCCGAAAAATGTATTTTTTGCGGACGCTGTGAAACAGACTGCGTTCTGCCGGTTTCGGCAGTCAAATGTATGCACGCCAACAAAGTATGCGGTTACTGCGATTTGTGCGGCGGCTATTACCGCTCCAGCGTCAAAGAACTCAACACGGCGGCAGAAAACCTGATGTGTCCCGTCGGAGCAATTCAGCGCAAATTTGTAGAAGAACCTTACTTTGAATATACAATCGACGAAAAACTTTGCACCGGCTGCGCAAAATGCGCAAAAGGCTGCAATTCATTCGGAAACGGTTCTCTGTACATGCAGATAAATCAGAATGACTGCACCAACTGCAACGAATGTTCCATCGAAAAAGTCTGTCCAGCCGACGCCATAAAACGTGTAAAAGCCTCCGGCGCTTACGATTTAAAAGAAAGTTAGATGAAAAAATATCTTGTTCTACTGATTTTTACGTTCGTAACGGTAACAGGAAACGGAGAAAACCGTTTTCCAAAACCCGATTTTGAATCGGGATACCGTTATCCCGAATATACATACGAAGTTCCCGACGAAACTTTATGGATCAGTCTGGATCTTGTTGCGCTTGCCGGATTAATGGGCGTGGTCGCATACTCCGTACTGCGAAAACGGAAACGTATGCCGGTACTGATTGTTTCCGCAATATCGCTTGCCTATTTCGGATTTTTCCGCAAAGGCTGCGTGTGCAGCATCGGCGCAATCCAGAACGTAGCCCTCGCTCTGACCGACAGTTCGTATGCCGTACCGCTGTCGGTACTGCTTTTTTTCATGCTGCCGATTGCCTTTACCCTGCTGTTTGGCAGAGTGTTTTGCGCCGGAGTCTGTCCTTTCGGCGCTTTGCAGGAACTGTTGAACGTAAAAAATTACAGAATACCGCGTGTTATTGCAAAAACTCTGGAAATTATACCGTGGATTTATCTGATTGTCGCCCTGCTGTTAGCCGTTACGCACAGCGCATTTATTATTTGCCGATTTGACCCGTTTATCGGAATATTCCGGTTTGGCGGCACGGTTTCGATGATTCTTTTTGGCGCAGGTCTGCTGATTTTGTCTATATTCACAGGACGACCGTTTTGCCGCTTCATCTGTCCGTATGGAGCAATTTTAAGCCTTTTTTCGAGAGTTGCAGTATGGAACGTCAAAATTGTAAAAAAACCGTGCATCAACTGCGACCTTTGCCGCCATGCCTGCCACGTTGACGCTATCAGACCTCCGTACAGCAACAAAATAAAGGAAAATCGCACAGTCGGAGTTCGCCGGATACTGATATATCTCGTAACCCTGCCGCTGATAACGCTTGTCGGCGCTGTAACTCTGCGGACATCAAGCGATTTGTTAAGCAAAACAAATAAAAAAGTTCAACTGTACGATATTGTTACTGATAATAACGAACAGAATCCTAAAGATGAAAATTATGAACTCGAAGCCTTTCTCGGACAGGGAGGCAAAGTCGAAGAATTGGCGTTGGAGGTAAATGAAATTAAACAGAAATTCAAACTGTATTCGACCGTTGCCGGCGCAGTTATCGGAATAATAACCGGAATAATGCTGATAAACCTGTCTCTCAAACGCACGCGGAAAAACTATGAAATAGATGACGCCGCATGCGTAAACTGCGGCAGATGTTTCGAATATTGTCCGCAAAACAGGTGATTTTTTGTATAAATATTTTGGCAGTGTCTTGAATTTACTGATAATGTTTAAGTTGCTACTCTTTTTATAAATTCAAGGAATTTGTCGCCAAACTGTAAATACAGCAGTGTCCAGAGCAGAAAACGCACAATTCTGCCAATCAGCGAAAAAATGGAACAGACAATCAGGTTGATTCTGTAAAATCCAAGCGCGATGCTGATTAAATCGCCTATAAAAGGCAGCCATGTGAAAAAGGCAAGAACTGCGCCGTATTTAGTTATCAAGGCTCTCTGCTTTTCCATCTGTTCGGGTTTGACTTTGAAGAATTTTTCGAGCCATTTCCATTTGCCCAAATATCCCAGTCCGTAGCTTGTGAGGCTGCCCAGCCAGTTGCCCGACGTTGCCATGGCAAACGATATCCATGGATCGAGACCGTTCAGAACTGCGGCTGCAAAAATTATATCGCTGCTGAAAGGTATAACTGTTGCAGCAAGAAATGAACCGATAAACAGTCCTGCATACCCCAATCCGATAAACGATTCCATAATTATTAGTTCTTAATTAAAATATGTCGTAGTTTTGTCCGTCAATAGCGATTTCAGTATTCGGGAAGACTGTTTTGGCTTCTTCTTTGAACAGATAAAGCATGTTGCTACTGTATCGTGAAGAGAAATGTCCGAGCAACAGGCGTTTTGCCTGTGCAAGTTTTGCAATTTTTGCAGCATCGACAGAGGTGCTGTGTCCTGTCCGGTGCGCCATCTGTTTCAGATTTTCCAGAAAAGTTGCTTCGTGGTAAAGCAAATTTACGCCGGCAACATGCTCTGCAATTTCTTCGCAGTACATCGTATCGGAACAGAAAGCATAAGATCTCGGTTTATAGGGACGGTAAGTCAGTTTTTCGTTTGGAATGACTTCGCCTGCGGCTGTTGTATGCGCGTTACCGCTCTTAATGCTTGTAATATCGGCGACAGAAAGCCCGTATTTTTTAATGGCTTCCTTGTATATATTCAATGGAGCTGTTTTTTCTTTAAACAAAAATCCACATGCAGGTATTCTGTGTTTCAGAGGTATTGTTTTTACAGTCATACAGTAGTCTTCGTATATTATTTTCGGCGCGTCGGGGTCTATTGCGTGCAAAACAATTTTATAACTCATGTTTTCGCCGAAATATTTCAGGTGCGAATCCAGAATTTCTCCCATGTTTTTATGTGCATAAATGTTAAAGTCGGCAGTCCGTCCCATAAGGGCAAGCGACGAAAGCAATCCGAACAAGCCAAAAACATGATCGCCGTGCAGATGACTTATAAATAAATTGTCGAGTTTTGAATACTTGACGTTTCCGAAACGTTTCAGTTGCATCTGAACGCCTTCTCCGCAATCTATTAAAAAGTACCGCTCACGGACATTGAGAACATGAGCGGTAGCAAATCTGTCTTTTGCAGGCAATGCGGAATTGCTACCCAGAACGGTTAGCGAAAAAGTCATGCCTAAAAAGTTTTTAACTGTTTTCCTGCGAATCTCTGTCAGATTCTTCCTTCTTGTTCTGCATTTCTTCTTTCAATGCGACAAGGTCTGAGATATCGCCAAACGTTGTCTTTTCCAGCGTCGAATTTAATTTTTTGACGGCTTTTTGAGTAATCTCTTCGTCCGAACGTTTCGAGTCTTCTTCCGCTTCGCGTTTTGCGTCTTCGTAAACACGTGTGTGCGAAAGAACTATTTTCTTTGTATTTTTGTTAAATTCAATCACTTTGAAGGGCAATTTTTCGTCGAGTCTGGCAGTTGTTCCGTCTTCTTTAACAAGTTGACGCGGAAGAACCGAGCCTTCGACGCCGTATGGCAGCGCTACGGTAGCGCCTTTGTCGTTCAGCTCTACAATTGTAGCTTCGTGAATCGATTCGGGATAGAAAATTGTTTCAAATATTTCCCATGGATTTTCTTCAAGCTGTTTGTGTCCCAAACTCAGGCGGCGGTTTTCTCCGTCGATTTCCAGAACCATTACGTCAATTTCTGCTCCGATTGAAGTAAATTCGTTCGGGTGACGTATTCTTTTTGTCCACGACAGGTCGCTGATATGAATCAATCCGTCTATACCTTCTTCTATTTCGACAAATACTCCAAAATTGGTAAAATTGCGGACTCTGGCTACATGACGCGAACCTACTGGATATTTTGCTTCGACATTAATCCACGGATCGGCTTTAAGCTGTTTGATACCGAGCGACATTTTGCGTTCGTCCTTGTCGATGGTAATTATAACGGCTTCTACTTCGTCGTTCACTTTCAGAAATTCCTGTGCGCTTCTCAAATGCTGCGACCACGACATTTCCGAAACATGAATAAGTCCTTCCACGCCCGGAGCGACTTCGATAAATGCGCCGTAATCGGCTATAACTACAACCCGTCCTTTTACTTTGTCGCCTGCTTTCAGGTTGGGGTCTAACGAATCCCACGGGTGTGGAGTCAGCTGTTTCAGTCCCAGTGCAATGCGTTTTTTTGAATCGTCAAAATCCAGAATAACGACATTGATTTTCTGGTCAAGAACAACAACTTCGTCGGGGTGATTTACGCGACCCCACGAGAGGTCTGTAATGTGGATAAGTCCGTCAACGCCGCCGAGATCAATAAACACGCCGTAAGTGGTAATATTTTTAACTGTTCCTTCAAGAACCTGTCCTTTTTCAAGTTTTGAGATAATTTCGGATTTCTGAGCTTCAAGTTCGGCTTCGATAAGCGCTTTGTGAGAAACAACCACATTGCGGAACTCGTGATTGATTTTCACAATCTTAAATTCCATATTTTTGCCTACGAAAATATCGTAGTCGCGAATTGGTTTTACGTCAATTTGCGAGCCGGGCAAGAATGCTTCTATGCCGAAAACATCGACAATCATACCGCCTTTTGTACGGCATTTTATAAATCCTTTTACGATTTCGTTTTTTTCCATCGCCTCGTTTACGCGATCCCACGAGCGAAGCGAACGGGCTTGCTTGTGCGAGAGTATCAGCTGTCCGCGTTTGTCTTCGGCGGTTTGAACATAGACTTCGACTCTGTCGCCTGTTGTGAGTTCTGGGTTGTAACGAAATTCGGAGATATTGATTACGCCTTCGGACTTGTATCCGATATTTACAATAACTTCGCGTTTGTTTATTGCTGTTACAACGCCTTCAACTATTTCATTTTCAGCTACTTTGGACAAAGTCTGGTCATAAATTTTCCCGATTTCTTCTTTTGATGCGGGAAATGATTCTTTTTCAAGAGAATCCCAGTCAAATTCGTCAACAGGAATTGAGGCGTTACCTGTCGATTTTTTTTCAGTAATAATTACTGTTTCTTCGCTTTCGGCGAAAAGTTCGTCTGCCGGCTGTACGGCAGCAATTTCCTCATCGACGGTTTCAAGCCCGTCGTCAAGCATTTCGGTTTCATTCAAATTCCCGTCGTCATCGAGAATTGTCTTTTGTTCTTTACTCATGTAAATAAAAAATTAATTAATGGATTAGACATTATATTGTTTTAAATAATCGGCGCAAAGGTACACAAAATATTTGAAACACAAAATATTTGTTCTCAAAACAATCTGTTAAAGCAGCGCCGGTATTCTATAAATGCGTGTAAATGAGCAAATTAACATATACCGGATTATTTTCCGGCAAATTATTATACAGTCCTGATTTTCGGTAATTTTTGCCGTTTTTCCGGCAAATCATCTTACTTTTAGCGTAACTACTGTAATCAGCGCCAGCAGTATTGCGACAATCCAGAACCGGACAGTTATTTTCGATTCTGGCAACGCTTTCAGCGGTTTTTGAATATAAGCGTCGATACCTGCATTACCCTGTTTTTGAAAATGATGGTGCAACGGCGTCATTTTTAATATTCGTTTTCCGACTCCTGTACGTTTTTTTGTAAACTTGAACCAGTAAACCTGCAATATGACGGAAATGCTTTCTACGAAAAATATTCCACATAAAACAGGAATCAGGAGTTCTTTTCTGATAACTATTGCGAAAACCGCAATGATTCCTCCGAGCGCAAGACTGCCGGTATCGCCCATAAATACCTGAGCGGGGTATGAATTATACCACAGAAATCCAACAAGAGCGCCAATAAATGCCGACATGAAAACAACCAGCTCTCCGGTCGAAGGAATATACATTATATTCAGGTAATCGGAATAAATCATATTGCCCGAAAGATAGGCAAAAATGCCCAGCGTTGTGCCAATTATTATCGAAGTGCCTGTCAACAGCCCGTCCAGCCCGTCGGTAAGATTTGCGCCGTTTGATACTGCCGTGATAATGAATATTGTAGCAAGGACAAAAATAATCCAGCCACCAATTTGTTTTGCCTTACCTTTGCCCGGCGACAGCATCGAATAGTCAAACTCATTATCTTTAAAAAACGGTATGGTCGTTTTTGTAGATTTCGATTCTTTTGTACATATTTTGCTGTTTCCAATGACATTAACTTTTGCGTCGGCTGTTCCGGCGGGTACTTTTTCGAGTACAACAACGTCTTTGTTGAGATACAGAACCATGCCTACGATTATTCCCAGACTTACCTGTCCCACAATTTTTGTTTTGCCGCTAAGTCCCTGTTTGTTCTTTTTAAAGACTTTGATATAATCGTCAATAAAGCCGATGCCGCCAAGCCAGACTGTCGTAACAATCATCAGTATAAGATACACATTGTTGAGTCGGGCAAAAAGCAAAACCGGAATAAGTATTGATAACAGAATAATTATTCCGCCCATTGTGGGCGTATCTTTTTTCTGCATCATTCCTTCGATGCCCAAATCTCTTATCTGGTCGCCAATCTGTTTGCGTTGCAGCAGTCTGATGATTTTTTTGCCGACAAACAGAGCAAACAGCAGAGAGAAAATCATGGCACAGGCTGCTCTGAATGAAATAAATTTCATCATTCCAGCTCCCGGTATGTCAAACAAATCTTTTAGATAATCGAATAAATGATACAGCATAAAGATAAAAAATTATTTTCAGTTTTATTATGGACGATTAAATTACTGTTGAACGCGATATTTATTTGTTTTGAGTTAAATCAAGCAGTTCGATATTGCGAAACTCGACAGGATGACTTTCGGACTGCAAGGCAATTCGACCTTCTTTCAGCGGACCTGCCGGAATATCGGGAGCGGGATTTACGCCTCCGCCGCCGACAGTCATTTTTGTATAAGTCATTACTGTATCGCCGTCAATGATGTGGTGCGCGATGCTGTCGCCAAAAACAACAACTTCGAGTTTAACCCATTTGTCGCCGTGATATGTTTTGGATTTTGAGTCGCAACAGTGTCCATTATAAAATTTTCCGTCGATATGGATTTCAGTGCCGGGAGTGCATACGTTTCCTGTTCTGCGTTCATTAACTCCGTCTCCTCCAAGCATTTGAGCTTCAATAGACACTGGAAAATCCTGTTCTGTCGCCATTGTTTCAGGCGCCTGAGCGTGAAGCATTGCTCCGCTGTTGCGATACGCCCAGCCGGGACCTCCGGCAGTCTGTTCGCCTTTAAAGCGGTATTCTACGCGAAATTTGTAGTGCGAATATGACCGGTTTGTGTATAAATGCCCGAAACGGTTCTGAAAATCATCGCCATAAGCGTCATATTTCACTTTTATAACGCTGTCTTCGACATAAAAAGTGTTTCCAAAATTTTCTCCTGCCGGATAACCTGCTATTTTGACTGTCCAGCCTTCAAGGTTTTTTCCGTTGAATAAACGCACCCAGTTTTCTTTGTTGGGCGTTTGTTTGCAACCTTCAAACAAACAAACAGTTAGCGCTAAAAACATAAAGAATCTTTTCATATATTCATACTTGAAATTATTCGGCAAAATTAATCTTTTTAATTGTATCTGCAAAAATTAAGATTCGATATTTATTAGCTGGTGCAAATCAAACTGTCGCAACCAGCCTGAAAGAGGGTGTTTTTTTACAATCGAAAGGAAGACTTAACTTTGTGTTAATAATTTGGATTTTGAAAAACCGCATACAACAGTTTGATTTGACATTTTGCAATAACTGCTACAATTATTTTCATTTCTTAAATATAATTTTTAACTTTGTACCATATTTAATTTTGTTTTTTTTAATTATTATATTACGAATAAGGCGTTTGTATATATTTTAAATGTTTTGACAGTCCTGTTTGATTTAATTTCGACTGTTTTCAGTAAAATTTTCCGCATAAAATCTTCAACAATTTCTGTTTTTGACTGTTATTTCGGAAAAATAAAAAATATTTTGCAAACAAAAGACAAAAATATTATCTGGCAGTTGGACAAAGACGATTTGGACATGTCAAGCC
>JAIROW010000195.1 GCA_031257315.1 Prevotellaceae bacterium
TTTTGTTTCGAGAGATTTTCCCGAAATGGCGTTAAACCCTATCGCTTTTCTGTTCGCAGCCTCTTCTGTCGGCTGGAACTCTTGCGAGCAGCCGCCCAGCAATAGCAGGGCGCAGCTCACACTCAAAATTAATGATTTTCTTCTCATCTTTGTATAAATTAAAAATAAATATTAATAGTATTAGAACTTACGTGATAATTGACAATTGTAGAGACGCACAATTTGGGCGTCTTTACAATGCCGCGCCAGCGTTGTACACAATTTACAGGATTAACATGTTTTAGAAATATGTTTATCCTGAAAATTATGTAATTCAGGCGATTGATTAACGGAAAAATATTTACAGGATTAACATGTTTTAGAAATATGTTTATCCTGAAAATTATGTAATTCTGTCTATTCAGGCGAGCTTTTACAAAAAAGCAGGCGAGCTTTTCAAAAAAGCAGGCGAGCTTTTTCAAAAAGCAGGCGAGCTTTTCAAAAAAGCAGGCGAGCTTTTCAGGAAAAGCAGGCGAGCTTTTCTGAAAGGGTAGCGTACTGTTTTCACAGTAACGGTAAGAGCAGCGACAATCGCCGTCTTTTCCGTTCTTTTTAAAATATCTGTTCAAATTAATTTTTTTCATAAAATTATTAGCATTAAATTGTTGGAGAAAGAAATGGATTGATGTCAATAGAGCCGCCGTCTTCCCAGCTGTCAACGTCAACTTCAAAGACGCTGCCTCCGGTAGATGGTTTTATTTCCAGATCGTATCCGGGCAGCACTATGTCGAAGCCGCCGTTTTTTCTGCGCCATTCGAGCTGTTCGTCGCGCGAGCCGGTGCGTCCCATTGCCGACTGTATCTGCGAGCGGACTTCCTCCTGTATTCCGCCGCCCCATCGAGCGCAAAACAGTTCGCCCTGCATGTTATAGACTTCTAAGGTCAGCATGTTGCATACAGTATCCACTGCGCCGAAAGTGCAGAACGAGCCGATTATCCAGTCGCCGTCCCAGTAGTCGGCGCTGTTTGTCAACAGTTTTGGGTCGGGGGCTTCGAGGTCGAGAATATCGGTTAGCATGTATTTTGACCATTCGATATACTGCGGATTTTCAAAAGCCTGTATGCGTGGCTGCCCCGAACAGCCTTTTTCTCTTCCGAATTTCAGGGTTGACGGTTCGGAGGTCGGTTTGCCGCTTGCCAGCATACAGCCTGTCGCCATGCCCGAAATTTCGCCTTCGCTTCGTCCGATGTATGCCGCGCCCGTTACTCCGTATATAAGGAATGTAAACTCGCGCAGCACGTTTCTGGGGTAAAACGGTATTTCGATTGCCGGAGCTTTACGGCTTCCGATTGTTGCTGGGAGCGTCAGCATTTCGCATTTTTCGCTTCCTTCCGCGCTGTTTTCGCGCGAGTCTTTTCCGATATATTCCGTTACGTACAAATCGTAGGGGTATGGTTCCCAGACAGACGGTTCGCAGCCTAACTTCTGGGTCGAGGTTTTGGTACAGAAGGCTTCCATTGTTTCGTAGCTGTCGCCCCGAAACTGAATCAAGTCGTTGCCGAAATAATCGTAGCACAGAGCCGTGTAATCGCCCGGATTGAGCAGCCCCTGCGAAACGTCGCCGCCCCGCGCTCCCACGTCAGCCAGCCGCGAATCGCCGCCGTCAAAAGGAAAGAACTGGACGCGCATACCGTCGGAAGGCAGCTTGCGCACCGTATTCTCTTCCCAGTATATAACGACTTTCAGACGCGGAATACGGCAGCCATCGTCTTCCGACAGCGTTCTCATCGTACATGCCATAAACAGAACGCATAACGACATATAGAGAGCTGACGACAAAAACTGCAAAATATTACTGCTCTCTGCCTGTATTAATATTTCCTGTTTATTTTTCATGGCATTATTTTTTTCCTATAAGATAGACTATTGAAATCGCCGCCGAGGTTAACCCCCAGTAATTGAATCTGCCCTTTCCCATGTAGGGATAGCAGTCGAGACATCTGGAACGGTTGTAGGCTTTATAGTTGCCGCCAAACCAGCCAACTCCCAGAAGAAATTCCATATTCAGGCGCTGCGACAGCGGGAGCGAATAGCCGCCCGTCAAACCGGCAGACATGCTCCAGAGGCTCAGATAGCCCAAATCGTCGAGGGTTTCGGTAAACAGCCTTATGTCGTAGTCGCCTCCTGCGACGTACAGCCCCGTAAACCAGCCGTCGAGAGGCGTGGCGTCGGGTTTTATCCACCAGCGTCGGGCTTCGAGCCATACCCACTGGATTCTGTAACTCCACCAGCGGGGCGCGTCAGTATCCCACCAGCTCCAGTATCCGCCCACAAGCGCAGACCAGCGGTCGCCGAAAGGTATCTCTACCGCCAGATTCGGCAATAATGCTACATCATACAAAAGATTATTCTTCAAAAGTATGGCGAATTTTTTTTCCGGAACTGTATCTTTTTTAATAATACATACTGTATCATGCACTACAACTGTGTCATGTATTATTTTTTCAACTTTTGTTTCCGGTTCTTCAAACGGACTTGACGTTTCTGGAATCATTCTTCCATCTTTAAGTAAAACGCGGACAGAAGTATATTGAAGTTTTGAATATATGCGTTCGACCAGATAGTCGAGCATTTCGATGTCCATTTTATATGTAAGATGGTAAAGCAGACGGTCTTCCGAAAGATGTTGAATAAGAAGTTCGAGCAAAATATGACGGTTTGGAATGTCCTGGTCGGAAGCCACCAGGCTACGGAAACCGACCCAGTCAACGCCAATTGCATTGCATACAATTCTTGATTCCTCAATATTGGGACATGATGTAATATACTCTTTCAGCGCGGCAGTTCGTCCTTTTGCCAGCCGCTCGTTATAGGAATGGCTTCCCTTGGGCGACGCCGCGCCTATAACATATACGGTATCTATTTGACTGTTAATAGTTGTATCGGCAAGCAAAGCGTCCAGAGCGGCAAGCATGGCTGCGTTGTTGCTGTAATCGTACAGCAGTTCGGTACGGTTGATAGGAAAATAAAAGAGTTTATGTCCTCGCGGATTGACAGGAGGGGTAAGATCCTGTGCTGCAATTTCAAATACAGAAATAATACATATAATAAATGCAGCAAAAAATACCTTATTGCAGTTTAATAATTGCATTTTTACCCCCCCCCACATTCAACTTTAAGTTTAGTACACAGCACAGCTGGTGCAATTCGTTTCCGATTACCTTTTTCATTTATTATAGTATTAAAATATTGTCTAAAATATCCTATTTTTTACAAGACAAATATATGCAAATATTTTCTGACATAATTCTATGTTAAATTTTATTTTACATCGAACATACAAATATTTTTAAGTAAAAACCAGCTTAAAAAATGCTAACATTCTGATTATAAACAAAATATCTAAAAGTAATAATGTTGAAATTTTAACATTGTTTAACATTGTTTTAACATTATTTAAATGTTGTAAAACATAAAAAATCAATGAAAAACCTTCTCAAAAACAGAGTTCTATACTGAATTTCGATGAAAATACAATGAAAAATCATGCAATAATTAATATATCATTGCAAAAAATTAATACAATAAAAAAACACTGTCTTAAATTTACTAAAAGTTAACATATCTCTGTTTAATGTATAATTTTTATCAAAAGAACAGTCGAGTTGTACAAAAACAGTCAAAATATGGAGAAAAATATTACTTTTACGAACAAAACGTCAAAATATAAAAAAAAGCGGCAAAGCGGAATTTTTCCGTTGACATGCAGGCGCAGTAATTTTGCCGCCGCCAGATTTTTTGCCATTGCAAACGTGCCGCAATACTGATAAAAACAGCGGTATTCGTTTGAGAGAAACGAATATCCGCTGTTTTGTCATGCGGGCAGATAAATTGACAGGATTATCGAACGTCGGCTTGGAGTCGATGTTCTGCCTGATTATTTCGCCGTCAGGTTTTAGTGAGCTTTATGGCGCGGAAGTTGAACCCGCCTTCGTGTCTGAATTTGATTATGTGAGCGCCGGCAGTCAGGCTCAGAACTGGCGGCTGCTGGTCGGCGTGTTTTCCGGTATAGTACCAGAGGTCAAAACTCTCCCAGCTGCCGTCGTTGTCTAAATGAAATGTGTCGCCTGCAACGCCGTCAATTTCAAACAGGTATCCGGTACCGCCATCTCTGTTTATGCTGACGTTCAGGTCAACGGTATAGTCTCCGGCGTCGATTACTTCGACAGTATATGCCGTCCATTCGCCGTTGTCAGTCCAGCCGATATTGTCGGGATTTTCGGTATTGCCGTCAATGTCAACTTTGCCAGCTCCGTCTGGGTCTCCGATGTATTCGCGGTAGCTGCTGCCTCCGTCCTTGTTGCCGTCGTCGTGGTAGCCGACGCCTTCGCCGCCGAAATCAAAATCCCATGCTTTGATTTCGCACGGAGCGGCAGCAGAGATAATATGCGACCTGTCGTTCAGCGTAGGCGAAACAGCCGCCAGCCGGAACGTATCAACTGTCGCTTCGTCAAACTCTACGACATATACGGTCGAGTAGCTTAGCGACGATTTGAAGTCGGTCAAAAGGACTGGCGTTTGCCTGACGTCAACAATTTTTGTTATTTGAGCGCCGTTGAGGTCAGTGTAGTAAAGTTCGCAGTATGAGCCTTCTTCGTTAGCCCATGCAATCGACAGTCCGTTTCCAAGTTTTGTAGCTATCCGTATCTGCCTTTGCGCCAGCCTGTCGGCGTATGTATCGCGATTATATACGGATACGGTTGCATATACCGGTTCCGATTCGTTTCCGAAAGCGTCGCTGCAAACAAGCGAGAAGCGAATGTTGTCTTCGGGCAGGTCAGGATAGACGAAGCTGAATTTGCCGCGTTGCAGGTTAATATCAACAGATAAGCTCCCGTTTGTGTCTGTACGGGTAATTTTCAGGCTTTTAACCTTGTCGGTATTGATTTCTATTTCAAATCTTGCGTTGCGGTCGCCGGGTCTGACCACGATATTGTCGATAACTGGCGTGATTACCCTGACCGTAACTTTTGTTTCAGCGCCGTTCTGCGATACTACAATGTATGTTTCGCCAATTCCAGCGGCTTTAACTTTTCCGGTGGCGTCAACGGTGGCAACGGCGGAGTTTTCGCTTGACCAGCTGAATGTTTCTCCGGCAGGGTTTGCGCTCAGCTGAAATTCTTCGCCGACATACATTGTCAGCGAAGAATTTGGCACATAGATATACTTTTCGTAATGATAGTCCTTCGACAGTTCGCTGCACCCCGACAGCAGCCACAGGGCGGCGGCGCATATACATGTCGGCAAACTGAGGTTGCCGACGTTTGTTCTGTTAATTTCCAATGTACAGGTTTTCATTTTATTTATCCGTTTCTTTAAATTCAAGTCTTAATTCTTCTCTCATTTCGTAAACCGTCTGGTCGTTATTTTTTCTGTAATCGTATCTCAGCAGAAAGTTCCGGTATGTTCTGTATCCGTCGTTTTCGATAAAATAGATATTCGGATAGTTCGGGTCGCCGTCCACCTGCTGCACGTCAAGGTTTTTATACGGACTTATTGTTATGCTGCCCGACTGTCCGATTTCCAGCACAATACTCATTGAGTTGATTGAAGCAGTGTCGGCAGAAAACGGTTCGTTGCCTGCCGTAATCCGTACTCTGTTTTTTGTCAGCGGGAACATTCGCTTGCTTCCAAAGACATTGGCAGCGTTAAGCGTACCTCGCTGCATGTAGTTTGTTGGCGTTTTCTGCGCCGCCCATTTGTTTTTCAGCAGTACCCGATACAGAATGTCGCTTTTTTGGGGATTAACTTCGTAGCAGTCGTAAGCGCCGACTTTGAGCGAAATGAAATAGATGGAATCCGGCGACAGACCTTCGGGTCGAACTCTGATTTTCATCTTTCCCTGCCGTTCTCCAGCGGCAATTCCGATATGGTAATCGTCAATGTCGTAAAACGTTGGAGACAGAATTTTTGCATAACTGCCGGCTTCGACAAAGTTTGCTCTGTTGTACATGTCCATCAGTTCGCTGCTATGCACCATAGTGATTGTCAGGTTTCTGTCGGCGGGAGTAGAGCCGCCCATCGAAGCGGCAATATAGCCTGTCGATTCGTCCTGTTCCAAATCGTGTTCGACAGGAAAGACGTTGTAATCGGCGCTGCTTACAATGGCAAATACTTTTTTGTACATTTCGTCTTCAAATATTCCGTATTCGTTGCAGGAAACAGATATTGTCAAAACGGATATGGCGGTCAACAGGCATAATATAATATGTTTTCTCATTTTATTGCATATTTTTTTATTAAACGTCAATTGTCATTCTTCCCATCCGGGGTTCTGGTCAAAATCGGGCATACGCCTTACTTCGTCGCGGTGAATGGGAAGGAAAATCATTTTTCTGTTTACAACCCGCGTGCTGATACGAACCGAATTAACAACTGTTCTGCTGTAATAGCTTTCCTTTGTAGCGTCGGTATTCATTCCCATAATCGGTTCGTTTTCGACCTTTTCGTATATTCCCCATCGCCGCACGTCGTAGTATCTGCGGTTTTCGTGCATAAATTCAATCATGCGTTCCTGTTCAATCAGTTCCTGTACGGTTGACTGGCTGCCGGCTTCGGCAAGAGTAATTCCGGGCAGTCCGGCGCGGTATCGCACCTGATTGAAGGCGTTTCTCATGGCTTCAATGTCTCTTGAAACGGTAAACGATTCTTCGCCGAGCGTAACGGTATGGACGTCGCCGCCCAGGTTGTTGAGAGCTTCGGCGTATGAAAGCAGTATTTCGGCGTAACGTATTATACCGAAGGCTTTTGGCATTCTACGCGCATTTTCGCCGGTGTGGGCGTCTATCGGGTGAATGGTTTTTTTCGGCACATAACCGGTAGCCGTATATATTCCACTGTTGTGCGCGGCGCTTTTGCCGTCGGGGGAGTCGTAGTAATATCGGATAGTCATATCGTGAACGCCGTTGGTATTGGTAGAAGACATCGACCAGAAACACTCGCTGAAACCGACAAATGCGTAGAAACGCGCTTCACGGTTTACGTACATGCTGTGTACGCCCGACAGGAGACGGTATCCCGAAAATGTCTTTTCGGAAGTCGAGTATCCTGTTTCGGAATAAGGATAATCGGGGCTTGAATTGTAGATTGTATGTCCGTCGATCATTCTGAAATTATCGATAATTTTTTGCGGGATACAACATTCGCTCCAACCGTCAGCCGAAATCGGGAATGCCCGTCTTGTCATTTCATCTATTTCCGAGCTGTGCCGTCCCCAGACATATTCGCGGTTGATTGCGGCGACAGCTTCTCCGTTGTGCAGTTCGGATACGGAACGGTAATGGTCGATGCCAGCCGCTCCGTCGGGATACGGCTGATAGAAGTTCGGGTCTGATGTAACGTTTACAGGCATTGGCGGCGTTAAACCGTCGGCTTTTACCGTGTAAAGTTCATACAGTTTTCCGTTCGGGTCTCTCAGTTCAATAACACGTTTTGCGGCAGCGGCGGCAACAGCCCAGCGTTCGGGGCGATATTCCTGCTGGATATAATGTTTGCCGTCGGTTTTGCGTACCCAGCCGCTGTAATACGAGCGGGCAATCTGTCCGCCGTTGAACATCGGGCTTGCATGTATCAGTCGCAGACGGGCTATCAAGCCGTAAGCCGCGCCTCTGGTCGGACGACCGAAGTTAAGCAGTTGCTGTCTGTATGGCAAAAATCTGGCGGCTTCTTCAAGTTCGGAACAGATATACTCGACAGCGTCGTCATACGTTCCGCGTACAGTGTTGTAGTATTCAATCGGTTCGTTGCTTGCATACACTCTGTCTCCAAGCAGAATCGGAGGACCGAAGTCAACCAGAATATGGTAATAGGCGTATGCTCTGATAAAACGAGTGTAGGCGACAATCAGACTGCGGTCGGTAGTTGTCCAGTCGCGGGCTTCGTCGATGCGGGCAAAAATGGTGTTGCATTTGCGGATAATCCTGTACATATTGTTCCATGCGTTGAACGGCGAACCGTTGATGTTGGAAGCGTTTACTTCGCCGACGGCGTAAGCCATTCCGCGATATTCGTCAAGTCCCGCCAGCGTAAACGATTCGTCGGTAGCATAGGGACCTGGGGTATAGGGGCTTCTGAATAATCTTCCTTCGTCGGGGAACTGGGCGGCAGCGCCCCACATGTAAGCCTCGATGTTGCGTTTCGAGGAGAAGACCGAGTCGATTTTGAGTTCATCGTCGAAATATTCGTCGATATTCAGAAAATCTTTACACGAACAGCAGCCGAGCAGCAGTATTGTTGCAGCCGCAATGGTAAACAGTCTGTTATACCTGTTATTGGATATACTTTTTTTCATGATTTTTGCGTGTTTTTACAGATGAACATATAACTGAATAGAATAAGTTGCCGGAATTGGATATGTCAGTCCGTTGTATCGAGCCTGTTCGGGGTCGAACAGTTTAACGCTGTCCCAGACATAAAGATTTGTGCCTATCAACTGAAAATCAATTGAAGATATTCCGCATTTTTTCAGAAAACTGTGTTTGAAATTGTAATTTACGGTTACTTCCTGCAAGCGCAGATAGCGTCGGTCGCCTTTCCAGAAATCGGACAGCTGCCGGTTATTGACGTTATCGCCGTATTGCAGTCGCGGAAAAATTGCGTTGGGATTTTCTGCCAGAGCGGGGTCGATACCGTGCGCAACAGCGTAGTCGCGTGGAATCCATCTGTTTTTCGGGTCGTTTACAATGGTCAGAATATTGCCCTGGTCGCCGCTGCGGAACGGCAGATAGCCGCGTCCCTCGTTTTCGCTTACGCGGTAAAATTCAGTTTTTCCGGTGCCTTTAAACATTACGCCGACGGTAAGGTTTTTATATCGAAATTCGCCGCCGAATCCGTACATCAGCATTGGGAAATCGCTGTACGACAGCGGCACTTTGTCGTTGTCGTCGATTTTGCCGTCGCCGTTTACGTCCATATACTTGATGTCGCCGGGCATTACGGCGTTCCATGTCTGCGCTGGACTGTAAAGAATGTCGTCTTCGTCTCTAAACAGCCCGATTGCCTTGAAGCCGCGCATTGCGCCGTATGGGAAACCGTTGTAATCCATGTATTCATACGGATTGTAGAGCTGTTCGTAGTTTTGCAGCATGTTTCGCGAATAGCTGAAATTTCCTCTCAGCTGAATACTGGCGTTTTTCGACAGTTCCTGATAAAAGGCGGCATTGCCGTCGGAGCCGAAGCTCACCATTTTGCCGACATTGCCGTAGGGTCGGTTAACAAGTCCCACATATTCGGGTACCTGTAAACGTTCCTGAAATATTCCGAGCCGCTGGTCGTTGAAAAAATCTATGTTGAAGGTAAATTTTTCATTAAAAAATTTACCTTCAAAGCCGAGATTTGTTTTGACCGATCTTTCCCATTCGAGGTTATCGGCTCCGGTAAATGTTTCGTTCAGCACTTCAACGCTGTTGCCGCCGAATATTCCGGCATATCCTCTCGACACCATTGTCAGATAGGGGAAACGTCGATTGGAAACGTCGTTTCCAACTGCGCCCAGCGTAAACTTGACTTTGAAAAAGTCGATAAACGGCAGTCGTTCCTTTACCCATTTATAGCTCGAAGGCGCCCATCCCACGCCTATTGCGGGGAAAATGGCGTACTGACGTCCGGGCTGGAAATTTTCTGTACCGTTGTAGCCAAAGTTGAAGTTTAGCATGTATGTGTCGCGGAAACTGTAATCGAACCATGCGCCTGCCGCCTGATAGCGTTTGGGTATGGAGCGCAGATTGGCGTTTACTCCCAGACTGCCGTTAAATGCGTCGCTTGCCCTGTTGGTATCGCTGATTTCGTAGTACATCAGAACCGATACCCGATGGTTTTCTGCAAACGTGCGGTTGAAATTCATTACCGGCTTGAAATAGTATTTGCGATACTGGTCGGTTGAATTGTCGTATGTAGCCGACTGCGAATTTACGGTCTGGAAAAATATCAGATTGCCGTTGTATCCGTTTCGTCCCAGAGCGCGGTACAGTGGTTCTTTCAGAACATAGCGCCGCTCGTTGAAGTTGCTGATTATGTCGTAGGCTCCCTGCGCCGAAAGTTTCAGTCCGTCAACAAGCATCGACAAATCCTGAGTGAGCGCAATCGTAAATCTGCCCTTGAATTCCTGCTGCGACTGCCGTCCGGTGTGGTTTACAATGACGTATGGCGAAATGCCTCCGTTATTGCCTATTGCCGGAAGGTATCCGTTTGAATATGTTACCGGTACAAGCAAGGGATGCAGACTCGACTGCGCTTCCCATATATAGTTGGTATTTCCGATACCCGGCTCGTTTCTGACAGACAGAAATCCGTCGGTGGCAAAATATACGCTTGTCGAAGAGGTAAGGCTTAAATCGAGGTTGGTGCGGAAATTGTAGGTATTGTATCCCACATTTGAAGCATACGGACTTTTTTTATCGTATTTATAGGCTGCCGATTCGTTGCTTCCGCCAAGGCTCAGAAAATATCTGGCAACTTCGCCTCCTCCGCGAGCGCTGATATAGTAGCTTTGTTTGTATGAAACGGGGTTCATCGTTACGCTTTGCCAGTCAACGTCGGGGTACATGTCGGGGTCAAGCCCGCGTTTTATAATGTCCAGTTCAATATCGTTATAAATTTTGCTGTCGCCGCGCACTTCTTTTGCTTCGTTAGCCAGCAACGCATAGTCGTAAGCTCTGAGATATTCGGGCATGCGTTTCATTTGCGAAAGCGAATAGTTATAGCGGGCGTCGATTTTCAGTTTTCCCGTTTCACCCTTTTTTGTGGTGATAATTACCACGCCGTTAGCGCCTCTGGAACCATAGATAGAGGTTGCAGAAGCGTCTTTCAGCACGGAGAACGATTCGATGTCGGCAGGGTCGATGCTGTTAATGTCGCCTTCGAGACCGTCGATAAGCACCAGAGCGCTGCTGTTGGCACCAAAAGTGCCAATGCCGCGCACCCAGAAATCGGCAATATTTTTACCCGGTTCGCCGCTTGTCTGCATTGTGATTATACCGGCAACCTTTCCGCCGAGCAGGTTGGCGACGGAAGTTGTCGGAATTTGGAGTTCGCTGACGCTGACCGTGCTGACAGCTCCAACCGAAGTAATTTTACGTTTGCTGCCAACGCCCATCACCACAACTTCTTCCATTTGCTGCGAACTTTTCAGTTCTACATTCAGCTCCTTCCTTTCGGCTGTAAGCATGGCTTCAAACGGTTCGTATCCAACAAAGGACACGACCAGCACGTCGCCCGTCGAGATTCTGATACTGTACTTTCCTTCTGAATTAGTCGAAGTACCAATACCGACCTTGTCCTTTACATATACCGTTGCGTCGGGCATTATTTCACCAGTTGCCGCGTCGGTAACAGTACCTGTAAGTATAAAGGGCTTTTGCTGCGCCTGAACGCTGAAACAGGCATACATGGCAATAAAAATCAATACAAATTTTTTCATACTATCGTTTTTTTATCTGATTAAAATCTTATCTATTCTATTGCCAGTTTTCGGATACGCGCATTATCATAATCGGCGACATACACCGTTCCGTCCTGAGATACGCCAAGTCCCCATGGAGCCTTAAAAAGAGCTTCGTCTTTCGAGCCGTCCTTATATCCGCTTGTACCGGGTATTCCGACAACCGTTTCAACAACCTTGTCGGGAGTTACTCTACGTATGCAGTGGTTGTCTCTGTCGGCGATATACAGAAATCCGTCGGGGTCAAAATAAATCTGACATGGATTTCGGAACTGGGCGTTTTCGAGTTTTCCGTCTCTGAAACCGCCCGAAGTAGCCGGAGCGCTAAGCATTTTGAACGAATGAGTCGGGTCGCTGACATCTATCGAACAGATACTGTTTCCGTATCCGTCTCTGACTTCTCCCAGCATTGCAATATAAAGCACCGACGGATTTTTCGGGTCGAACGCCAGTCCGTAACTGTCGCCAAAAGCGGTAGTATAGATTGTGTAAGACTCGAAAGTAACAGGGTCGATGCGCACAATGTCGCCGCCGCGAAAACGTGTATATACATAACCGTCCCAGGGGCAGGCAGCCATGGCGTGTTTGTATCTGCCGTCGCCGCTCGAACCGGTTGTAGTACCCGGAGCGCCAGTACCGTCGGGAGCGGTTACAAGCACTAAATTTTTGGTTCTGACTATTCCCTCGACGGGGTCATACCTGAAAAACAGCTGTTGAGGCGAATCGCCCGGAAAAGTAATAACGCCAGTCTGCATGTCGATACAGAGCGCATTTGGCGCCGACAGGTTGCTCCCCAGCAAATCGACGGAATTTTTCATCTCGTTTACACGTATAAGCCCGTCCGTACCGTCGCTGCGCTGTATTGCGTAAACGTTGCCTTCCAAATCGACCGCAAGGTAACGCGCACGGATTTGAGCGCTCGACAGGTCGCCGTTCAGGTACTCGTTTTTTCCGTTGCCTGTTACCGTACTGACCGATACGGAAACCCTGTAACGAAATTTTTGAGTATAAACAGCAGAATCGTTGCCGATTTTTACAGATACGGTACAGGTATCGCCCGGCATTCGCGGACACACCACGTACATCATATCCCCGTCAACTCCCACAACTTTTGCCTGCTTGTTGTTGAAATACACGCTGACAAGTTCGGGATCTCTGCCAAAATTCTGTCCGAGCAAAATTATTTTCTCGGAAATTCGTCCGGAATCCGGATAAAACGAAATCAGACGAACAGGTTGCGAAGGGTCGTAAATGACTTCGTTTTTCGATTCTTCCGTACAGGAAATAAATGCTCCCGTACAGAAAAACATAAACAGGATTAAACAGTAAATATTTTTCATTATCCTAAAATTTAAAGCATTATATCATTTTATTGTATATTTATATTTTATTGACAGTTAGATTCTAATTATTAAAACAAAGATTTAAAAAAATATCAATAGACATTCTAAAACCGATTTGGCAATTTTTCACGTGAAAGGGCGTTAATACTGTCATTTCAAAAAACGAAAAATGCCCGATTTTAAATTTTTTGCAATTCAAACTGATTATTCTGTTTTTTTTCATCTGAAATAAAATGTTTAAAGTTAACCGTTACTGTATTGATTTTTGACATATATAAAAACCGGTTGAGCAGGAAAATATATTCCTGCATACATGGCTGTAAAAGGCTGTCGTTGAAGCGATTATCTTTCTTCCGTTCTCTCTCTCTCTCTCTCTCTCTCTCTCTCTCTCTCTCTCTCTCTCTCTCTCTCTCTCTCTCTCTCTCTCTCTCTCTCTCTCTCT
>JAIROW010000237.1 GCA_031257315.1 Prevotellaceae bacterium
TTTGCCCTGCCATGACACGGCTTGAAAAGCCGAACCTTCATAACCGCAGGCGAGCGCAGCGTTGCCTGCGGACTTTGCCCCTGCCATGACACGGCTTAAAAAGCCGAACCTTCATAACCGCAGGCGAGCGAAGCGTTGCCTGCGGACTTTGCCCCTGCCATGACACGGCTTAAAAAGCCGAACCTTCATAACCACAGGCGAGCGTAGCGTTGCCTGCGGACTTTGCCCTGCCATGACACGGCTTAAAAAGCCGAACCTTCATAACCGCAGGCGAGCGCAGCGTTGCCTGCGGACTTTGCCCCTGCCATGACACGGCTTAAAAAGCCGAACCGTCATAACCACAGGCGAGCGTAGCGTTGCCTGCGGCTAAAAACGACAACAACAGACTGCCTGAAAGGCAGAACTCTATCGCAAAAGCATTGAAGTTTTGCCTTTCAGGCAAAGAAGAGAACGATTGTGCTACCGCAAACTGCGCTTCGCTTGTATGCGGTTATGAAAATTTAGCCCATTCGGGCTAAAATAACGTTTTCAACCACTGATTCGCATTATTTATTTACAATTACTAAGCTGTTTATTTCATACCCTTTAATTATCAATTATCAATTATCAATTGTCAATTATCAAAAAAATCCCCCCGAACATTCTGCTATATTCGGGGGGACAAAATCTATTTATATGTCAAAAAAATTTTGAATTCAGTCCTGTTTTTGAGGGTTGTCCCATTTGGGTCCGTCATGCCAGTTTCCGTCCGGTATTGCCCAGAAGAGAATTCCGGAGTAATTATCGTTTCCTACAACCTGAGTAAAGTTCATGTTGTAATCGCGGTCAGAACCCGGATATTTGTGTCGGTTGCGCGGATAGGGTATTTCTGCGGCAGGGTCGTTATCCCTTTGATAATACATTCTCGGATAACCGGTTCGACGCAGGTCGTTCCACTGTTCGCCGGCATATTCATAGCCAAAACTCAACCATTTCTGTTCAAGAATCGCCTCCAGTTCGCCTCCTGCATAAGATGATTCATCTACTCTTTTTGTCCAGCGAGCTTCTGCAAATGCGTCAATCCATGCATCGGTATATCGGTCTAAATTGGGATCTATAACCGCGCGGGCATGGTTTGAAGCTCTGTCGTTGCCTGTAATTTCGGCTTCGGTGTGCGATCTTTCTTTATGATAATTCATATAAAATTTGATAGACTGTTTAATACCTTCCTTAAAGGCTTGTTTAGCGTCGCCGCTTGCCCAGCCTTTTTTATATGCTTCGGCTTTGATAAATTGTATTTCGGCTGCGGTAACAACAGGGTTGTCCCAGTTGCGGTTGTTTCTGAAAAAGCCGTATTCACGGATACGCGAGAAATAGGCGCGATTGTCGGAAGGGGTAAAATATTTCCAGAATGTTGAGTAAGACATATTAGCAGATGCGCCGCGAAATACGGTTGGCATGGCTTTACCTTTTTCGGGATGACCTGTAGCTGTTGAATCCACTTCTTCAGATGTGTTGTTAACCGGAAATTCGCCGTTTTTTGTAGCCAGACAGAAAAATATGGGCAAACGCGGGTCGTCAATGTCTGGATTCCATACGCCGCCGTCGCCGGCTTTCTGCATACGGTTGATAATTTCGGTGCTTGCCGTTTTAAGGTTTACCCAGTCAAAGCCTGAACCTCCGTTAATATCCAGTTCTGAACCGCTGATTTTTACCTGTTTGTAGCAGACCTGATCCTCGTTGGTTTCAATAAGCGGGTAAGTATTTCTGTCGCCTTCCAATATTTCTTTTATTACTTTCTGTCCTTCTGAGGTCAAAGGACCATTTGTAGAAACGAGAAGAGCGGCACGCAGACGGAGAGAGTTTGCCAGACGTCTCCATGCAGATAAATCTCCGTTGCAGATAAAATCCTGAACTCCAAAGGAAGCTGATTTTTGAGCGTCTTTGAATGCGATATTCAATTCTCCAAGTCTGTCCAGAATTTTCTTGAACAGTTCCTTGTCGTCCTGATAGTGTGGGTGAGCGTCGGCAACGCTGCCGGTTTCGGTAACTTTGCCTACTTCGTCAAAAGGAATATCGCCAAAACCGCTCATTATGTAGGCTGCCATTCCGTACATTATGGTTTCGACAGCCAGTAAACAGACTTCGTTTTCTTTTTTGTCTGCTTCGGGCAGCAAGTTATAGATTGATCGCATCAGTTTGTATTCGGCTATCAATTGAGCCAGATTTCCGTATGGCGGCAAACCGTCGGTATAGCCTTCGATATTGTAGTATGTTCCATTATCAGGCGTAAAGCCGATAGTGTTAGCCTGTTTGCACAGGTTTTGGATTTCCCAGCCGAAAAAGCGTCCGTAGGTACTCATAACCCAGTCTTTGGATTTCAGCAGGGTACCGGTCATCAGTTTGTCAAGTCCGACGTCAGAAGTTTTTGAAGGATCTGCATATTTTTCGTCGAACAGGTCTTCGCTGCAACTGTTAAATGCAATTATACATGACAGCGACATTAATGTCGAAATTATAAACTTTCTCATATACTGTTTTCTTTTTTAATAACATTGTTAAACATTTAGAATTTTACGCGCAGTGAAACGCCAACAGTACGCGCCGGCGAGGCAGAACCGCCTATTACCAGCTGCGATTTCCAGTCGGTGCTGTTTGAGGTTTCAGGGTCGTAATCGGGAATAGATTTTGTGAAATAGAACAAGTTCCGTCCGAATACCGACAGACTGAGGTTTGATACGGAAATCTTAGAAATCAGCTCTTTGGGTAACGAGTAGGTCAAAGCGACTTCGCGCAGTTTCCACCAGCTGTTTTTAAACAGCCCGTTGAGCATTGTCTGGTTTGGAGTTCCGGGTCCGCCAACGCCATACGCCGAGCCTATGTAACTGTCGTATGCAATGGCTTTTTCATTCTTTACGTATCCGCCGTTGCCGTCTTCAACAACGCCGTCAAGAACAATACCGTTCTTTCTTGTTACTCCGTTCTCATAAGTAATTGTTTTAAAGTCTTTGCCATCGCGGTTTTCCGTCTGTTTGTTTACGCCCATAGCCATAGTGTTCCAGTACATATAGTTAAATACGTAACCTCCGAAACGGAAGTCGCTCATAACGTCAAGAGCTATATTTTTGTAGTAGAAGCTCATTCCCAGCCCTCCGACAAGTTTTGGCATTGCGTTCAGTGTGGGAGTAAATGATGAGCTCATTACATAGTTGCCATCGGCGCTGACAATGCGTTTTCCGTAATGTGGACTGTTCTGGTCTGTAACGGTTGTATAGTCTGTAACAACCCAGTCGCCCATTGAACGTCCGGCATAAGAACGCGATTCTCCAAGTCCGGGTGCATTAGCGCCGGGAAGCCCGTGACCGAGATATGGAACTCCGTCAGCCAGAAATTTAACCGTATTGTTGTTCAATCCTGCATTTGCACGAACAGTCCAAGTGAAATTCTTAGTCTGAATAATGTCTCCGTAAAGCATAAACTCAAAACCTTCGTTAATCATTGTACCGGAATTTGACCAGACACTGCCGGCTCCGCTGCTCTGCGGCAATGGCAGCGAAAGAAGCATGTCGCTTATATCGCGGCGATAGTACGAAACTTCAAAACCGGCGCGGTTGTCGAAAAGTTTGTTTTCGATACCGATTTCAAATTCTTTGGTTGTTTCGGGTTTCAGGTTATTGTTTCCAAGCGCTCCGGGTATATTATTAATTATCAAGCCTCCCTGGTCGGTTTTTGAATCAAAATCCATTCTTGCGGCGTATGCTTCGGGGGCGTTACCTACGATACCGTAAGAAAAGCGCAGTTTTCCATATTTGTACCACGATGGCAGAATGTCCTTAAACGCTTCTGTATAGAGGAAGCTGGCGCTCGCCGACGGATAGAAGTAGTCGCGTGCGCCTCTGGGCAGTGTTGACGATTTTTCCCAGCGTCCGGTAAAATCGACAAAAATAAAATCGCCGTATGAAACTCCCAGACTGCCAAGCCATGCGGTTTTCAACAGAGACATTTTCCGGTCGGCGTCGCCTCCGGCTGTAATTGGTTTTTTACTGTTTGTTATAGTGAAACCGTTGTCTATTGCCAGACCGCCGTTTGTGCCGACAGACGTTGATTTCATTTCTTCCGAACGTCCCTGCCATCCGAAACTGGCTGTCAGGTTGACCGTTTCTGTCAGCTGTTTGTCTAAAAACAGCATGGCGTCTCCGTAAACAACCTGATATGACTTTCTCAGTATTCCATAACTCCCTGATACGTCTTTATTGACGTCGCTGGCATATATTGAAGCAGGGTAGCTCGATCGGTTTTTGTCTTCAATAGCGTCGGTTGTATAGTCGGTAGAAATATGCGCTTTGGCTGTCAGGTAAGGCAGTATTTTCCATGTTGGCGACATGCTGGCTATAAGACGCTGTTCCAGTTCGTCGTTGTTATTTTCGTATATACCCCACAGCATGTCGGCTACAGACCTTGCAAAGGCTCTGTCGGCTCCAAATTTGAAATTTGGGTCTTTATCCAGAGTATAAAAAAGTTTATTACCGTCTTCGCTGTTCTTGTATCCGAATGAATTTTTATACATTTTTTTCATCATGTCAATATCGAGAAATGAGCCGAAAGATTCGTCATATCCGCCGTATATTCCAAGAGACGCTGCCGCACGGTTTACAAAATGCTGCGAAATATAGTTTCCTGTATAATCCAGCGACAGTTTGTCGTTGAATTTCAGGTTGCCCACAACGTTGAAATTATGTTTCTGATAGTCGCCCGTCAGCGCATTGGGAGTTTCTTTTACATAAGTATAGGAAAAGCGCGTGCTGGAATTTTCACCGCCCTGATTAATAGCGACGTTGTAAATCTGGTCGCTGCCATTGCCGAACAGTTTTTTCCATGGCTCGCTGTCAATAACCGAATACTTGCGCGTCTTTCCGTCAATATACAGCACATCTTGTTTGTTATTATACTCAGGTCCCCACGACGAACGTACATATTCCGGACGTTTACCGTTTGATTCTTGAATAAACCCGTCCACGCTTTTCCATGCACTGGTAGTTGGACCAGGTCCATACTTGCTCTGTATAGGAGGCACATTGGCAATCATGTTTATCTGATACGTAAGACTGGCGTCTATTGTAACGCCTCTGTTACTGGCTTTCTTGCTGGTAATAATGATAGCGCCGTTAGCAGCTTCCGAACCGTATAGAGCGGTAGCGGCAGCGCCTTTCAGGATAGAAAGCGATTCAATGTCTTCGGGGTTAATGTCCACCAGCCCGTTTGAACGGACACGATTTCCAGTACCGATAGACGAAAAGTCTTTTTCGGCAATATTACCGGAAGGGCTACTGGTGCTGTTGGTACTGGCGTTACCGTTACGGATAGGCACGCCGTTAAGAACAACTAACGGCTGATTGTTGCCGTTGAGCGACGATACTCCGCGCACATTGATAGATACTCCGCCGGCAGCTCCTCCCTGCGTGTTTTGGATACGCACGCCTGAGGCTTTACCGTACAGAGCCGTAGCAAAGTTCGTCGAACCTGTCCGCGTTATGTCGCTCGCCTTGATGGTTGTAACGGCATAACCTACCTTTCTTGCTTCGCGGGTAATACCCATTGCTGTTACCACAACTTCTTCAAGTTCGGTAGCGCCCTCGGCAAGACTGACGTTAATCGACGTCTTTGTGCCGACGGTAATTTCCTGCGGGGTAAAACCCATAAGCGAGAATACCAGCACATTGCTTGCGCCGGTCGAGTTGATGGAATAGTTCCCGCCTGTGTCGGTCGATACGCCGACATTTGTCCCTTTTATCACTACGGAGACTCCTGCCAGCGGCACTCCCGATTCGTCGGAAACTTTTCCCGTTACTTTTCCCTGCGAATACAGGGAAACAGAACAGCCGCACATGAACGCTATCAGCGCCATACCGTGCAACATGTTCACATTGAACAATTTCAATAATTTTTTCTTCATGTTCTTATTGACATTAAAGTGTTAATATTATTTTTATACAGATTTATTTCAGAACAGTTTCCGGAAATGAGAAAAATATTCCGCGTAAGACTCTTATGCGCAATTTCCATATTGCGCATAAGATATATATTCGACAAAATTCCCATGTCTGGCAGAATTTTTTGTATCGAACAACGCCGAAAAACACGTAACTCGCTGATTACTTCTCTCTCTCTCTCTCTCTCTCTCTCTCTCTCTCTCTCTCTCTCTCTCTCTCTCTCTCTCTCTCTCTCTCTCTCTCTCTCTCTCTCAAAAAATAGCTACACACTAGTCACAA
>JAIROW010000089.1 GCA_031257315.1 Prevotellaceae bacterium
GCTGCAAAGACAGCAAAGGACGGCAATTTATTGTCGAGATGCAGATGGAATGGGAGGCAGCATTTCTTGAACGTATGCTCTACAATACAGCCAAAATTTACGGCAACCAGATAGAAAAGGGCTACAAATACGTTGATTTGCAGCCAGTTTACGGACTTGCAATACTGAATGGCATTTTTGACAGAAAAACAGAAGAATATTATCATTCGTTCATAATGCAAAATCCACAGAATCCGGAAGAGAAAATAAGCGGAATGAATATCGTGTTAATAGAACTTAAAAAATTTGCGCCGCACAGCAGAGACGAAAAAGAATTAACCGTTCTGTGGTTACGTTTTCTCAAAGAGATAAACGAGAAGACGCGCGATATTTCGCCCGAATTTGCAGTCAGTCGCGAAATATGCGAGGCAATAGAAATCTGCGAGGAGGCTGCATACAGCGATATTGAAAAAATAGAATATGACATATACTGGGATACAATAAGTCGAGAAAAGACCTTGATTTTCTGCAATCGAGAGGCAGGAAAGGCAGAAGGAAAAGAGGAAGGAAGAGCAGAAGGAAGACTGGAAGGCGAAACAATAGGAAGAGCGAAAGGCAGACAGGAAGGCAGAGAAGAAGAACGCCGCATACTTGTTCTCAATCTTGTTAACAATGGTTTTTCTGCCGAGCAAACTGCAAAAATGACAGGACTGCCAATAGAAACTGTTACTGAAATTATGTTGCAGAAATAATACTGACAGTTGCAGTTTTACCGCAACATACACAACTTATTAAAACCGTTTAATGTCGATAGTTATTTCGATATAAATTTGAATTTTAGACATGAATATACATAAATTATTCGGCTATGCAGGAACGGTAATAAACATTAACATATATTTAAATCATGTTTAAATCCGTTCAATACAATCTCTACATTTACACGGCGTTGCTGACGGTATCGGTATCTGCGGCAAGCATTTGTGTGTTTACCGGACACCGTATTTTTGCCGTAGCCGGAATATTCGTAATATTCGTATGCCTGTTGAATATGAACAGATGCTATCGCCGTTACAGTCAAAATATTTTGTTTATGCTGAACGCTCTGGAAAACGGCGATGCGTCGTTTCGTTTTTCCGGCGCTAAACTGTCTGTACGCGAGCGGGAACTGAATGTGGTGATGAACCGCATCAAAGATATACTGGCAAATGCGCGGAAAGAAGTCATTGAAAACGAGCATTTTCTGAGCATTATTCTCGAAAGCGTTTCTACTGGCGTCGTGATTTTCGACGATGCGGGAATTGTACACAAGGTTAACAGGGGAGCGTTAAACATGCTTGGATTGCCGGTTTTTACGCATGTCAATCAATTACATGCAATTCGTGAAGACTGTCCGCAGCTGTTTCTCAGCCTGCGCCCCGGCGACCGTTTGCAGATAGCGCTGGCTACCGAGCGCGAGGAAATGCAAATCAGTCTGTCTGCCGCGCACATCCGGCTCAAACGGGGTATGATGCGGATTGTAACGATGAACAATATTGGCAACGAACTGGAAATGAAAGAAATGGAATCGTGGATTCGCCTGATTCGCGTAATGACGCACGAAATTATGAACTCAATCGCGCCAATCGTTTCGTTGAGCGAGACCATGCGCTTTCTGTACCGTGCGGGCGAAGAATCGCAGAAATTGCGGCATAACACGCTCGAAGCGTTTGAAACCATTCACTCAACCGCCTCCGGTTTGATAAAATTTGTAGAATCGTATCGCAAATTTGCCTCCGTCCCAAAGCCCGAAAAGCGAATTTTTGATTTGCGTGTTCTTGTCGAAAAAATTTTCCGTCTGCACGAAACGTTGCTGATGGAAAAGAATATTACGCTCGACGTATGCGTTCCCGAAACGTTCTCCATATTTGCCGACGAAAACCTGATAGCGCAGGTCATAATCAATCTGTTAAAGAACGCAGTCGAAGCGATAGACGCGGATACGGACGGAAAAATCGCGTTTTCGGCGCAATATACCGACGAAAACAGAATCTATATCGACATTGCCAACAACGGCAAACCTATTTCCCGAGACGTGTTGCCGCATATTTTTGTGCCGTTTTTTACTACAAAAGCGGACGGTTCGGGCGTAGGACTTAGCATTTCTCGCTACATTATGCGTCTGCACGGCGGCGCTTTGCAGCATTTTGTTTCATCAAACGGAATGACTGTGTTCAGAATAAGGATTGACATGTGATATTTTTGGCTTTTTGCATGTTTGACGC
This sequence comes from Prevotellaceae bacterium, assembly GCA_031257315.1. Lineage (GTDB taxonomy): Bacteria > Bacteroidota > Bacteroidia > Bacteroidales > UBA932 > JAIRLF01. The sequence goes on from JAIROW010000089.1 coordinate 2,244, forward strand.
AAAATTAATGCGAATCGGGAGTAATGTCCAGCAAGGACAAAATTTTCATAACCGCAGGCGAGCGATAGCGTTGCCTGCGGCTAAAAACGACAACAACTGACTGTCTGAAAGGCAAAACTCTATCGCAAAAGCATTAAAGTTTTGCCTTACAGGCAAAGATGAGAACGATTGTGTTACCGCATACCGCGCTTCGCTTGTATGCGGTTATGAAAATTAAGCCCATTCGGGCTGAAATAACGTTTTCAACCCCTGATTCGCATAAACAAGTAGTTTAAGACAGAAAATATTTTCATAAACTCAGTCAGGATTGCACATCAAGGAAACATACCGGATATACAAAAGAGGCTGTTTTTCAACAGCCTCTTTTCGTGAACTAATCTTATTTTAACAATTATGAAAACACGTAAAAAAATTTAAATGTCAAGAATACAGGAAACCGAGAAGAATACCGGCAGCGACGGCACTTCCTATAACTCCGGCTACATTCGGTCCCATGGCGTGCATTAGCAGGTGGTTTGTTTTGTCGTATTCCAAACCAAGATGCTGAGAAATACGCGCAGAATCTGGTACCGCCGATACTCCTGAATTTCCAATCAGAGGATTGATTTTATTACCTTCTTTGAGGAAAATATTGAAAAATTTCACAAACAACACTCCTGATGCGGTTGCAATGACAAATGAAAGCGCTCCAAGAAAGAAAATCAAAATGGAAGTCGGCGTTAAAAACTGCGTCGCCTGCGTAGATGCGCCTACCGTAAGTCCAAGCAGAATAGTTATTGTATCAATCAGAGGACCGCGGGCGGTCTCTGCCAGACGGCGGGTTACTCCACTTTCTTTAAGTATGTTTCCAAGGAACAGCATACCAAGCAACGGCAAACCGGACGGAACAAGCAACGTTGTAAGCAACAGACCAATAATGGGGAAAAGTATTTTTTCGGTTTCAGAAACTGCACGCGGCGGTTTCATTCTTATCAGACGTTCTTTTTTGTTTGTCAGCGCCCGCATTATTGGCGGCTGAATTACAGGCACCAGCGCCATGTACGAATATGCCGCTATTGCAATTGCTCCCATCAGGTCGGGGGCAAGTTTTGAAGACAAAAATATTGCTGTCGGACCGTCAGCGCCGCCGATTATTGCAGTTGCGCCGGCTTGATTGGGTTCAAAACCGAAGAGCAAAGCTATAATATAGGCTCCAAAAATTCCCATTTGGGCAGCTGCTCCTACAAGTACCAGTTTCGGATTGGAAATCAGCGCAGAAAAATCCGTCATGGCGCCTATTCCGAGAAATATCAGAGGGGGATACCAGCCTTGACGTACTCCTGAATACAGAATATTCAGTACCGAATTGTCTTCATAAATGCCAAGCATCAATCCTTTGGCTTCATTGAACGGAATGTTTCCGACAAGAATACCGAAGCCTATGGGTACAAGCAGCATCGGTTCAAATTTTTTCGCAATACCGAGCCAGAGAAAGAAAAAACTTACCAGCATCATTATTGCATGCCCCCATGTTATATGGGCAAAAGCTGTATAGCTGAGAAATTCTTTAAGGTTGTCAGCCAAAAATGTAAAAAATCCTGTTTCCATTGTTTATCCGATTATAACCAAATCGGCTCCTTCCAACACAGAATCGCCTTTTTGTACTTTAAGTTCTTTTACTGTCCCTTCCTTATCGGAATTTATGGTATTTTCCATTTTCATGGCTTCGAGGACGATAAGTTTTTGCCCCATGGAAACACTGTCGCCCACTTTTACCAAAACATCAAGAATTACTCCGGGCAGCGGCGATTTGATGCTACCGGCTGCAAACGACGCTCCAGCCGAAGGTTTTGCAACAGGCGCCGACGGAGCCGAAACCGTACTTTCTACCGCACGTGTAACAACCGGTCTTGATATTGTCTTTTGAGTTTTTAACGGTTTTTCCAGTTCAACCGAATACAGTTGCCCGTTAATCTCCATATCTATAATGTTTTCTTCAACATTCTTGACAACAAGATTATAATCGTTGCCATTTATTTTCACTTTGAACTCGTTCATCTGTTTTTCTTTAAAATTTTTAATCTTATTATAATCTTATTTATTTCTTACCTGAGGTATTTGACGTAAACCATATATTTTTGAACTCCATGGAGAGTAATTCGATACTCTTTTTTCAATAGTCAGTATGGTATTTTCAATATCGTGCGAACTGTTCTGCAACTGATATATCACCGATGCTATTGCAGCTACAATTTCTCCCGACATTTCTCCGTCCTTGTCCGAAGACGAGGATTTTGCAGCAGTTTCGCCTTTGTTTGCGAGACTGTCCTTGTGTTTTTTACGTCCCAATCGAATAAACAGTTTTCCTGACAATTTAAACGCTATAAACAGCAATATCAGAGCGCTGAATACAACCATTACGGCAGTAATTGTCATTCCTATACCGAAAGGGTCGTTTTTCTTGAACTTTATATTCGCCGCGTCCTGATTTACAGGCAAATTGTTGATATTGGGCGTTGGATAATTAAGCACGCCTGTTTCCAGCCCTCCATCAACCTTTCGTCCGTATGAAAGATCCGGCAGCGAAGCAGATTCAGGAATTATAAGAGAATCTTTAATCTTGCCGTTGGCGTCGGAAAGCCAGACAGAATTTTCAACGCCGGACTTCAAGGTGAAATTTGTATAAAAAGTGCCTCGCGTCCCATTACCGTCTGCCCAAAAAACAAGAAACTGTCTCGGTCCGATGACCGTATTTTTATCGCCTTTGGCAATAAGGTACTTTTTGGGTTCATTTCTGTCGTTAGAAAGATACCATCCTGCCAAATTGGACGATGTTCCGCTGTTGTTGTATATTTCTATCCAAGCGCTGCGGTTTCCATACTGGTCAACGTAACTGCTTTGATTGTTGACCATTACCTCATTGATTGTTAATTTAGCCTGTGCCGATGCGTTGATAATCGAAAACACAAGTAAAATTGCTCCTGATACTTTTATTATAAACTTCATGTGCAAATAATTTTTTTTCGTCAATTTTAACCTTCCGAATTTTTTCTGTTTTTATTAATTTGGTAAGGTATAATCATAAACAATTTATAAATTCTACTTGTTTGAATTGATAAATTTATACATTTAATCACTCCTTTATTCTTCTGTAAGAGACTGTCAATAAAGCTAATAAAAAAATTAATTTCATTCCTTTTTCAGTCAATCACGGTCTGAATATTTTGTGCAAAGATAATTGGTTTTTTTATTGCAGCAAAAAAAATATTATATTTTTTGAAAAAAAATTTCTTCATTGGGTCAGAGTAAAAAAAAACTCTCATTTAGGCAATTTTTTAATAAAAATTCAATAAAATTGGAGTTTAAATTAAATCCAGATATTAGGAAACAAATAATTAGCTAAAAACCATAATTTTTATAATCACAGGTTAACGACCTGCTGAAAAAAACAGAAAAAGAAGGACACTGTTGCCACTTATGTTTTTCCGTATATCAGAAACATACAATTATTAAAATACTGGTTTTTAGCTATATTCAAAAATAAAATTACATAAATCTTTTTATTTATTAGAGTTTATGTAAATTTAATTGAGTATATACTGGCTAAAAGCCAGTATTTTCATAACCGTATGTCGTTTGACATACGGACAAACATAATCCCAAATAACTGGCTGAAAGCCAGAACTTGAATATTTTCTGATCCACAGGGTTCTGCCTTTACAGGCAGCGTTATCGTCTCACTGTTTCTTCCGCCGGTCAACGACCGGCGGTTATGAAAATTATGGCTTTCAGCCAGATATATGCTTTCAAATAGCATATTTAATTTTACATTAACTCTATTATT
>JAIROW010000137.1 GCA_031257315.1 Prevotellaceae bacterium
CGGTAAGACAGTGAAAGTTTCCGGTAAGACAGTGAAAGTTTCCGGTAAGACAGTGAAAGTTTCCGGTAAGACAGTGAAAGTTTCCGGTAAGACAGTGAAAGTTTCCGGTAAGACAGTAAAAGTTTCCGGTAAGACAGTGAAAGTTTCCGGTAGGACAGTAAAAGTTTCCGGTAAGACAGTAAAAGTTTCCGGTATTAACCGAAATCTTTTATGTCAATTTGTAAATTTTTTTGGAATGACAGCGAAATATTTTGGTATTACAGTATAATTTTCAGGTATGATAGCGAAATATTCCGGTAATAACCGTAATCTTTCATGCCTCATTATCAATTTTTCAGGAAGGACGTCGAAATTTTCAGGCATATAAATAAACCTGCTGTAAAACCGTAGAAACGTTGCATAAAATGTCTCTACATTTCTGTCAATTATCAATTGACAATTGTCAATTATCAATTGTACCGTCAACTGTACGTCGCTGAAAATTAAGAAATAACGGCAGGGTATTTCTGTTTTGTAATTATTGTGTACCTTTGCGTCCGTTTAAACGTGTTTTAAACGTTAAAAAAGTAGAGTATGACTAAGGAAATTTCATCGAAATACGACCCGTCGGAGGTTGACGACAAATGGTACGGGTACTGGCTCAGACATGGTTTTTTTCGCTCCGTACCCGACGGACGCGAACCGTTTACAATTGTAATTCCGCCGCCCAATGTTACGGGCGTTTTGCACATGGGACACATGCTGAACAATACGATTCAGGATATTATTGTGCGCCGCGCCCGCATGAACGGGAAAAATGCCTGCTGGGTTCCCGGCACCGACCACGCTTCGATTGCTACGGAGGCAAAAGTTGTTGCAAAACTTGCGTCTGAGGGTATTGCTAAAAACAGCCTTACGCGCGAACAGTTTCTCGAACATGCGTGGGAGTGGACGCGAAAACACGGCGGAATTATTCTCGAACAGCTTAAAAAGCTCGGAGCGTCGTGCGACTGGGAGCGCACCTGCTTTACGATGGACGAGGTTCGCTCGAAGTCGGTTATTAAGGTGTTCTGCGACCTGTATAATAAAGGTATGATTTATCGCGGCGTGCGAATGGTAAACTGGGATCCGAAGGCGCTCACTGCTTTGTCGGACGAGGAGGTAAATCACAGGGAACAGAACGGGAAGTTATATTATCTGAAATATAAAATTGTTGGCGATGCAGGTTTCGCAGTCGTTGCCACAACCCGTCCGGAAACAATAATGGGAGATACGGCGATGTGTATCAATCCTGCCAATCCGAAAACTGCGCACCTGAAAGGAAAGCGCGTTGCCGTTCCGTTAATCGGACGCGAAATTCCCGTTATCGAAGACGAGTATGTAGATATGGAATTTGGCACTGGCTGCCTCAAAGTTACGCCGGCTCACGATGTTAACGACTATATGCTTGGTCGGAAACATAATTTGCCTTCGACAGATATTTTTAACGATAACGGTACGCTGAACGAAAATGGCGCAATGTACGCAGGAATGGACAGGTTCGAGGCGCGAAAAAAAATAGAGCTTGATTTGCAGGAAGCAGGTTTGCTCGAAAAGGCAGAGCCTTATACCAATAAAGTAGGTTTTTCGGAACGTACCGACGTTCCAATCGAGCCGAAACTGTCAACGCAGTGGTTTCTGAAAATGGACGGACTTGCCGCGCCTGCGCTCGCAGCTGTCGAAAACGATACTGTGAGGTTTTATCCCGAAAAGTTCAAAAATATCTACCGGCACTGGATGTCCGGTATTAAGGACTGGTGTATAAGCCGGCAGTTATGGTGGGGACACCGTATTCCTGCCTACTACTTGCCCGACGGCAGATATGTCGTTGCCGAGAACGAGAGCGAAGCGCTTGATAAACTGCGAAAAATGACGGGAGACGACAGTTTGCAGCCGTCGGACATGAAACAGGACGTGGACTGTCTCGACACATGGTTTTCGTCGTGGCTCTGGCCTGTTTCGGTTTTCGACGGCATAAACAGTCCCGACAACAGCGAAATTAATTACTATTACCCCACCAGCGACCTTGTAACAGCTCCTGACATTATATTTTTCTGGGTTGCGCGAATGATTATGTCGGGATATGAGTATCGGGGCATTGAGTGTTTTAAGAACGTATATTTTACAGGTATCGTGCGCGACAAATTGGGCAGAAAGATGTCGAAGCAGCTTGGCAACTCGCCCGACCCGCTTGAACTGATTTCAAAATACGGAGCCGACGGCGTGCGAATGGGGCTGATGCTTACTGCGCCGGCTGGAAACGATTTGCCTTTTGACGAAGCTCTGTGCGAGCAGGGACGCAATTTTAACAATAAGATATGGAACGCTTTCCGTCTGGTAAAAAGCTGGAACAGCGACGCGCAGATACAACAGCCCGAAGCGTCGGCAATTGCCTGCCGGTGGTTCGAGTCGGTACTTAATATTACCGTGTCGGAGGTTGACGACCTGTTTGGGAAATACAGGCTGTCGGAAGCGTTGATGCTTATATATAAACTTTTTTGGGACGAGTTTTCGTCGTGGTATCTCGAAACCGTCAAGCCGGCTTACCAGCAGCCTGTCGATGAAAAGACATACCGCGCAACGCTCGAATATTTCGACGCTCTGCTCAGGCTTTTGCACCCGTTTATGCCATTTATAACCGAAGAGCTGTGGCAGGCAACAGAAGAAAGAGCCGACGGCGAAAGTATTACGGTATCGGCAACGCCAGTGGCAAAGGATAGCGACCGCGAGCTTGTAGCCGCTTTCGAGGCGGTGAAGGAAATTATTTCAAATGTCCGCACAGTCCGCAAACAGAACAATATTCCGGCAAAGGAAAGTATTGTTCTCGAAGCGACCGGCAAACACGACAGCCGCTTTGATGCGGTTATCAGGAAAGCCGTCGGCGCTGGCGCAATAAGAGTTACGGATACAAAATCACACGGCGCGGTTTCGTTTCTTGTCGGAACGGTCGAATATTCGGTTCCCGTAGGCGGAAATATCGACGCGGAAGCTGAAACCGTCAAGCTGAAAGAAGAGCTGAAATATATGGAAGGCTTTCTTGCGTCGGTAGAGAAAAAACTGTCGAACGAAAAATTTGTAGCAAACGCCAAGCCAGAAATTGTCGAAAACGAGCGAAGGAAACTGGCTGACGCGAGGTCGAAAATAGAGGCGATAAACGGTCGGATAAACATGCTTGGCAGTATATAAACCGGAAATGAATATCGGCAACAAATATCGGAAATGAAACAGTTTGAGATAACGGTATCCGTAAAAATTTTAACAGACGGCGAACTGAACGAAACCGAGCGCAGGCTGATAGAATCGGCATCTGCGGCGTGCAGTAACGCCTATTCGCCGTATTCAAAATTCAGCGTTGGGGCGGCGGTTCTGCTTTCCGGCGGCGAGATAATCTGCGGCAGCAATCAGGAAAACGATGCTTTTCCGTCGGGTATGTGCGCCGAGCGCGTTGCCTTGTTTTATGCAAATTCGCAGCGTCCCGCTTCGGCAGTAGTTGCAGTCGCCATAACGTCGGCAATATCCGGCGTCCGAAATTCGGAATACGTATATCCGTGCGGAGCCTGCCGTCAGTCGCTGCTGCAAAGCGAAATCCGGTTCGGAAACAGAATAAAAATACTGATGGCAAACAGTACCGGCGTTATGACTGTCGAAAGCGCCGGCGACCTGTTGCCGCTTAACTTTAAAATGTAATAATACAATGGCAAAATACAGTTTCAACGATGCAGGCAAAATTTACGAGCAGATTGTAGCGGACATCAAACGCAGGGAATACAAGCCGGTATATCTGTTAATGGGCGAAGAACCTTTTCATATTGACGCGCTTTCGGATTTTATTGCCGAAAATATTCTGAACGAAGCGGAGAAAACATTCGACCAGATGATACTGTACGGAAAAGATACGGCAGTCGATACGATATTTTACGCCGCAATACGTCCGCCGATGATGGCAAAATATCAGGTTATTATTGTCCGCGAAGCGCAGGATCTGGACATGAGAAGCGAGGAAAAACAGAGCATGATGGAAACGAGTATTGCAAGAATGCCGTCGAGTACCATTCTTGTACTGTGCTTCAAGGGAAAAACGCTCGACAAACGTTTGAAACTGTACAACGCTATAAAAAAGAAAGGCGTTATTCTTGAAACTGCCAAAATGTACGCCGACAAACTTCCCGACTGGATTATTACATATCTCAAACAGAAAGGCGTACAGATAAACCCGAAAGACGCCTTTATACTTGCCGAACATATTGGCAACGATTTGAGCCGGATTGTAAGCGAGCTGGACAAGCTGTTCATACTTTTGCCCGAAAACAGCAAAACAATTACGGCTGAACATATCGAAAAAAACATTGGCATAAGCAAGGAATACAACAGTTTTGAACTCGGCAACGCGCTGCTTACAAAGGACATTATGAAAGTAAACCGCATTATTGCCTATTTTGGAAAAAATCCCAAAGCGGGACCGGCAGTTCTTGTAATCAGCAGCATTTTTTCCGATTTTACAAAACTGTTCAAATATCAACTGCTCAAACGTCAGGGCAAAAGTACCGGTGAAATAGCCGGATTTTTGAAAATCAATCCATTCTTTTTAAAGGATTATGACCGCTATGCAGCGGCATATCCACCGGGCAAAATAGTAAAAATAATAGAGTTGCTTCGCGAATATGATATGAAAAGCAAAGGCTGGTATAACAGCGCTACGTCTGACGCAGAACTTTTCAGAGAGCTTGCCTTCAAAATTATGCACTGATATGAAATACGGTTAAAAAATTTTCCCGTTTTAGAAAAATTTGTATCTTTGCAGCTGAACAGAATTAACAAATTTAATACCTAATGTATTATAAAGCAGTTAATTATAGACAAAAAAACATCAAGATGTTTTTTTTTTACAGGTTTTGAATTGTTTTTTTTATAAATTATATGAATATGCTACACCACAAAAAAGTAAAAATTTTATATGATACGCTGGATTTTTCCCTGTCTGTCATCAGACTGTTTACGCTGACTCATTTCAAAAAAACGTGCAGGATTAAAAAAAATCATGAACGCTGTATCCTTATGGGAAATGGACCGTCTTTAATACAGTCGATGGAAGACAACAAAGAAAGTCTGCACGACGTTGACATAATAGCGGTAAACAATATGGCGCTGTCTGCCGAATATGTCAAGTATAAACCAGATGTGTATATTCTGTGCGATGGATCTTACTGGTTTGAGGCGACACTTGATCCGGGTAAAAGTTTTGATTCATTTAAAAACGACGTAATTGAATTTTACCAGCAATTAGTTGATAAAACGACATGGACTTTACAGTTGTATATTCCATACAAAGCAAAAAAAGAAGCAGTAATAAAAGAAATATTATCGCAAAACGCCAATATTCGTCTGCACTATTACAACAAAACCAGATTTGAAGGCTGCAAACGTATTAATTATTTCATTTACAGCAAGCAGTGGGGAATGCCCAGAGCGCAAAACATATTACTTGCGTCATTAATGCTGCTGATATATTCTCAATACAAAGAAATATATCTGGCAGGAGCCGACAGCGACTGGATGAAATCAATATGGGTTGACGAACAGAACAAGGTACGACTTGACGATTTTCATTATTACAATACAGATGGAGAAAAAAGGATTCTTCCAACAAAAATGTATGAACAGTGCGCTTCGTTTTATATTACTTTTAAGAATTATATTGATATTTCCGCTTTTGCGCAGATCATGAATGTGAAAATAATAAATCTCAACCCTTTATCATTTATTGACGCTTTTGAAAAACGGAAAAAACTGTAAACAGAAATGGAAACTGTTGTGTCTGGCTGGCACGGCTTTGTAAGCCGTGCTTGTATAATTTCCGCACAGATTGTAAACCTGCGCGAGCGTAGCATAAAGGCATTGCTTTTGCTCGACGGGGCAAAACGCTTTATTTCAGCCAACAACCCATCTTGCTACATTTCTTTCATCTTTATCGCCGCTAAACTCCACGCCAATTTTTACAAGATTTTTGCCGCTCGCCGTGAAAGGAAGCATGTATTTTTTGTCATCTATCTGCTGCAAAGCGTCTTCCGCCGTTCCGTTTCCGCTCATCTTAAATTCAAAGACATACACGGTCGTTTTGGTAATAACGACTGCATCGGCGCGACCGACGGCGCTGTTGTATTCGGCTTCTACAAACTGTCCCATAAGCCTGAAAAGAACAAAAAATATTGTATGATAATGTTTTTCCCGCTT
>JAIROW010000281.1 GCA_031257315.1 Prevotellaceae bacterium
TTTTGCATTGCAGTTCAAATAAATTGACTGCTACCGGACTGAATACACTGTTTGGCACGCTGCACAACGTTTCTGGAAATCGGCAAATTTCCGGTAGCGGGAATCAGAGTATCGACCACAGATTTTATGAAAGTCACTGGCGTGAATTTAATGCTGTTATTATAGGAAACAACCCTGGTACTGCCAGTTGCAACAGGAGTATTGCTACCAGTAAAGGATGGGTTGTAGAAGATTAGGATTAATTGACAATTTAAAAACAGGGGCGCGATTTATTACGCCCCTGTTTTTAAATAGCATATTTAAATCTACTTTAAATTATTTTTAAAATTATGAAATACGGATTATTGCTACAAAACAGACGTCAAATAATGAGCAGACGAGAAACAAAATATTGCGCATTGAAACTGACAGAAATTTGCCCGTTAGAATGAAAACTGTCAACTGAAAACTGAAAACTGTTTTTGATATAAAAATTATTTTGTACTTTTGCACTCGGATATTTAAACCGTATTGCAGAATTATGGAATATAATTTCTTGAGAATAGAAGAAAAATGGCAGAAATACTGGGCGCAGAATAATATTTATAAAACCGAAATCGACGAATCGAAGCCCAAATATTATGTGCTGGACATGTTTCCCTACCCTTCGGGCGCAGGCTTGCATGTCGGTCATCCACTGGGATATATCGCTTCGGATATTTACAGTCGATACAAAAGACTGAACGGATTTAACGTGCTGCACCCGATGGGGTACGACGCTTTTGGATTGCCTGCCGAACAGTTTGCTATTGACACAGGACAGCACCCCGAAATTACTACCGAAAAAAATATAAAACGATACCGCGAACAACTCGACAAACTCGGATTCGCTTTTGACTGGAACCGTGAGGTAAAAACCTGTTCGCCCGAATATTACAAGTGGACGCAGTGGGCGTTTATTCAAATGTTCTGTTCCTATTATTGCAAAGACGCTCAACGCGCCCGACCGGTAAGCGAACTGATGGAAATATTTGAAACAGAAGGAAACAGTCGCATAAATGCAGCCTGTACGGAAGAAATCCGTTTTACTGCCGACGAATGGAAAATCAAAACAGAAAAAGAACGGCAGGAAATATTGATGAATTACAGAATTGCCTATCTCGCCGATACGATGGTAAACTGGTGTCCCCGACTTGGCACGGTGCTTGCAAACGACGAAGTGGTGAATGGATTGTCGGTGCGCGGAGGCTATCCTGTCGAACAGCGCAAAATGCGACAGTGGAGTCTGCGAATTTCGGCTTATGCGCAAAGATTGCTTGACGGACTCGAAACTATCGACTGGACAGAAGCCCTTAAAGAAACTCAGCGCAACTGGATAGGGCGTTCCGAAGGCGCGGAAATACGTTTCGGAATAGCGGACAGTAATGAATCAATAACCGTCTTTACAACCAGAGCGGATACAATATTCGGAGTAACTTTTATGGTGCTTGCGCCTGAAAGCGAATATGTTGCAAAGGTCGCCACTCCCGTTCAAAAAGCCGAAATAGAAAACTATCTTAACTCCGTAAAACGTAAAACGGAACGCGAACGCATTGCCGACCGGAAAATATCGGGAGTATTTTCGGGCGGATACGCAATAAACCCGTTTTCGGGCGAGAAAATCCCGATATGGATTTCCGACTATGTTCTGGCAGGATACGGAACAGGTGCAATCATGGCTGTTCCTGCCCACGACAGTCGCGACTACGCTTTTGCAAAACATTTCGGACTGCCGATTATTCCACTCATCGAAGGCTGCGACACAAGCAACGAAAGTTTCGACGCAAAAGAAGGCATAATGACAAATTCGGGCTTTCTTGACGGGCTGACCGTGCAGGAAGCCATTAGAAAAGCAAAGGAATATGTACGCGAAAACGAACTCGGAACCGTCAAAGTAAATTACCGTTTACGCGACGCAATTTTCAGCCGCCAGAGATACTGGGGCGAACCGTTTCCTATATATTACAGGGACGGAATGCCATACCCGATTCCGGAAAACGAACTGCCGCTGCATCTGCCCGAAGTCGATAAGTTTTTGCCGACCGAATCGGGCGAACCTCCGCTTGGTCGCGCAAAAGACTGGACTTATGACGGTTACAGAATAGAACTGAACACAATGCCCGGATTTGCAGGCTCGTCGGCATATTATTTAAGATACATGGACCCGCACAATACAGAAGCTCTTGTATCGAAAAAAGCCAACGAATACTGGAAAAGCGTTGACCTGTACATGGGAGGCATCGAACATGCTACCGGACATCTGATTTATTCGCGTTTCTGGAATAAATTCCTTTACGATTTGGGATATGTAGTCGAATCGGAACCATTTAAAAAGCTCGTAAATCAGGGAATGATACAGGGCAGGTCGAATTTCGTTTACCGCATCAACGGCTCAAATACTTTTGTTTCAAAAGGATTGAAAGACAATTATGACGTTTCGGAACTCCATGTTGACGTAAATATTGTAGATAACGATATTCTCGATACAAAACGCTTTAAACGGTGGAAACCGGAGTACGAAACAGCAGAATTTATTCTCGACAGCGACGGCGAATATCACTGCGGCTGGAGCGTCGAAAAAATGTCAAAATCGCTCTACAACGTCGTAAATCCAGACGATATTGTCGTTACATACGGCGCCGATACCCTGCGTCTGTACGAAATGTTTCTTGGACCGCTTGAACAGTCAAAACCATGGGATACAAAAGGTATTGACGGCGTACACAGATTTTTACGCAAATTCTGGCGTCTGTTTCACAGCGACGGCGAATTTTACGTCTCGGACGAACCGGCTACCGACAGCGAACTGAAAGTTTTGCATCGAACAGTTAAAAAAATACGGAGCGACATCGAATCGTTTTCATTCAACACTTCCGTCAGCGCGTTCATGATTTGCGTAAACGAACTTGGCGATTTGAAATGCAACAAAAAGCAGATTCTCGAACCGCTGACCGTTGTCATTTCGCCTTTTGCGCCGCACATTGCCGAAGAACTGTGGCGTATGCTCGGCAACAAAACAAGCATAGTGAACGCTTCGTTCCCAAAACACGACGAAAATATTTTAATTGAAAATTCATTTGAATATCCTGTATCGTTTAACGGGAAAACCCGATTTAAACTCGAAATTCCACTGAGCGCAGATACAGATGAAATCAGGGAAAAGGTTTTGAACAACGCTCAAACCCAGAAATTTACAGAAGGAAAAGAACCGAAGAAAGTTATTGTCGTAAAAGGTAAAATTGTAAATGTCGTAATATAAAAAAGATGGCGATGGACAGGCTTTTGACAGTCAGCGAACAGTTTATCCGATACATGAAAACGGAAAAAAGAGCGTCGGAACATACTTTGCGCTCCTATAAAAACGACATTTCCGACTTCTTTGAATGTATCAATGCAAATAACGAAAGCATTGACCTGTCGGAAATCAATGCGCAGCTGGTCAGAAGATGGATTATCGAAATGTCGAAAAACGGGTTGAAACCGCGCAGTATAAACAGAAAAGTTGCAGCTTTAAACTCGTTTTTCAAATATTTGAAACGCAGGAAACTGCTTGTCGAAAATCCGGCAAACGGAGTCGCCAAACCGAAAATATCGAAAAAACTGCCGTCGTTTATTCCCGAAGAAAAACTCTCGGCAGTTCTTGACGCGCCCTGCAATACAGACAGTTACGTTTATCTGAGAGATTTCACGATTTTGGAAGTATTTTATGCTACAGGAATGAGAATATCGGAACTTGCCGCTCTAAAAATCAGCGATATTGACTTTTCGCAGCAACAAATCAAAGTATTGGGCAAACGAAACAAGGAACGCATTATTCCGATGACGGAAACGGTAAGTGAAAAACTGAAAGAATATATTTCCGGCAGACAGAAATATTATCCCGACGCAAAAAATGATTTTCTTTTTCTGTCGTCGAAAGGCAACGGAATATGCGTAAAATCGGTATATCTTAGCGTCAAAAAACATCTTTGTCCGTCCGTAAACGGAAAAAATAACCCGCACGTGCTTAGACACACGTTTGCAACGCATCTGCTCAACAACGGAGCCGATTTGAACAGTATAAAGGAAATGCTGGGACACGAAAGTCTGGCGGCAACGCAAATATATACGCACAATACATTTGAAAAAATAAAGAAAATACATGATATGGCGCATCCTCGCGCTTAGTTTTTAACAAAATAAAAAGTAAAGATTATGAATGTAAAGGTACAATCCATCAAATTTGATGCAGACAAAAAACTCATTGATTTTATTGAGAAAAAAATTTCAAAACTGGAAAAATTCTTCGACGGGATAATCGGGGCAGAAGTTATCCTCCGGCTGGACAACCATTCAACCGACCCGACAGACAATAAAAAGGTCGAGGTGCTGATTAAACTGCCCGGAAAGGAAGCATTTGCAGAACGTGTTTCAAAAAGTTTTGAAGAAGCTGTCGATCATTGCGCAGACGCTCTTAAAATACAGCTGTCGAAAGCAAAAGGCAAAATACAGAATTAATATTTTAAATTGACAGTTATTAAAAGGCGTATTTCAACCTGTCGTTTTGACGGCAGTCAGAATTACGCCTTTTTATTTTTACAGATATATTACATTTTTGACAGCCAGTCCGTTTGGGGACAGACTATCGCGTTTAACAGTCGTTTCAATACAAAAATATGTTCCGATTCTCTGTCTGCTAATTAATGTAACTGTTCCAGTTTTTCAGTATTTCAAGCGCTTTAAAAACTTCCTTATCTGTTTCGTTTATAATTGCATAAAACTGGGTATTTCCAAACAGATGTCTTGCAATCAGAGCTTTCATGTATCGTTTGAGCCGGTTTTCGGATATGCGGATACTTTCTACGTTTCTGGCAACGCCTTCTTTTTCAGCATAATCGAGCATTTTGTCAAAAATATCGGCGGTTACGGCAAACGATTTTTTAAACTGTTCAAAGGTCGCATATTTGTTTTTCAGTTCGTTGCCGTTTTTGTCGATATACGACGAAATGAAATTAAGAACAATGCCTTTTCGTGTTAAATCGGCAAGATATTTTGAATATTCGGAAGTGTCGAGAGGCATATAAATGTCTGGCATGATGCCGCCTCCGCCATAAACTGTGCGTTTCTTTACAATAGTCTGATATTTCAGCGAATCGGGGAATTTAATGCTGTCGGCGCTGAAAGCTTCGGCAGAGATTCTCGAATAAAGGTCGGAGTAATATTTTTCGTTTTTGCCTTTTTCGTATGGCGACTGTATCGCTCTTCCCGACGGGGTATAATAACGGGCAACCGTCAGCCGTACTGCCGAACCGTCTTCCATTCTAAATTCGTTCTGTACCAGCCCTTTGCCAAACGACCGGCGACCGACAATCAAACCCCTGTCCCAGTCCTGTACCGCTCCCGATACAATTTCGCTTGCCGAAGCCGAATGTTCGTCGATAAGTATAACCAGATTGCCTTTCGTAAAAAAGCCTCTGCCGCTCGAAAATGCGCGTCTTATGGGAGACTTGACGCCTTCGGTATAAACTATCAGTTTGTTGCTTTCCAAAAACTGGTCGGCAAGTTGAATTGCTGCATCCATCATTCCGCCGCCGTTGCTTCTTAAATCAAGAATTAACGATTGTGGCTTTTCAAATTTTCCGAAGGCTTCGATAATTTCATTCATTGAATTTTTGGCAAAACGGCTCAGTTTTATATAAACTGTTCCTTTTTCGGGTTCGTATGCCGCTTCAAGGCTGTTGATTGGAATTTTATCGCGTATGATTTCAAAATCAAGTATTTCAGCGCTGCGTTTTACCGTTACAAGCACTTTGCTTCCTTTTGTTCCGCGAAGCAGGGAATGAACTTTACTGGTCGTTAATCCGATGTTTGTTATGTTGTTACCGTCAACTTTTATAATCCGGTCTCTGCCACGCAGTCCGACTTTTTCGGAAGGTCCTCCAACAATTGTGGAAACAACAGTCAGCGTGTCGTTCAGTACGTTAAATTCTATGCCGATACCCTCGAAATTTCCTTCCAGAGGTTCGCTCATTGCCTGGTATTCTTCCTTTGAAATGTAGTATGAGTGAGGATCAAGCGACTGTATCGAATTTTTAATTGAATTTTCGACCATCTGCTCGATATTTACCGTATCGACATAATATCTGTCGATATGCAGCAGTACGGAATTATATTTCTGCAATGCGTTTTTAAGTTTAACGTCCTGCGAACAGGCAATGTTTACAGACATGGCTACAACAGTTGCAGACAGGTATTTTATAAAAGTGTTGATGTAACAAACCATTTTCGTAATGTATTATTTATTCAGATTTCTGAAACTCTGCTTAATTCGAGCAGTGAATATTTCATGTTCACCAGTTTGTCGAGAGTTGAGGCGAGAGCGCTGACCTGAACCCGTTCTTGTTCCATCGTATCGCGGTGGCGAACCGTTACTGTATCATCGTCAAGGGTTTGCCTGTCAACGGTGATGCAGAATGGCGTTCCTATCGCATCGTGCCTGCGGTATCGTTTGCCGATGGTGTCCTTTTCGTCGTATTGGCTGTTATGTTCAAATTTAAGTATCTCCATTATTTCTCTCGCTTTTTCGGGCAAACCGTCTTTTTTGACCAGAGGAAGCACAGCAAATTTTACGGGAGCAAGCATCGGTGGAATACGCAAAACGACTCTTTCGTCGGTTTCTCCATTTTCTTTTACAACGGTTTCTTCGTCATACGAAGCAGAAAGTACCAGCAGCGTCATACGGTCAACGCCTATCGAAGTTTCGATTACGTAAGGAACATAATTTTCGTTTGTATCGGGGTCGAAATACTGTATCTTTTTGCCCGAAAATTTCTGATGGTTTCCCAAATCGAAGTCTGTTCTTGAATGTATGCCTTCGACTTCCTTAAATCCGAAGGGGAAATTAAATTCGACGTCGGCGGCGGCATTTGCGTAATGAGCGAGTTTGTCGTGGTCGTGGAAACGGTATTTTTCGTTGCCGAAGCCGAGCAGGCGGTGCCATGCCATTCGTGCTTTTTTCCAGTATTCGTACCATTTCATTTCTTCGCCCGGACGTACAAAAAACTGCATTTCCATCTGCTCAAATTCGCGCATACGGAAGATAAACTGTCGGGCGACTATTTCGTTTCTGAAAGCTTTGCCAATCTGTGCAATACCGAAGGGGATTTTCATTCGTCCGGTTTTCTGGACATTGAGAAAATTTACAAAAATTCCCTGAGCCGTTTCGGGACGCAGATATATAAGGTTTGTATCGTTGCTGACCGACCCCATTTGCGTGGAAAACATCAGGTTAAAACGGCGCACCTCTGTCCAGTTGCGGGTACCCGAAACCGGACATGCAATTTCGCAGTCGATAATCAGATTTTTTAATGCGTCCAAATCGTCCGAATTAAGAGCCTCTCTCATACGGTTTTGTACGGCTTCCATTTTTTCGACCAGACGCAGAATGTTTGGATTTGTGGCGCAAAACTGGGTCTCGTCGAAAGCATCTCCGAATTTTTTCTTCCCTTTTGCAATTTCTTTGTCAATTTTACCTCTGATACCGGCAATGTATTCTTCGATTAAAACGTCGGCTCTGTAACGTTTTTTCGAGTCTTTGTTGTCGATAAGCGGGTCGTTAAAAGCGTCAACGTGTCCCGACGCCTCCCATATTTTCGGGTGCATGAAAATTGCAGAATCGATTCCAACAATATTTTCGTGGAGTTTCACCATCGATTCCCACCAGTAGCGTTTAATATTGTTTTTCAGTTCAACGCCGTTTTGTCCGTAGTCGTAAACGGCTCCAAGTCCGTCGTAAATCTCGCTGGACGGGAAAATATAACCGTATTCCTTGCAGTGAGCAATCAATTTTTTGAATAATTCTTCTTGCGTCATTACGAATTTATAAAAATTTCAAACGACAAATATAGTCAAAATAATGAAACGCGCATGTTTTTCTATTTATATAACTGTTTTTCAACGACAAATGAGTTTATTGAATTTGAAAATACTCTGATTCTTTTCGAATAACTTCCGCTTTTCGTCTGATTATTTATTTCTTTTTGAAAATACTGATTTTTAGCCTGTTTGTAAAAAATATAAATATACATAAACTCTATTTTAGAGACGCGATTAATCGTGTCTCCATGCAGGTCAAAGACATACGGCAAATCTGCATAAACTCTAATATATTTCATTTTTTGCAAAAATCCATATCAATTGATATAAAACTCTGCAAAAACTCAATTATTTTTTCATGGACATTTAATTTATTTGTGTCGATAAATCAGCATTTTTGCTCTTAATTTCAATGAGTTATACAATCACAGCGACAGCGTTCCCTGTACGGTTTTGCATAAATCACACATGTGTGGAAGTAAAAACAAAAAAAATTACTACTTTTGCACCGATTACTGAAAATTAATTTTTGATTAAACACAGAATTTATTATGTATTATGACTTGATTTCATACATAGATTATCTTGAATCGAAAGGCGAATTGATACGAATCAATGAGTATGTAAACCCTGAGTTGGAAATAGCGGAAATTACTGACCGCGTCGCAAAATCGGAAAATGGTGGTAAAGCCTTGCTTTTTATGAATACGGGCTACAAATTTCCGGCGCTGACCAACGCTTTCGGTTCGGATAATCGTATTGCATACGCACTGGGAGTTTCTAAAATTGAAGAATTGTTAAATGAAATTGATTCTCTGTTTAAATATGCCAAAACTGCCCAAGGGTTGAGTTTTGTAGAAAAACTGAAATTTTTGCCGCAGCTCAACAGAATTTCAGGATTTTTTCCTAAAACAGTCAAAATCAAAACCCCTTCATGTCAGGAAGTTGTGATGCCGTTGCCGAAAATGAGCGAACTTCCGGCGCTGAAATGCTGGCCCTGCGACGGCGGTCGATTTATTACTCTGCCTCTGGTTCACACAAAAAATCCACTGACAGGACAGCGGAACGTCGGAATGTACAGAGTGCAGATTTTTGACGATTCATTAGTCGGAATGCACTGGCACAGACACAAAACCGGAGCGCGACATTTTGCCGAATATAAAAAAGCCGGTAAATTGATGCCTGTTGCCGTAACTATGGGCGGCGACCCTGCATACACATGGTGCGCAACGGCTCCATTGCCCGAAAATGTTGACGAATACCTGTTTGCCGGATTTCTCAGAAAAAAGCCTGTGCGAATGGTTAAATGCCTGACACAGAATATAGAAGTGCCGGAAGATTCGGATTTCGTTATCGAAGGTTATATCGATCCCGAAGAAACGTTTATAACGGAAGGTCCTTTTGGCGACCATACCGGGTTCTATTCATTGCAGGATCTTTATCCGCGAATGCACGTAACATGTATATCGCACCGGCGGGGCGCCGTTTATCCTGCAACCGTAACGGGAATCCCGCCTCAGGAAGATTTGTATATTTCAAAAGCGATTGAAAAAATTTTTCTGAAACCGATACAGATATGTATTGCACCTGAAATCGCCGACATGTATTTGCCCGAAGAAGGCGTATCGCACAATATTGCAATAATTTCGATAAACAAAACGTACCCCGGTCAGGCGATAAAAATTGCAAACGCGATGTGGGGCGCCGGACAAATGATGTTTTGCAAAGTAATTGTTGTAACAGATTCCAATGTTGACATTCACAATACTTTAGCCCTGTTCGATGCTATCGGCAAAAACTGGACGCCCGCTTCTGATACATATTTCAGCAAAGGACCTCTTGACGTACTCGACCACGCCGCCAGACAGCAGTGCTTCGGAGGCAAACTGTGCATCGACGCTACTGTAAAACTGCCGGAAGAGGAACTGATTTCCAGCGCCGCAAATAACGATCAGGATTTGACTTTCCTGTTTTGTAACGAAAACAATATTCCGACAACCAGAGCAAAGTTGAAAATAATTTTCGATAACGAAATAGACACAAACGATTTCACAACCTGCATCTGGCTTGCGGGCGCCAATACGGATATTGCATACGACTGCGAAATAAAAGACAATTCGCTGATTGTAGATGCGCGTGCAAAAATAAACCGCGATGATTTTCACCGTCCGTGGCCTAATATTGTATGCTCCGACGAGGCTACAATCGAATCAATCGACAAAAAGTGGGAATCGCTGAAAATCGGCGATTTTATTCCATCGCCTTCATTGAAATACAAACGTCTTGAAAAACAGGGCTGAGGCTGGCTGCGACTAATTGTAAATTTTTGTTTGTCATTTTTTATACCGGCGCTATTTTTACGGCAAAGTAAAAATAGCGCTTATTTTCAGCATATTATCAAGCCATTCCAATTGCTGTTTACTCATTTGATTAAAAAAATTGTTTAATAAAAATATTAGTACTACCTTTGTCGCCGAAATAATTTAAGTAAAGAAAAAAATTATGGCGAAAAAAGCCGAAAATGAAGCTATTGACGCTTCGACAGAAGAAAAAATAAAAGTTGCGGCACGCGCAGTGTTTCAGAAAAAAGGATACGCCGCCTCGCGTACACGCGATATTGCACAGGAAGCAGGCATCAATCTTGCGCTGCTGAACTATTATTTCCGAAGCAAAGAAAAACTGTTTGAACTCATTATGTTTGACACGATGGTTAATTTTTTTCAATGTATGACCGGCGCTCTCGACGACAAAAATACTTCTTTTGAAATAAAAATCGAACTTCTGGCTGCCAACTATATAAATTTATGCGTCGAATTTCCTGATATTCCGCTGTTTATTTTGAGCGAAATTCGCAACCGTCCCGAAAATCTGTTTGACAAACTTCCCGCCAGACATTTGTTTAGAAGTTCCGTTTTTGTCAGGCAATTTCAGGAAAAAGTTGCAGCAGGCGAAATCAACGAGCCAGATTTATTGCATTTTGTTATGAATATGCTGGGTTTAATAATTTTCCCGTTTATATCGCGACCTTTTTCGCGAATTATTGGCGGACTGAACGATGCCCAATTTGAGCAACTTATGCAAGAACGCAAAACGCTTATTCCTGCATGGATAAAAGCAATGTTTTTTAAAGAAAATACAGGAAATGAATTGATTAAATAAATTAGTCAAATGATTTAAAAAAATGCTAACAGATATGATTAAAAAAGCAAATGCGATAATTACAGTGTGGCTGTTTACCATTGCCACTCTTAACGCGCAGACATTAACAATTGACGACTGCTACCGGCTGGCTGAAATGAATTTTCCGCTGGTCAGGCAATACGAATTGCTCGAAAAATCGAAGGATTTTTCTATCGAAAACGCAAACAAAGCCTATCTGCCGCAAATCGGCGTTTATGGTCAGGCAGGCTACCAATCGGAGGTAACAAGTATTCCAATTTCGTTGCCCGACATCAATATTCCAAAGCCAAGCAAAGACCAGTATAAACTTTATGGCGAAGTGCAACAGTCTGTTACCGATTTATTTACCACAAAAAAACAAATTGATTTGATTAAAGCTAACGCCGAAGCCGAAACGCAAAAAATCGAAGTCGAAATGTATAAACTTCGCGAACAAATCAATTCGCTTTTCTTTGGAATACTGCTGCTTGAAGCGCAAATAAAACAGACGGAACTCGTGCAGAAAGACATTCAAACAGGGCTTGACAGGACAAATGTTGCCATTACCAACGGCGTTGCGTTGAAAAGCGCTGCCGACAACATGCAAGCCGAATTGCTGAAAAACACGCAACGCGCGGTCGAATTGAACGCCGCCCGCAAGGGCTATGCAGATATGCTGTTGATGTTTGTCGGCAAGCCAACGAGCGACAGTATGCTGCTCGTAAAACCCTTACCGCCAACGATTTCAAGCGCCATTAACCGTCCCGAACTGCAAATGTTTGAGATGCAAAAAAAAGCAATCGACGCGCAAAACAGTTTAATCACAATTAAAAATATGCCGCGCCTCAGTTTATTTGTGCAAGGTGGCATCGGACGTCCGGGATTAAACATGCTGAGCGATAGTTTTGACCCTTATTATATTGCAGGCATACGCCTAAACTGGAACATATCAGGATTATATACCTATAAAAATGAACGTAAAGCATTGATTGTCAACAAAAACAAAATAGACGTTCAGCAAGATATTTTTATATTTAACACAAATTTGGCATTGCTGCAACAAAATTCCGAAATACTCAAAATACATGGTCTGCTTGTTGCCGACAATGATATTATTTTGTTGCGTGAAAGCGTGAAAAATGCTACGCAAGCGAGACTTACTTTTGGCGACGTTACCGTAAACGACTATATCACAGCTGTAAATGCCGAAGATATGGCGCGTCAAAACAAGATTTTGCACGAGATACAACTTCTTATGATTCAATATAATGCGAAGACTGCAAGTGGAAATTAGAAGATGCAAAAAAAATAGTAGCATTATTTATAATTAACATGAAGAACCGTTGTCTGTTGCTATTCTTGTTTTGTCTGTTTAATGTTGAATCGTTGTACTGTCAGGAGACTGTTAGCATGTTTGACGGGAAATTTGCAGTCAGCATTTCGGGAAATTACAATATCGGCATTTTTACACATGGGCAAACTCAAAGTTTTAGAACAGATGAACCATGGAAAATGGGATTGGGTCTCAGATATAAAAAATACAGTTTGAGTTTTTCAATTCCATTGAATTTTCAATCCAATTCTTTGGATATGGAATTTAATTCGTATTCTGAAAAATTATATTTTGAATCGTACTTGAAACGGTACAAAACCTATTACGCCGATAAAACAAATGAATTTAAAAACGCAGGGCTGGATATTATGAATATTGGAATAACGGCGGGCTGGATTCAAAACAGTAAAAATCATTCGCTCGGTTCGGTTTATAATAAAAAATTAGACAGAAAACAGAATATTTCAAGCGGAAGTTTTC
The DNA here is from genome assembly GCA_031257315.1 of Prevotellaceae bacterium. GTDB lineage: Bacteria > Bacteroidota > Bacteroidia > Bacteroidales > UBA932 > JAIRLF01. The sequence continues at coordinate 12,845 of JAIROW010000281.1, forward strand.
TCTACGGATTTGGCGTTTATTATACTTCAATATATTCGGATAATACTGAAATACATCACTATAACGAAAGAAACAGCATAATACATTTCGGTCCGTCGGCAGGTTATTCATATACATGGGTTTTGTCGCATAACATGTTCATAAATACGGGTATAAATATTGGGGCGAACTTGGGAATAAATACAA
>JAIROW010000052.1 GCA_031257315.1 Prevotellaceae bacterium
GTGTACAAAAAATTTGACGCTCAAAATTATTGCAGTTCAAAAAATACCCGTACCTTTGCACCGGAAATCAACCAATCGACTTATACTGCGCAGGAAGTTGAACGGAAGACAACCAAAAAATTAATTAATAATGTTAAAACTTTAAATTTTTATTCGATGAATCGAAAAATGTTATTAGGTGGCTTGTTAGCCATAATTATCGCAGCAGGAGCTGCATGGAATGTGAGCCTGAACAGCAATGCGACGGACGGGAACTCCAGCAATGTTACACTGAATAAAGTGGAAGCATTGTCTAACGAAGCCAATTATGGCTGGGAATGGTGGACGCAAGGAGCTACCAAAGACGAGACTCCAGACCCCAGAGCTTGTACCGTTACCCTTGATTTTTTTATTATTTCTATTTCTTGGTCAGGAACAAGAATTATATGTCATAATGGAGGGTGCGTAAATTGTAGCCACGTTATGTGTGACTAAATTGACCGAAAAGCGATTGCCTCAAAGAGTTGATTTAGAGGCAATCCTTTTTAATAAAACATGCATAATTATGAAAAAAATACTGATTATTATTTTCACAGGCTTACTTGCAGGATGTGCAGGACGGGGAAATGAACGTCCAAGATTTTCTCAGGAACAGATCGTACAATTGGGATTGGACAGCGTCAAACTGTTAAATATTGACAGAGAAAACAGCGTAGTACTCGATTTGAATGAATTTTTATCCGATAAAATGATTAAAACCAGTGAATTTATTGATTCCTCAACGCTTATTCCGCTGGAAACAACAGATGAATCCTTAATTGCGGAAATAAACAAGCTAATATGTACGGAAGACCGCTTCTTTGTTTTTGATTCTGATATTGGACAAAATGTATTAATTTTTTCTAAAGAAGGGAAGTTTATTCACAAAATACCCAAAGGCGGCGGACCGGAAGATATTGTAAATCCGGAAGATATTGCTATAGATGAAAAAAACCAGATTCTGATTGTACATCACAAAACAGGGCTGTCTTTTTTTGATTTTAACGGCAAATTTATTAAGAAGCAACGTGTGCCGTTTTATTTTTCAAACTTCAGGATAATACCGGAAGGCTATCTGTTTATAACAGGAGCTCAGCATTATAATGTCCATCTAAATGAATTGTACGGCTTGCAGGTTTTAATAACTGATTCAACTTTTCGCATCATTGCTGCCGGATTACCGTATCTCTATCCGAAAGAGAATTATTATGGTAATTATGATTATACAAATTCGTTTGGAAACAGCGTACATTTTGCGTTCAAGTTTTCCGATAAAGTTTATCAACTCGAAAATGCGTATTCTGTAAAGGAATGTTATCAGCTTGATTTTCACAAAAAAAGGATTCCTGAACAGTATTTAGAGAACACCGATGTTTTTATAAAAGAGTCGCGACAAAATGACTGCTATTATTATCTGGGAGATTATATAGAATGTGCAACGCATGAAAATTTTTCTCTATACAATGCTTTCAACCGAAAGGCATTTAAGACATTTATTTTCCGCGATAAATCAACCGGTAATTTGATTGGAGGAAATCAGGTTTTTGTTGATTCGGATACTGCGCCCCTGTTTGCGTCCCCTCTGACTGGATGGAAAGATGAATTTATAGGTGCAATTCCCGCAATTGCCATTCATAATTCTTTAACGGAACGTAAAACGAACAACGAAATACTTAAAAATATAGACGAAGATGCAAATCCGGTATTGGTCAAATATAAATTGAAACGTTCGACGGAAAAATAATTTAAATATATAGAATAGATATGAAAAACAAATGGGTATTTTGTATTATTGTTGTATTACTTGCAGTTAATGTTTATACAGTAATACGTTTGTATCATGTTAACCAGACTGTCAGTATTTACCAGCAAATCATGGCAAATGACGAACTGCATCTGTATAAAACCAATTTCTGGACAAATGTGCATAATTGTCATATAAAACTGGAAAATGTTACAGCTAAAGATTCCTCTGGTAATATTATAGCATTGAACAATTTAATGTCCGACAGAGAACAATTGCTTGTTTGCCGGTTTTCGGAACTGAACTGTGAAAGTTGTGTGAACGCTTCGATACGTTCAGTCCAGCGCTGGGTCGATTCTGTTGGAAAAGAAAACATTTTGTTTTTTGGTACTTACAGAAGCAATAAAATATTTAATAAAACAAAACCGCAGTATAATATTCAGGAACTCAACGTTTATAACATTTCTCCGCTGAATATACCAGCCGAAGAACTCGGTTATCCGTATTATTTTGTGTTAAACAGCGATTTGACGGTGTCGAATCTGTTTGTTCCCGACAAGTCAATTCCCGCAATAACCGACAGTTATCTAAAAGCAATACATGAGCGGTATTTTGCGACAAAAAAATAACTTGGCATGAAATATATTATCTTTATAGCAGTAGTTTTGTTCGTTTCTTGCCGCCAATCTTTGCGCTTGGAACAGGCTTTAACGCTTGCAGGCGACAATCGCGCCGAGTTAGAAACGGTTTTAGCTCATTATAAAGAAAATCCAGCCGATAGCCTGAAATACCGCGCCGCCGTCTTTTTGATAGAAAATATGCCGATACACTATTATATGGAAGAAAACAGGGAACTTTATTTTCTGATGGATTCATTAAATCAAAGTAGTTTGAGCGATGATGAAGTTTATAATAAGCTGGATTCTATTAAAAATATATATCCAGAATCCACAATTGGAACACATTATGATATTACAACTCTGACTTCCGATTTTCTTATTTCTCATATCGACAAAATATTCAGTGTTTGGCAACAGACGTCATGGGCTAATAAATATGATTTTCAGGATTTTTGTGAATACGTTTTGCCTTACTCGGTTTCTACTGAAAAAAGAGAATTTTGGATAGATTATTACAGAGAAAAATATAAATCCGCTCTTTCGGAATATACGAACGAAATAACGTTAGTCGATATTTGCGACAGATTAAACGACAGTTTAATAGCAAAATACCCTTTACAGATAAAAAATGATGCCTTACCGGATTATTCTCCAATAATGAGCGATAATATCCGGTTTGGGCGATGCGATAGTTATACATTTCGCACCATCTATTTAATGCGTTCATTAGGAATACCTGTCGGCTTGGATTTTTCGCCAATGTGGATGAGTTTTTTGATGGGACATTCGTGGAACATGCTGCTTGCCGAAAACGGTAAGAGTTACCCGTTTATGGGATTCGATGAAAATATTCAGCAGTGGGTTTTTGCGAAAGAAGCGCCCAAAATATACCGTAAAACATTCAGCGTTCAAAAAGAATGTTTGGCAGTTCAAAAAATAAACGAGCCAATACCGCCTCTTTTCAAACAAAAAAATATAAAGGACGTCTCGTCTGAATATTTTCAGGGAACGGACGTCGAAATAAATATCGAGAAAAAGACGTCATCAAAAATTGCCTATCTCTGCGTTTATAACAATCTTGAATGGATACCGGTTCATTGGTCTAAAATCCGCAATAACAGGGTTTTATTTGACAAAATGCGAAACAGTTTTGCATATTTACCGGCATATTATACCGGCAAAATTGTAGCAGCCGCCAATCCAATTATTCTTGACAGTCTCGGTAACATGCACCCGATAAAACCCGATTATTCGGAAAAACAAACATTAATTTTAGACAGAAAATTCCCTTTGAGACGTATAATTTCATACGTTAACAGAATGTTAGACGGGCGTTTTGAAGCCGCTAATCGCGTAGATTTCAGCGATGCAGAAGAATTATATACGATAAAGGAGTCGCCTAAACTAATTCCGAATATAATAGACTTGAAATCAGATAAAACCTATCGTTATATTCGTTATTTTGGCGCCGTAGAAAGCCATTGTAATGTAGCGGAAATAGCAATTTATACAGTTCAAAACGCTGTATATCACAAGTTGAGCGGAAAAATAATCGGGACGGAAGGCAGTAATGGCGATGGACGTCAGAAAAAGGCAGCATTTGACGGCGATCCGTTAAGTTTTTTTGACCATTTAGCCGACAGCAATATTTGGCTCGGTTTGGATTTTGGCAAGCCTCAACGCATCGACCGCATCAGCTATATCCCCCGCAACGACGACAACAATATTCGTCCGGGCGACCTGTACGAATTATTTTTCTGGGACAACGGTCAATGGAATTCGCTCGGACAAAAAACCGGCGACGACAGCTACGTTTTAGTGTATGAAAACTGTCCGTCCGGAGCGCTATTTCTGCTTCATAACCACACTCGCGGACGCGAAGAACGCCCGTTTACTTACGAAAACGGACGGCAGGTCTGGTGGTAAAGATTTTACTATACAGGTAAAGTAATCGTTTATATTTTCCGAATATGTTTTTATCAAGTAGAGTTTATCAGGGAGATGAAACAGATTGCGACATATTGATTATGGTTATAAATAAAATCATTTATTGATAATTCTCTGTTTTACAGCAGAATTTCTTCGCTAAGTTTTTTTATTTCCATGTGCGGAGACGCATTTTCATACAGAACTCTGTAAACCGAATCGGCAATAGGCATACGGACTTTTTCTTTTTCATTGATTTGATGCATGCATTTTGAGGCATAGTAGCCTTCGGCAATCATATTCATCTCCATTATTGCCGAGCGTATGCTGTATCCTTTGCCGAGCATTGCGCCGAGCGTGCGGTTGCGGCTGAATTGCGAGTAGCATGTTACAAGCAAATCGCCCAGATATGCGGAGCGGGTTGTCTGTCTTGGACTCAAATTTGTATCGTTGAGAAATCTGCGCATTTCTTCAAATGAATTGCTAACAAATACTGATATAAAATTGTCTCCGTATCCCAGTCCCAGACAAATTCCGGCTCCTATGGCATAAATATTTTTCAGAATTGCGGCATATTCCGAACCGTAAACATCGGCAGATGAAATAATTCTTAGAAACGGAGTTTCCATGTTTCGGGATATAAGCTCTGCCAGATTTTTTCTTTTGCACGAAAATGTCAGGTACGACAGCCGTTCCAGCGCTACTTCTTCGGCGTGGCATGGACCGGATATTACTCCAAGCTGCGAATCTGGAATACCGTATTTTTCGCTGAAATATTCGGAAACCGATTTGTTTACCTCCGGCACAATTCCTTTAACCGCCGAAACGACAAATTTTTTTGACAAATCGACTTTCACAGTATTCATCAACTCCGAAATAAATACGGCAGGCAGGGCGACTATCAGCACGTCGGAATTGCCGACAGCATGGTTTATATCATCTGTCATCTCAAATCTCGACGTGTCAAAACGCACGGACGACAGATATTTCGGATTGTTTCCATACCTGATTATGTGTTCTATTGTATCTTTCGACCGGATATACCAGCAAAGATTTGTGTTTTGTTTGCTTGTCAGCAGTTTCATAATAGCCGTAGCCCAGCTGCCGCTTCCAAGAATACAAAATTTAAACGGAGTCTTAAACAAATGTTTTGGCATAATTCATCAATTAAAACTAATACTGTCAATGTTCATTAAAAAAAAACAATATCAAAATTCCGACGGAGTTTTATGACTCCCGTCGGAATTTATTTTTATATCTGTCAACCTTTTTTTGCAGTCCACAGTTTATTCATGTCTTCCAGCGTTTTTCCCTTTGTTTCGGGTACAAATTTCCACACAAACAAAGCTGCCAGTACGCACATGATACCGTACAGTCCATACGCAATTATTGGACTGAATTTAAAGAGCGGCGGGAAAGTCGATGAAACAATGTAATTGAAAATCCACTGAAAAGCAACGGCAATCGCTACCGCTTTACCGCGAATGGTATTCGGGAAAATTTCGGATATCAGTACCCAGCAAATCGGTCCCCACGACATCATGAAAAATGCAGAATATACCATGACGGAAATTACGGGGATAAATCCCTGTATGCCTGTTGCCGCCTGTCTGGCTGAGTCGGGGTTGACAAGTCCGGCGCTTCCGCACGCCATGACGGCAAACGCTCCGACAGCCATTCCAACAGAACCGATAATTAGCAGCGGTTTCCGTCCAAATTTATCTACCGTCAAGATAGCTACAACCGTAAATGCGATATTTGAAATACCCATTATAACGGTGGATAACATGCCGTTGGCTCCGGCGCTTTCAAAAATGCGCGGCGCATAGTACAGCACGGCGTTGATTCCGATTGCCTGCTGAAAAACGGAAAGCATGATGCCGACAATTACTACCAATACGCCGTAGGCAAACAGTTTTTCCGTCTTTTCCTTCGATGTGTTTACTATATCCGAAAGAATTTTTTTGGCTTTTGACTCGCCATTTACTCTGGTCAGTACCGACAGCGCCTGTTCAGTCTGTCCAATCAGCGCCAGATAACGCGGCGTTCTGGGTACGAAAAACAGCAAAGCGCCGAAAATTGCCGCCACATAAGCCTCCGACACAAACATTCGTCGCCAGCCGACGGTAAATGCCCATTCTGCTTCTTCGACGTTTGTCAGTATGCCATTTTCAAAAACCGGATTTTTGTGGTCGCCCATTATCAGGAAGTTCACAAAATATACAACCAGCATACCGAAAATTATTGCAAACTGGTTGCACGAAACCAGCGTTCCGCGTATCTGCGAAGGCGCTATTTCTGCAATATACATTGGTACAATAGCCGAAGCCAAGCCAACGCCAATGCCTCCCAGTATGCGGTAAAGGTTGAACGCAATCAGCAGATTCTGTGAGGGAACGCCGTGCGGAAACAGCATAAATTCAGGACAGTACGAACCCAGCGCCGACAGGAAAAACAGCACGGAGGCAAAACGCAACGAATCGCGCCGTCCGAACCGCGCGGCGAAAATACCTGAAATAAAACCGCCAATTACACAGCCTATCAGGGCGCTTGAAGATGTAATTCCATGCAATACTGTTGTGTACTGGAAATCTTTTGCCTGCATGAAAAAGGCTTCCAGTCCTTTCTCTGCGCCCGAAATCACAGCCGTATCATATCCGAACAGCAAACCGCCTAAGGTCGCCACCAGAGTTATCGGTATGATATAATTTAAATTATATTCTCTATTTTTCATAGTACAAATGAATTTTACGAAGTTTGAGTTTTAAACGGAGAATCAGTAATGCCGACAGTTTCGCTGCTGTTGATTTTTTGCAGTAACAGTTCGACGCGCGAATAGTTTCCAATTACCCTGATTGTAACAAACGCCGAAATAACCGTTGCAGCATGTGCAATCATGTATGCTTTTGTTACAAATATAAGACTGTCAACCGTATTGGCGTCTCTCATATACTGCATACTGAAATATGCGATGATATTACTGGCAATCCATAAAGCCCACCACCAGCCTATAAGATTTAAAGAAAGCAAATTGCCGGTATTTATTTCATTTTTTCCCAGCAACTCCGCTGTTTTTCCGTACATATCTTTCATTATCTGATAGGGTTTAAACAGATTAATCAGCGGGACAAACCAGCAGCCAACAGTCCAGTGTTCGTGATACTGCAAGCAGGAGGGCGTCAGGCTAAGATTATGACAGGCTCTTCTAAACCACATAATAAAGGTAACAGCCGAAGAGATATGAACAATCGTGGATATAATGTTTATTTCTCTGTTTATCAAATCATTTTCCTTAGCAGCTTCTCCCGTTACAGTACCGCCGTCAACAATGGTTTGCAGCAAGTCATACTGAAAATAATACGAAACAAGAGATATTAATTCAACCGTCAACACTGTCCATATCAGCGTGATGGCGTTTTCTGCTCTCTGTCCGTTATATTTTAAATCCCCCATAGTTTTGCGCTCATTCTTCCTTAATTGTCAGTTTTTCAAATGTACATGTTTACAATAGCTTCATACAGTTCCTGTTTCCCGCTGATTTGAGCCGGTTCGCCTTTCGATTTTGCATAGTTTGCCAAATCTTCGAGCGATAATTTTCCTTCTTCAAATTTTTTGCCTTCGCCAGCGTCGAAAGAAACGTAACGGTCTTTCAGCATTTTTTGGTATGGCGACTGTTCGAGAATAGCGGCAGCCGCTTCCAGAGCGCGGGCAAATGTATCCATTCCTGTAATATGTGAAATAAAAATATCGTCCAAATCGGTAGAACTGCGACGGGTTTTTGCGTCGAAATTTGTGCCGCCGCCCTGCAAGCCGCCGTTTTTCAGAATAACCAGCATTGCCTGCGTCAGTTCGTTAACGTCAACGGGGAACTGGTCTGTATCCCAGCCATTTTGATAGTCGCCTCGGTTAGCGTCAATCGACCCCAGCATACCTGCGTCGGCAGCGCATTGCAGTTCGTGTTCAAACGTATGACCTGCCAGCGTGGCATGATTTACTTCGATATTCAGTTTGAAATCCCTGTCAAGCCCGTGAGCGCGTAAAAATCCTGCGACCGTTTCCGCATCAACATCGTACTGATGTTTTGTCGGTTCCATCGGTTTTGGTTCAATCAGAAAATTTCCTTTGAAGCCTTTTGAACGGGCATAATCGCGGGCAGCGGTCAAAAGTTTTGCCAGATGCTCTTTTTCCCGTTTCATGTCGGTATTAAGCAGGGAATAGTATCCTTCGCGTCCGCCCCAGAACACGTAGTTTTCGCCTCCAAGTTCAATTGTTGCGTCCAGAGCGTTTTTAATCTGAACTGCGGCACGGGCTACGACGTCGAAATTGGGGTTGGTTCCTGCGCCGTTCATATAACGCTTGTGGCTGAATACGTTAGCCGTACCCCAGAGGAGTTTTATTCCGGTTTCGACCTGTTTTTGTTTAGCGTAAGCTACAATAGCTTTAAGATTGGCTTCATATTCGTCGATGGAATTTCCTTCGGAAATCAGGTCAATGTCGTGGAAACAGTAGTATTCGATACCGATTTTCTGCATAAATTCAAAACCTGCATCTAATTTCTGTTTGGCGATTTCCAGAGCGGAAGCGCCCTGCGTCCATGGAAAGGATTTGGTTCCGGGACCGAAAGGATCGCTGCCGTCGGCGCACAGAGTGTGCCACCATGCCATCGAAAACTTGAACCAGTCTTTCATTTTTTTGCCATAAACTTCTTTTTCAGCATCATAATAACGAAATGCCAAGGGATTTTTACTGTCTTTCCCTTCAAATTTGATTTTCCCGATTTCGGGGAAATACTCTTTTGTTGCCATAATTTTTTAACTTTTTAAATGCTGTACACAGAAACAAATACTGCGCACAGCAAGGATTATACATATTTTTTTAATTTTTTCAAGTTTCTGTCCGTAAACATAAATTCATAAATAACACTATGTTACATAACCGTATATGTCGATTTTTTCTGTTGTGCAGATGCCGGCTTTCACCAAAAATCGACAAAAACAAATCGCACAAAGTTAGTTAAAATTTTCATATCGGAAATAAAATTATCTGAAATTTTCATAAAATATCCTGAACAGATATTTCGCGTCCTGTTACCTGTACAGAATATTTCGAGAAATACATACTGATTTTCAGCGTATTATATCTATATCACAGACAGGTAATTATTTTTTGCATGACGGGCAACTGTTTGCCTGTACCTGATTCTTAAACTGCACCGTTACAGTAGAGACGAAGCTGTCCCCAAAAATGCGCACAAATGACACGGATTAGACGATTTTTTTACAGATAATTTTCAAACGCTTTAATTTTGTAATAATATACTGATTATAAACAGTATAAAAATCCGTAATTATCCATAAAATCTGTGTGCAGAGGCTTTTTGGACGCCCCGTCCCGCAGATTATCCAAACTTAAAGCTCTAAATTTTATACGCCATAAGCGCGTCGCCATGTCTGATATACAGAATCCCCTGATGTATGACGGGGTGCGCCCAGTGCGTTTCGGTGCCAAGCGTTACGGGAAATGATCCAAGCACTTCAAATTTGTCGGGAACGGCGCGTACCATTGCCATTTCGCCCTTGTCGCTGTAACAGTATAACATGCCGTCTGCGGCTATTGTTACCCCGACGCTGTTCAATCCCTTCTCCTTGTATTTTTTCTCGCCGGTTTTCCAGTCAATACAAAACCAGTATTTATTTGCGTCGCCCGAACCGTAGGCATAATTGCCAAGTTTCACTATTCCGCCTATTCGCGAATCCAGTTCTGGCAATTCCCACGCTTTTTCGACGCTGCGTCCTCCGTCCGTAAATTTCAGCATTACCGACCCTTTGCCATAACCGCTGGTACACAGCAGCATATTGTCGCCGTAAACGGGAGTATTGGCATGAACCGACCATTTGTTGGTCTGTTCGTATGACCACAGTTTTTTACCGGTAGCGACGTCAATACCTATAATATGTTTTGCAGTCATGGTAACGATTTGCGGAACTTTCTGGTCGGCGATATACAGCGGAGAACAGTATGCCGACAGTTCGCCTTCGCCTTCGCAGTTCCAGATTAAATTCCCTGTATTTTTATTCAGGGCTACGACATTGTTTTTTTTGCCTCCGGGTGTAACTATCAGTTTATCGCCTGCAATCAGCGGCGATTCGTTTACTCCCCATGTAATATTCGAACCGTCGAAATCTTCAAACATGTTTTTTTTCCATACAACGTCGAGCGATTTTTCGTCCATGCAAACAACATCGCCCATTCCGCTGACGAGGTAGATTTTTCCGTTGTCCACCGTTACCGTGCCGCGCGAACCGTTGTAATTGCTGTTCCATTCCTTACCGTATTCTTTTTTCTTCAAATTTTTTCCCGATTTGTCGAAAACATACAGAAAACCTGTTTCGCCGCTAAGTCCGGTTACATAAATTTTGTCGCCGGCAATTGCTACCGACGAATGTCCTTCGCCCAGACCGTCGAAAGCCCATAGCAGTTCGGGACCTTTATCGCCCCAATTTTTAAGCAATCCCTTTTCGTTGTAAACTCCGGTGCGGTCGCCGCGCCACTGAATGTTTTGCGCCCATGTTGAACATGTTACGGACACGATAAATAAAAAAACAAAAATCTTTTTCATTGTTACTGATTCTATTATTAATTCAACTGTTACATTAATTTCTTTTAGCTATATCTCACTGTTTTACAAATATTTATCTTAAAAATTTGTCCGATATAATATTTGTTTCAGGGCGTAAAAGTACAAATTATTTTTTAATATGAACAATGTCGGTTCAAAAAGTGTGTAAATCAAATTGTCGCAACCAGCCTGAAAGATGGTGTTTTTTTTAATAATCGGTTAAAATTTTGACGGTTTTAGTCCTGCTATGCGACGTAGAGGCGTACTCCATTATTTTATGATTATACCTCTTCTATCTTGAAATCTATATCATATTTTTGCAATATAGTTTTTATAGTATCTATTATATTATTTCGTTCATTTCTATTTAAAATTGTTATAAAAAAATATCCTGTTTCTATTATTTCAATAGATGCCAATTCTTTCCATTTTTCAGTTTTATTATTTATACAAATACAATTATTATAATTTTCTATTGTCTCATATTTATTTTTTAATAAATCACCAATTTCTTCCAAAATACATTCTTTTCCATTTATATTAAAATTTACTTTATATTCAAATGCCATTTTATACCTCCATTCATTT
>JAIROW010000069.1 GCA_031257315.1 Prevotellaceae bacterium
ATTATCATATAAACGCAACCGCGATACCGACTGGAACAGCGAAACAACGCTGAACTTCGATCGCACATTCGACAAGCACTCCGTCGGCGCTCTCGCCTCGGTTACGCTTAGCGACTATCACGGCTCCGAACTGAAAGCAAGCGCAACGGGATTTGCCGCAGACATGGAAAGCGAGCTGTATCAATATTTATCTTTTGCATCTTCGTATTCTAATCCGACCGATGCTTTCGGTGTTGACCGCAACCTCTCGTATGTAGGTCGTCTCTCTTATTCTTACGACAATCGCTACTTCCTTACCGCCTCCATGCGCCGCGACTATGCCGGACGCTTGCCGGCTGGAAATAATTACGGCGACTTCCCCTCATTTACTGCCGGCTGGAAATTATCCGAAGAAGCCTTCATGCCGAAGACGGATATGATCAACCTTATCAAGCTGCGCGGCTCATGGGGACGCATCGGTAATATTGCTTCGATTGGACAGGACTATGCTTTCAATCCTTTAAGCAAATTGGATTTTGGATATATGAATCGCGGTAGCGGCTCCGGTGTAATAGGCGAACCGAATTACAGACCGTCCATGACAATAACACCCGGACGCGTTTTTAATCCCTCCCTTACATGGGAAACTTCCGAGCAGACAGACTTCGGTATCGACCTCGAATTGTTCAACCGCAAGCTGTCCTTGTCCGTCGATTGGTTCAACAAGCGTACTTTCAATCTTATCACAGAACAAAACTACGGCTGGCCCGGAGCAATTATTGGAATCAGCGCCCCACAGATCAATGAAGGCGAAATCCGCAACACAGGTATTGAAATTAACGCAGGATGGAACGACAAAATCGGCGACGTCTCCTATTTCATCAACGCCAACCTCGCCACGCTCAAGAATACCATAACCGACATTGGCGCTGCCGACCCCAACACAGGCAAAAAGCCCGAATGGAGATGGGACGACAATTATCGCGGACAGCTGCGTCCGTTCAAATCACGCGAAGGCGACCCGCTTTATTCCTTCTGGCTGGTTAAGACCGACGGAATATTCCAATCACCAGAAGAAGCCGCAGCATACGTCGATAAAAACGGCAACCGCATTCAGCCCAATGCAACGGCAGGAGACCTTAAATTTATCGACAAGAACGGCGACGGAAAGATCAACGACGACGACCGCGAATACCTCGGCGGTTATTTCCCGAAGATGACCTACGCAATTACCGCCGGACTGTCATGGAATAATCTTTCATTCAGTATTATGTTGCAGGGAGTGCAGGGCGCAAATGCTTTCAACGCTTTCAAGTTCGTAACTCTTAACGAAGGCATGGGCAACTTCAACCGCTGGAACAGAATCCTCGACGCATGGCCTAATACCAATGAAATACCCAGACTTACAACCAACGATACGAACGGCAACTTCTCAACCAACAGCGACTGGTATCTCGAAGACGCTTCTTACCTCCGTATCAAGAACATTACCGTCGGCTATGACCTCACCCAGATTCTGCGCAAGGCAAATTACTTCGACAAGCGCAAAAGCGCACTTACCCTTTCGCTCGGAGCGGAAAATCTGCTTACCTTCACCAAATATACGGGCATCGACCCCGAAGTGGGAGGCAACGGATTTGACGGCGGCGTATATCCAGTGTTCAGAACTTATACGCTTGCTTTAAAGTTAACTTTTTAAAACGATTAAAACAAAAGATATATGAAAAAGTATATAGTAATAGCTACCGTTGCGCTATTTTGCGCATGTTCCGATTTCGTGGAAAATTACGACTATGAAAGTATCCTCCCCGAAGGAATTTTCTACAAATCGGACGACGACTTTATCAAGGCTATCGACGCCGTTTATTATCAATTGGAAAATGGCGACGATGACCTATTCGGTCGCTCCTATTTCTGGGAAAGCTGCGTCAGCGGAGCCGGAGATATGATTCACGGCACCAATCGCGGAACGGAATACACCCGCATAGACAACTTTGAGATGGACGGCACAGAAACAAAGCTCAAAACAACTAACGGACGCATCGGACAGCTGCTCGCCCTCTCAAACAACGTCATTTATCAGCTGTTGAAAAAGGGAGAGAACAATCTATCACCCGTCTGCAAGCGTATTCTCGGCGAAGCCTACTGGATTCGTGGCTATGTTCACTTCCTCTCTGCCTACCGCATGGGACGCGCCGATAACGGCGTGCCTTTCGACCGCTACGAGGACTTCAATCCTTACATCTATCGAATCCCCGAACAAAGAGCGACCGTGATGGATAACTACGCACTCATTATCGAAGACCTCGAAAAAGCCGTAGAACTCCTTCCCGCCTACTGTGTTCTGGATTATGACAAAAACAATTACGGAAGAGCAACCAAAACCTCTGTATGGGCGGTTATGGTGAAAACTTACGCTTACTGGGCAGCGCACGACAAATCAAAATGGGAAAAAATCCCCGCGCTCGTCGATAAGATAGAAAACGAAGGTCGCCGCGCTCTCCTGCCCGAATATGCCGACGTATTCACAGTCGAGAAAGGCAACTGGTCGTCAGAAGAAATCTTCTCGCTCAACGGCAACTCAAAAGTGCCAACCACGAACTATTTCACCATCACTTTCTATGCAAAAACATGGAATCCTTCTGTCAACGGTTGTATGCAAAACGGCTGGGGAACCTACAAGCCAACTTTGAACGTATATAAAGCCTTCGTAGATGGAGACAAGCGTCGCAAAGTAGCAATTTTAGAATACGGCGACGAGTTCGAGCTTTACGGCTCAACCTTCCAGTTCACCGACCCCAACGACGTTGAATCGGGATTCATGTGCGGCAAGTACATCGACCCCTACCGCTACCCAGGACACCAGTACACCAACAACAACTTAGACGGACGCACAGACTTGAACGTTCCCGTAATCCGCTTCGCCGAAATGCTACTCTTCAAAGCCGAAGCGTTAATCGAAATGGGACAGGCATCGCAAGCCGCAGCCCCGCTTAACCGCATAGCCGAACGCGCCGGACTTGGAGCCAACAGATACAGCTCTCCGACGATCCTCGACGTGATGCGCGAACGCCGTTGCGAGCTTACTTTTGAATATGCCGACCGTTTTGGCGACCTCCGCCGCTGGGTTATGAGTACATACGACCAGACGGCAAGAAACGCCGCCCTCGCCGAGCTGCGGGAAAAGAAAATGATTCGCAAGTACGTAGACCGCGCCAATGTTGACTCCGAATACACCGAAGTCAACTGCGCTCAGGACGACGGCTACCGTCGCGAGCAATTCAATCCCGACATCCACATCGCCTTCCCCTGGAACCCCGACGACGTCAAAACCGCCGGCGGCAAGTTAAAGCAGAATAAAGGCTATTAGATGAAAGGATAGAATATACGTTTATCTTAAAGGAGATGCGAAATGTATTTCGCATCTCCTTTTTTTCATGATTTTGACATTTTTTCTATCGCAATTTTTCAATTAAATGATATTTAGCGGTTTCTAAATTTTGCGTTACCAAAATGGGTAACGCAAGCCAAAAAAAGAATTATATTTGCAGTATGTTTATACGCAAAAAGAGAAATAAAAACAATCGGCGTCAGTTCAAACTTTTTCAAAATTTTCAATTTTCAATTATCAATTGCTTTGTTCTGTTTAACACTGTTTTACGACATGCCATAAAAAAAAAACATACATCAGTTAAAAATTTTTGAACAAAATTAAAAAACATTTCATATCTTTGTATCCGGAAATTTTGAATAAAAGAAACTGGAAAATTAAAAATTAAGAATTAAGAGAATGTAAGAATTAAAAAAACAGTAACAAACAGTAAAAATCGTGTAAGAGATGTATTGTATTTTAGAAAATATCGCTGAAAAAAAGTTATTAACAATCCTGTTTTTTGACAGGTTTGGCACGATTTTTGTAGAGAGAGAGAGAGAGAGAGAGAGAGAGAGAGAGAGAGAGATTATCAGATAGTTACGGAATTTTTCCGCAGAAAAGCGGGAAAGTTTTTCAAAAATTATATACTTTATCCGCTAAATTTTTTGCGAGTTTGCAGGCTTTCAGTTTTTCTGAAACAGCCTCGCCACTGCATTGCAGAGATGCGATTAATCAAATACTGCGGTCTGTTTCCGTACAGCATTGTCTAACCCCTGAAAACAGTCTGCCTATGGAAAATTAAAAAAATCAAGAAATAAAAATCAAGAAATAAAAGAAAATCGGTAGTGATTTTATCTTCCAAAGCCGTTAATTTCCGCAGAAGGATTCTTAGTGGCAGTCCCGATGAAACATGTTAAAGCATGGTATTCGGAGTATATATTAAAATTAGGATTAAAAAAACATTTATTATTAAATATGATAGAAATAATAAAGAGTATGAAGACATTATTGAAAGTTGTTAATTTAAATATGTTCCGCACAATTGTAACAGTATTTTTCATGTGCGGATATTCAATAACCCTGTTTGCTCAGGGAAAAATTACAGGAAAAGTTTCCGACGAAGCGGGAAATCCGCTTGCGGGAGTATCGGTTGTTCTGAAAGGAACGAACAGCGGAATATCGACCAGTACGGACGGAAGCTATTCAATCAGCGTAACCAGCGCAAACGATGTTCTGGTTTTCTCGCTTGTTGGGTTTGTTCAGCAGGAAATTGTCGCCGGCAGCAGGACGACAATCAATGTTGCTCTGTCAGAAGAAACGACAGAGCTGGAAGAAGTTGTCGTTCTCGGTTACGGCGCACAGATGCGCAAGGCAGACCTGTCGGCAGCCGTCGGGACAATTGCCAATATCGAGGCAGTGAAGCAGCGTCCCGTTACCAGCGTTGGCGGTATGTTGCAGGGTCAGATTCCGGGCGTTACCGTCCGCAACAATACAGGAGACCCTACGGAGGCGCAGAATATTGTTATTCGCGGCGTCGGTTCGCAGGGCGCCGAAAATGTTCTGATTGTTGTTGACGGCGTGCCGGGCGCCAATTACAACATCGACGAGGTAGAATCGGTGGTAGTGCTTAAAGATGCGGCATCGGCAGCCATCTACGGAGCGCAGTCCGGTTCGGCGGGCGTTATACTCATCACCACCAAAAGGGCGAAAGCAGGACGGACGGCTGTGGAATACGACGGCAACTTCGGATTTAACAACGCTGTTAACCTGCCCCAGTCGCTTACTATTGAACAGGAGCGGGCGTTGCGCGAATTTTCGTATCGCGACGCTGGACAGCCGCTGCCATCTGGCTGGGATCCAGAGTTGAACCCGTATATCAGACAGACGCGCACCGACTGGATGGACGTAGTTTTCCGCACCGGCGTTTTCCAGCGTCATACCGTTGCTTTAAGCGGCGGCACGGACGAGTTCAGCAATCGACTTTCGCTGAACTACGTAAAAAATGAAGGTACGCTGGTCGGTACTTTCAGCGAAACTTATCAGCTGCGCTACAATGCCGAATATAAACTGAACCGCTACGTAAAAATACGCGAAGACGCCTACGTGTCGAGCGGCAGCGGACGGGGCGCTCAAAATCAGGACGCTTATGACGGTATAATTTATCGCGCCCTCGCTTTCCCGCGCAGCGCCGAAGCATACTATTCCGACGGCTCGTTTGGCGGAACAACCCCGAATCCCAATGATCCGGCTGTACAAAACGACCCGCACTATCAGGGTGCGTCCGGTCTGTATCCGGAAACATACGGAGACCTGAGGAATCCGCTGCGCGATCTTGTTTCTAAAACACAGCTGCAAATGCCGCTGCGGTTCCGAAGCTCAACCTTCCTCGAAGTGGGCGATATTGTCAAAGGACTGCGTTTTACCAGTCGCTTCACATATTATCTTGAATATGGTTTTGACAAGACATTTGACCCCAAAATAACTGAACCCGGCAAACCAAAGGACGATAACAGTCTGTCGTATTCGGCAAGCCGCAACAAAAACTGGGAATCGGAGAACACACTGAACTACGACCGCACTTTCGGCAAACATACTGTCGGAGCGCTGGCTTCAATCACGTCTAACGAAAGCATTTCAAGAAATTTCAGCGCCAGTATGAGAAATTTCGACATAGAAACGCCAAACATGCAGTATTTTAGTTTTGGCACAAAAGTTGAAAATCCGACCGACGACAGCAGTATCGACCGCAACCTCTCGCTTGTCGGGCGAGCGTCGTACAGTTACGACAACCGCTATTTCATGACCGCTTCCGTGCGCCGCGACTATGCCGGTCGTCTCGGACAGGTAAAAAAATACGCAGACTTCCCTGCCTTTACGCTGGCATGGAAACTGTCGGAAGAACCGTTTATGCCAAAAATCGACGCGGTTAACCTGATAAAGTTTCGTGGCAGCTGGGGACGCATCGGTAACCTGAGTTCGATAGGCTGGGACAGTGGAAATGCTCCCGGACCCGCTGCCTCATACTGGCGTGCCAATGGCAGGGGTAATCCTATCGGTATCGACAGTCCGATTGTAACCCGCAGTACCACTCTGACAGGCACCACATCTTATAATCCATATCTTACATGGGAAACGTCGGAACAGACAGACTTCGGTATTGACCTTGAACTGCTGAACAGCAGACTCTCGCTGTCTGCCGACTGGTTTAACAAACGCACTTTTGACCTGATTCAGAATATGCAAATGGGTTTGCCCAATTTCACCGGAATCAGTCCGATAAAAATCAACAGCGGCGAAATCACCAACACTGGCTTAGAGTTTACAGCTGGCTGGAAAGACAAAATCGGCAACGTTTCATATTTTATCGGCGCAAACCTTTCGACGCTGAAAAACAAAATCACAAATATCGGCGATGTTGACCCAAATACCGGCGAAAAACCGGTATGGGTATGGTCAGAAGGCGGTAATACTTACAGAGGAGGCATACTGGCGCCATACCGTTCGCGCGAAGGCGACCCGCTTTACTGTTACTGGCTGGTAAAAACCGGCGGGCTGTTCCAGAGCGACGCCGAAGCGGCGGCATACGTTGACAAAGACGGAAACCGTATTCAGCCTAACGCCAAAGCTGGAGATTTGAAATTTATCGACCAGAACGGCGATGGCAAGATTGACGATAATGACCGCGTTTACATGGGCAGCTATTTCCCGCCGGTTACATACGCCGTAACGGGAGGGCTGACATGGAAAAACCTGTCGTTCAGCTTTATGTTGCAGGGCGTTTCAGGCTCAAAAATTTTCCATGCTTTCAAATACATGACTCTGAACGAAAGCGTACTGGACATAAACCGCTGGAACCACATACTCGACGCATATCCAAAAACAAACGACATTCCGCGCATAACGAGAGTGGACGATAACCATAATTTCAGTACAAATTCTGACTGGTATCTCGAAGATGGCTCGTATCTGCGCATCAAAAACGTTTCGCTGAGCTATGACCTGAACAGCGTGCTGCGTAAAATCCGCTGCTTCGACGAGCGTAAAAGCTCGCTCTCCGTAACGCTTGGCGTCGAAAATCTTGCAACCTTTACCAAATATTCGGGCATGGATCCCGAAGTGGGAGGCAAAGGTCTGGACGGCGGCGCATACCCCGTTCCGAGAACAGTTTCTATAAGCCTTAAATTAACGTACTAATTGACAATTGACAATTGATTAAAGTTATTATGTTAATTTTGAAAATCATATAATTATGTCAATTAAGAATAAAAAAAACAGTTTGATTAAAAACACAAAAGACATGAAAAAGTATAGTATATCAATAATTTTACTGGCGCTGACGTTTGCCTTTACGTCCTGTACCGACTGGCTGGATTATACTCCCGACAAACATCAGGACATTGACGACTATTTCTACGACGATGCAAATGCGGAGGCGGCGGTAGTAGGAATTTACGCCACCATATTTTCGGACAGCGACGAAGGTTTCAGTCGCGGCTTTATGTACGAAATTGCCGGCGGCAGCGACGACATGATTTATGGTCGCTCGCGCGGCGACGACTTTTTAAGAATGACCGATTTCACCTATAATGGCAGGGAATCAGCCGTACCGGGTTTTAACAACAACCTGAACCAGTCCATCGTCAATGCAAATTCGCTTATAGCCATTATCTCAAAAATGTCGAACCGCTCGGCAGTACTGAATCGCAGTCTTGGCGAAGCCTACTTTATGCGGGCGTTCTGTCATTTCTTCTGGGCTTACCGTTATGGACGTTATGACCAGGGCGTGCCTTTCGACCGCTATGAAGACTACGAGTATTACACGCCACAGTCGCCAGAACAGCGCGAATCGGTGATGAAAAACTATGAGCTTATTATCGAAGACCTCCAGAAGGCTGCCGACCTGCTGCCGTTCTTTGAAGAATACACCGGAAAAGACTACGGACGGGCGCACAAAGCTGCCTGCTGGGCATACATGGTAAAAGTTTATGCCTACTGGGCGCAGCACGACAAATCGAAGTGGGAACTGATACCCCCGCTGGTTGACAAAATCAGAGACGAAGGCAAACGTGCGCTGCTGCCCGATTTTTACGACGTATTCACCATTGCCAATAACTGGTCGTCGGAATATATCTGGTCAATCAACTGCTCTGCCGCTACCAACGCAGGCTGCTATATTACCTGCGTATTTCTCGTCAATCAGGGCTGGGGCAAAATCAACGGCTGGGGATATTTCAAACCGACGCTCGAACTGCGCAACGCCTTTGTTGATGGCGACAAACGACGCAAAGTAACAATGCTCGAATACGGCGATGTGTTCAAATACTTCGGCGTTGACACCTGCATATTTACTTCGGGAGCCAACGACGAATCGGGCTTTATGATTGCCAAATATCTGGATCCCTATCGGGACGCGCCCGAAGGCAACAGCGCTTTTCCGCCGCATGTATCGCCCAACCGCGACGGATTTACCGACTTTAATATTCCGCTGTTCCGCTATGCCGAAGCCCTGCTGTTCAAGGCAGAAGCGCTTATACATCTCGGCGAAAACGGCAAAGCTGCTCAGGTATTAAACGAAATTCGCCAGCGTGCCGGTCTGTCGCTTCTGGCAACTGCAACAAAAGAAGACCTGATGCGCGAACGACGCTGCGAACTTGCAGGCGAATACGCCGACCGGTTCATGGACCTCAAACGCTGGGGGAAATCGCAAGCCCCTAATGCTTCGGAAGACTGGGGCGGACATAATATACTGAGGCAGCCTAAACATGTCCGGCACTACTACAACGCGGGATGTACATCAAGTACAACAGGACTGACCGAAGAAGATACTGACTGTAACAGAGGCGCACGCGAAAACCCATACAATCCATGGGTGCCGATAGAAGTTACATGGGAAGCAAAAGCAGAAAACCGCAAAAACTTCAATTCCGACGTTCATATTGTCATGCCATACCACCCCGACGACGTGGTACAGTCTGCTGGCAAACTTAAACAGAACCCGGGATATTGAGTTAATTGACAATTGACAATTAAAATATTTGCAGGGGTGCGATTAATTGCGCCAAATTTGTAGAGACGCCCAATTTGGGCGTCTCTACAATCATTGCATTGTCAATTATCAATTATCAATTGTCAATTGATATGTATTACCATTCGGGATTTTGCGTCATGTTTGGATTGAGATTCAATTCAGATGCCGGTATGGGCAACAATTGATGTTTGCTTTGAGCGCCATATTGTCCCAATGTTTCCATAAATTTTCCTGTACGTTTCAGACGGGCAAATTCGTGTCCTTCCCTGTCTAATATATGTGTCCAGAAACTGTGTATAATTTCTCTGCATTGTTCCTGCGTAGCGATGGGAGACAGGGCGGGTGGAAGCCCTTGTGCTTCGGCAATCTGATTGACGATTTCTGCTGCTTTCCCTGTGTTTCCCTGTTCTGTCTGCGCCTCTGCATACATCAGCAGGGTCTCGGTATAGCGTAAGGGATAAGACTGCGTTCCCTTCTGCATGGTTTCGGGTAGGTTTAGGTCTATACCTTCCGTAAAAGTTTCATGCTGCAAGGAATATTGACCGGAATTGATTATTTCCTGCAAAGCATTTGCCGCTCCTGCAAAATCCTTGATACCAAGCAATATTCGTGCTTTTAGCTGTTGTGCAATATAGCGACTGTCGGAAGAAGCGGGCAACATGGTATATGTTTCGTCGCAATCCGACCTGATGAAATCCCGCACTTCATCTTCGCTGTTCCTTAGTTCGTTACCTTGCGGTGTTGCAGTAACAATAATAGGTGTTCCGCCAAAATAATTCAGCAGGACGGAATAGGCATACGCTCTGTAAATGGCGCCAACTCTGTCTTCAACGGGAACATCATCATTTGTCTTTTCAATAAGCATGTTTGCAGAACTGATAACCTTGTATGATTGACGCCATAGT
>JAIROW010000163.1 GCA_031257315.1 Prevotellaceae bacterium
ATGTTATCAGAGATCCAGTACCAGTAGCATCCGATGCGGATACTGTCGGGAACATTGCGGAATCCCGCTTCGATAAGCGTGAAATCGGATTTGGGCTGTGTGCTGCATCCTGCAAACGATAGCGTCACGCCTGCTGCAAAAACGGCGAAGACTAATAATTTACTCTTTTTCATTTTGATATAATAAATTTTGATTTTTTCATGATATTAATATAGTAGAAAACAGACAGTTAAAAAAGAGCTGAATGTCCGAAATCAACAGCGCAAAAAAACTCATTACCGTGCATCTGCACGCTTCTGTCAGGCTGTTTTTTTCCAAGATTGTACTGATATTCATTGCATTATCCTATTTTTATTTCTATTTTTCACAATACAAATATAATGTTTTTTGCAATAAATCTTAAATCCGCAAAAAAATATCTGGTAAATTTTGAATACATTTTATGCGTTTGTTGTTTCAACTGGAACTTCATAATACATTTTTTTCAGCATAATCTACTGTATTACTGTTTATTAATGTGTTTGTATTGCAAATCTGCGCAAGTCAGGAAAAATATCCGTTATGTAAAAGTCCCGCAAATTTTTACCGAAACAGTTACATACGGTTTGAGAAAAAGAAAAAAATACGTACCTTTGCGCCCGTGTTTTAATGTAATGCCTGTTTGTAAACGTTTAAACGGCTACGATAAAAGCGGCATGAAATTAAATTTGAATAAAAAAAGATTTGTATGAAATAGAGATAAATAAAATATAAACTTATAATATAATTGAGCTAACGCTCTTATTTCCCTTCCTCGAAATCGACCAAAATTTCAAGAAGTACACGGGAATAAGCAGGCGAAGGTTCACGTCTTAGGGCGTGAACTGTTCGTGTTTATCTGGTGTACATGGTTTTTGGTCGAACCGCGAGGAACAGATAAACAGATTTTGAAAAAACGAACAGTTTCACGCTTTTTATTTGGCTACGGTTTAAGGGTTGCGGCTCGCAAACTCTTAAAATTGTATGGTACACAAAAAAAATTTTTATTCTGATGAACTTCAATCAAAAGTAATTGATTATCTGCGTTTTCCGCTTATTATTGGCGTGTTGTTTATTCACAATGCGACGCCAAATCTCGTTGTAAACGGACAAATACTTGGCGCTGAGGCTGATATGCTGTTTTTCGGCTACTGTTCAAAACTTTTCAGTCAGGTTTTGGGACGCATAGCCGTTCCACTGTTCTTTTTCATGTCTGGATTTCTGTTTTTCCATAACATTGAAGGATTTAACTTGCAGATTTACAGCAACAAATTGAAAACAAGGGCAAAAACCCTGCTGACGCCATATCTGTTCTGGAATTTTGCAGTGTTTGCACTGTATTATATCATGCAAAACGTGCCGACGCTCAGTCCGTTTTCAAACAGGGAAGTTGACTGGCATGATTTTTTTAGCTATTTTTATAATAATTCTGGAAACCTTAAAGACAGTTTTTCCCTTGAACTCGATAAATCCTTGATAACCCCCATATCGTATCCGTTCTGGTTTATACGCGATTTAATGGTCGCAGTTGCGCTGACGCCGGTTATTTATTTCCTGTGTAAAAAAACAAAGGCATATATCCTGATTTTGCCGGGAATATCGCTGTTTTCGGGTTACTGGTTTAATGTTGCTGGATTCAGTATTGACTGTATTTTCTTTTTTATGGCTGGAGCCTGTTTTGGAATACATAAAAGAAATTTGCTCAACGATTTCAGAAAACTAAGAATATTTTCATTCATTCTGTATCCGCTGCTGGCGCTTGCCGATTTGCTGAAATGTGATTTTATTATTAATATTCATTATGCAGGAATAATAACAGGTATTGTATTCTGTTTCAATCTTACTGCGTTTCTGTTTGAAAAGAAAAAAATCAGAAGCGCTCCGTTTTTATCGGCAGCTTCATTCTTCGTTTTTGCTGTTCATGCGCCGTTTTTAATATCGACATTCCGTAAAATCAGTTTTATGATTTTGCAGCCTGAATCGGAATTTGCTATAACGGCGCTGTATTTTCTGAATGTGATGTTTGTAGCGCTTGCGGCGCTGGGAATTTACAGGATTTTGAGAAAATTTTTACCGAAGTTTACCTCATTCATTACCGGTGGAAGATAGTAATGTTTTTATAGAATTGACAATTGACAATTGAATTTCTGCGATGTTTTTTCTATTGATATGATTTCCCTGCGGGAAATTATAGAATGGTTGTTTTTTCAACGTGTTACAGTTATTGGAGAATTATATGTTAATCTTGAAAATTCTGTAATTATGTGAATTGAACTATCAAAAAATTCGGGTATATCGTTCATAATTCGGAAAAAAAATACAATATAAATATTTTATTGTCAGATAATTATAAAATATTTGAAAAAAATATTTGGAATTTGAAAAAAAACGTCTTATATTTGCATCGAATTTGTAATTATTACATATTTGTAATTATTACAAAATAACATTGAGTTAATGAAGTTTTGTATTTTATAATGGAAACGGTTAAAATGTTAAAAGAGTGCGGCATTAAGCCATCAAAACACAGGATTGCAATTTTTGAATATCTGTTTAATCATCGCGTGCATCCTACGGTTGACATTATTTTCAAAGACCTGTTTTTCGATATTCCAACACTCTCGAAAACAACAGTTTACAACACTCTCAAACTGTTTTCGGAGCATGGAATAATTAAAATACTGAATATAGACGAAAATAATTTGCGCTACGATGCCGATATTTCGGAACATGCTCATTTCAAGTGTGATAAATGCAAACGTCTAATTGATATTCCTATGAAAAACCGGAAGTTTGAAGGTCTGGAAACTTGCGGTTTAATAATTTCGGAATATCAGATATATTGTAAAGGTATATGTAATGAATGTCAAAATAGTAATATACAGTAAAATAGTAAAATAGTAAACTTTTATTTGGATTTTAAATTTTAAGATGATGAAAAAGAAATGGATTTGTACAGTATGTGGTTATGTACACGAAGGAGATGAAGCTCCTGAAATTTGCCCCCAGTGTAAACAGCCGAAAAACAAGTTTAAAGAAGCAGCCGAAACAAAAGGCGCTCTGCAATTTGTTGACGAACACGTTATTGGCGTGGCAAAAGGCGTTGATCCCGTTATCTGGGAAGGCTTACAGGCTCATTTTATGGGCGAAGCTACAGAAGTCGGCATGTATCTGGCTATGAGCCGTCAAGCAGACAGGGAAGGCTATCCCGAAATTGCGGAAGCGTTTAAACGCTACGCTTTTGAAGAAGCCGAACACTGCGCAAAATTTGCCGAACTTCTTGGCGAAGTTGTCTGGGATACCAAGACAAATCTTAAAAAACGCATGGAAGCCGAAGCTGGCGCCTGCGAAGACAAAAAACGTATTGCAACTTTGGCGAAACAGCAAAATCTGGACGCAATTCATGACACCGTTCACGAAATGTGCAAGGACGAAGCCCGCCACGGCAAAGGGTTTGAAGGTTTGTATAACAGGTATTTCGGAAACTGATATTGAAAGTATTTTTCCATGTTTGAAAAGCCGCAGACAGAGTTTTTTTGTCTGCGGCTTCATGTTTTTGGGATTTAATGGATTTATAAAATCACAAAAATTTAAGAATGAAATTATTTTCAATCATTTTTTCAATCTCTTTGCGGACGATTAATAATATTATTTCATTTTTCTTGCTTCTTTCACAACCGATAAGCCTGTATTATAGTCTTCGAGGTTTATTGTTCTGTTTCCATACTGATTTTGAAGAGTTCCTGCATCGTCATAATTCGCGTCGTCGGTTACAATCCACACGGCAGCCTGTTTTACAGGATAACTGTAATTTCCATCGTCAAGCAGTTTTATCACTTTTGACAGCAAGTGGCTGTCATTGTGCTGACCGACTCCGAAGCCGCTATTTTCGCTCGGAATATCTCTGTGCATATTCATGCAGGCGGTGTTGACATATTTTGAATATTTCTGTTTTGGACTTAACTGTATGTCTTCGGGACTGGTAAGTATCATGTTTTGATAACTGCTCGAATTGGCGCTTAAATATGTTCCGCACGGAACTGTCAAATATAAATTCATATCCGTCAGATTTTCCACTTCCATATAAGAACTGTTTATGGAACTTCCCTGCGCCGAAAAACGGACATATTTTTTCTTCACGGCGTCGAGTAGCGTCGTTTTCATATTTCTGGCGGTAACCGTAAAATTCCCAGACCTGTCAAGTTTGCCTTCGTCCAGACCGGACTTCGCATAAGCCGTTCCGTTTGTAAACTTTCCTATTTCATCATATTTGCAGGGAACAGTTTCTTGTCCTTCACGGTTTACACAGCCGTATTTTCCATTCAGTCGGACAGTTGCCAGACCTTCGCTGAAATCTTCCGCATAATCGTACTTGCAAGGAACGGTCTCATGCCCTTCTTTATTTATATAGCCGTATTTGTCATTAAGCCTGACAAGCGCAAGACCTTCGGGGTCAAACTGTTTCGCATAATCATATTTATATGGTATCAGAATTTTTCCTTTTTCACCGACATAGCCCCATTTCCCGTTATTGTCTCTGCGGGGCGTTAAAATCTGATTTTCCACAGATGTGTTTGTCGGCTGATTAGTTTTTTTCTGTCCGCACGCGCCAAACGCCAGCATCGTGCACAGTATCGACAATGCCGACAGGTTGGCTAAAAATTTTGTAAAACTTAAACGTTTCGTAAAAAAATTTCCCCTACTCGTATGGCTTTTCGGAATCGCCCCGTTTTTTTGAATGTTTCCGGTTCTCATTGCGCCAAATCTGTTTACGCGCCACTGTTTTTCGACAATCTGTTCCATTTTTACTTTAATTAAAAAAATTTGCCTACTCTTTTCTGGATTTTCGGCTTTAATTCCTTTTATTGAACATAATAATTACAAAAGTACTATTAATAAAATTTTTAACAAAGGTATGCCGAAAAAATCTTGTGGAATACCACACAAAGTATATTTATTTTTGTAACAGAGTCTGTGAGGATTTAACCAACATTGCAGCCAATCAGTGCTGCATATTTTTTTAACCCTCAAACGTCCTGTTTAACACTGTTTTATTACATGCAGTCTGAAAACAGATATTCAGGTATAATTATTTGAACATTATTTGAAAAATATTAATTATCTTTGCACCCGTATATTTTAGTTTAGATATACGCAAAAAATTAAAAAATTAATCGAACAAACTGTGTATAAAAATTTGGAACATACCACAAGAAAATTTTCAACAGCCGTCTCTTTTGACTGGCAGAATACAATTTATACAGACAGTGTAATTTTTACACACAGAGAGAGCGCAATCGGAAATTGCAGCATTGAATTTTGTGAAAGGAGAGAAATAAATTTTTCTAAGGAGAGAAATTTTCCTGTCTCCTTTGAGAAAAAAATTTCTCAAAGGAGAGATTTTTTATTCTCTCCTCTGAGAAATTTTGCTGCCTCCTCTGGAAAATTCTGTTCGACGCATATATCCATGAAACATTTATTT
>JAIROW010000177.1 GCA_031257315.1 Prevotellaceae bacterium
GACCTGCCTGCTGGAATTTATTATCTGCATATTTACGACGGCGTGAACGACAAACCGGAAATACGGCAGATTATTGTACAACATTAATTAATTGACAATTGACAATTGATTTACTTAGATATGTATAAAATTAAAACTGATGTCTCATATCCGGTAAGTAAAAATGCCGGATATGGGTTATCGGTTTTTACCTTATTCCAAATCGCTATAATAATACAGTGCAAAAAAAAATATATCGGTTTTTTAGTATAAAGTTATTGATTTCTTTAAATAAAGTGGTATGAAATGTGTACCTTAGCGATGTAATTATGTTCAAAAAATATTGTATAACAAAAACATGACATATTGATTTATATTTTTACAAACAGTTTATTTTAATTTAACAAAAAATGAGTTTAATTTATTACAGAACAAATCCCTACATGCATCCTTTGACTTTTCCGTTAAGGGAAGAGACCCTTACAAACCTGCTTGCGCCATATATCGTTGAAGGAAATATTGTTGACGTTTTTAACAGAAGAATATTCGGCGGCAGAATACATGTAAACGTTTTCGGACTGATTGAAAAAATCGAGGAAACGCCCGTAACGTCTGTAAATTATATAATGCCCGGTTTTATCGACTCTCATGTGCATGTAGAAAGCAGTATGCTTATGCCTTCGGAATTTGCCCGCGCCGCCGTTTCGCACGGAGTTGTGGCGGCAGTTTGCGATCCTCACGAAATTGCCAATATTCTTGGAATCGAGGGTGTTGAGTATTTTATCGAAAACGGAAAAAATTCGGGATTCAAATTCTTTTTCGGAGCGCCTTCGTGCGTGCCTGCAACGCCTTTCGATGTTTCGGGGGCGCGTCTTGGAGCGGAAGAAACCGCAAAGCTGCTGTCTGACAAACAGATACTCTTCCTTGCTGAAATGATGAATTTTCCGGGCGTTGTTGCCGGCGATTCCGAAGTGATGGCGAAAATCGAAGCGGCGAAAAATACAGGCAAACAAATTGACGGACATGCACCCCGTCTATCTGGCGAAGCATTGCATAAATACGTCGCAGCCGGAATATCGACCGACCACGAATGTATGGATATTGGCGAAGCCGAAGAAAAACTGTTGGCAGGAATGAAAATATTAATCAGAGAAGGCAGCGCCGCAAAAAATTTTGACGCACTGTATTCTCTGATTGACAGGTATCCCGACCGCGTAATGCTCTGTACCGACGACGCTCACCCCGACGAATTGAAAATGCGGTATATTAACAGTCTTGTAAGTCGTGGACTCTCGCTGGGAGTAAACATTTTCAATCTGCTTCAGGCTGCTTCCGTTAATCCCGTAATGCATTACGGCTTGACTGCGGGTTTGCTGCGAGAGGGCGATTTTGCCGATTTTACAGTTACCGATTCTGTCAAACCTGATTTCTGCGTATTGAAAACATTTATTTCAGGGAAACTTGCATACGAAAAAGACGAAAGAAAAATCAGCCTGCACCGTCCTGAAATAAAAATCAAAAATAATTTTCACGCCGCAAAACTTTGTGTAGATGATATTAAAATATACATTCCAGACAGAGATAAAAATATCAGAATAATAAAAATTTTCAATGGCGAACTTTATACAGAAAACACTGTTGGAAAACCTGTAGCTGTTAACGGTGAAGCTGTATCATCTCCCGAAACTGACGTTTTGAAAATCGTGGCGCTGAACAGATATAAACCCGACGCAAAACCTGCCGTCGGCTTTGTCAGCGGATTTGGACTGAAACAGGGCGCTCTGTGCAGTACCGTCGCTCACGACAGCCACAACATTATAGCAGTCGGCGCAGACGACAAATCAATTGTCGAGGCAATAAACGCCGTCATTGACGCATCGGGCGGAATTGCGGTATTTTCAAACGGCAAAGTAAACATTTTACCGCTGCCAATTGCTGGCATAATAAGCGACAAAGACATTGATACTGTGTCGGTTTCATACTCCGAAATAAACAGGCTGGTAAAAAATCTCGGCTCAACTCTTGACGCTCCATTTATGACGCTTGCGTTCATGTCGCTGTTAGTAATTCCCGAATTAAAAATAGGCGACGGCGGACTTTTTGACGTCAACGAATTTAACTATACTGAACTGTTTGTGTAACTTTTCGTTGCACATTGAACAAAAACATGCAATACGATAAAAGTAAAAAATCTTTTTTATACAGAAACATTCAACAAAATAAAGACGTTTTAGCCTTTTTGTCAGGTAATAATCTCCTGTTTATAAAACGATTGCGCGGCGACGGCGCAGGATACCATTCCGGCGGTTTCGGTTCGCAAACGGCTGTTGCCAAGGCTGACGGGAATATATCTGTGCGATATTGCATTTTCTATTTCCTGTTTTGAAAAATCGCCCTCAGGTCCAATTAGAATCTGTATTGATTTTTGGGAAGAGATGGCATCGGCAAAGTTTACTGTTTTTTCTTCGCAGTGGGCTATAAATTTCTGTCCGTCGAAATTTATCTGTATAAAATCGTCGAAACGGGTAAGAGGGTTTATTTTTGGAAAATTCAGATTTAAAGACTGTTTCATGGCTGAAATCACGATTTTTTCAAGTCTTTCAAATTTCAGTACTCGCCTTTCAGAATGTTTGCACAAAAGAGGCGTAATTTCTTCGACGCCGATTTCAACGGCTTTTTCGACAAACCATTCAAAACGGTCAATATTTTTGACCGGAGCTATTGCAACATGCAAAAAACCGTATCTTTTCGGGACATTGCGTTCTCCGGTGATTTCCAGTACGCATTTCTGCGGACTGGCGTCTGATATTTTTGCCGTATATACTTTTCCAGAGCGATTGAACACGCTGACCGTATCGTTTTTACCATGTCTCAAAACATTAATACAATGTCTTGATTCTTCGGGTGATAATATACAGATTTCCCCGTCTGTTATTTCTGTGTAAAACAAATTGTCGAAAGGTTAAAATTCAGAACAGAACGATAAAAAACAAAGGCTATTCATCATTATAAATATTTTAAACTAAAATGTACGGGCAGTAAGCAATAACTATTGTTTACAAACTGAAAAAGTACACATTTAAGATTGCGGAACAGCCTTTGTAAATTATTATATAATACCTGTCAGTACTTTTCTATGCGCCGAAATTGGAATCGAAAGCAATTGCCGACGGTTTAAAATCAAGAGTTTTGACCAGCTGGGCTGCTTCTCTTGCTCCCTGTTCGCGATCCATTGCGCTGTCTTCCCATTCCACCGACAGAGGTCCGTTATAACCAATTGAATTTAACGCTCTTATTATTTCCTCAAACTTGATTTTTCCTCTTCCCGGACTTCTGAAATTCCAATAGCGTCGCGGGTCTCCAAAAGTTACATGACCTCCGAAAACTCCGACCTGTTTGGGAGTATCGCTCCAGTAAACGTCTTTGATATGAACGTGGAAAATTCTGTCTGGAAATTCATAGATAAAATCGACATAATCAACCCATTGATAACCGAAATGGCTTGGGTCATAGTTAAATCCGAAAGCGGGGTGCCTGTCAACGGCTTCCAAAGCTCTGCGAGCCGAGAAAGTGTCGAAAGCAATTTCGGTTGGGTGAACTTCAAGTGCAAATTTAACACCTAAACGGCTGTATTCGTCCAGTATGGGTTTAAACCGGCGGGCAAAATCGCGATATCCTTCTTCAATCATTTCTTCGGAAACGGGTGGAAACGAGTACAGAAGATGCCAGATAGAACTTCCGGTAAAGCCCACAACCGTATCTATTCCAAGAGCCTTTGCAGCGTGCGCAGACTGAATCAGCGACTGTGCCGCACGTTGACGGACTCCTTCGGGTTCTCCGTCGCCCCAGATATAGTCGGGCAAAATTTCTTTATGACGGATACTGATATTGTCGCATACAGCCTGACCTATAAGGTGCGACGAAATTGCGTGAACGCTTAAACCGTACTTTTTCAGCAAATCTTTAATCCCCTGAAAATATGCGGGGTCAGTTTGTCTTACGTCGATATGGGGGGGTATTCCAAGTTCCAGACCGTCGTATCCGAATGATTTTGCCTTTTCGCAAATTGTTTCGAGGGAGAGATCTCCCCATTGAAGTGTGTACAAAGTAACAGGACGTGCCATAATTCTAATTTTATAAGTTAAATAATAAATTTATTTTGCGTTTTTATAATTAAACTGTCTTATATACAGCGATTAACATTAAAATTAAATTTAAAAAACATCAAATTTCTGGATACAAATGTAGTGAAATTTTGTAATATGGCAATAAAATAATCAAATTTTTTTTGCCATAAGGTTTACAGCTGAAAATCTTATTTGTAAAAAGTTTTTTCAAAGGCTGAAAACTCTCCTTTGTCTGCAATCAATCGATTCCAGACGGCGACAAGGAATCCGCATCCGTATCCTGTCAACTGAATAAAGGAAGAAATTATCGAAAGCAATCCAATCCGCAAGCTTTTTTTGTTTCTGAAAAAAGAATCGACGAAAATCAGTATGGCATAAACCAGTAAAGGCGCAGGACTGTAAATACAGAAGGGAACAGCCGCCAGACAGACTGCTGCGCCAACCGTAAAGACGGCTGGTAAAAGATGTACCGCTTTGAGCGAATGGGGGTGTTTTTTGTATAAATTTATACGTGCAATACCTGAATTATATATCTGTTTAAAGAACTTTTTCCAGCCTGTTCGCCTCTTGTGATACACCCATGCAGAAGGGAAAAGTTTTACTCTGTATCCTGCTTTGTAAAGCCTGATACTGAAATCAATATCTTCTCCGAAACGCATTTTCGAGAAACCTCCAAGCTGCTCATAAGCTTCGCGGCGTATTCCCATGTTGAAGCTTCGCGGGTAAAATTTATCCAACTCCTGCTTTCCGCCGCGTATTCCTCCGGTAGTAAAAAATGAAGTCATCGAATAATTAATAGCTTTCTGAATACCGGTAAAACTGTCCGACGCTCTGTCCTGTCCGCCGAAAGCGTCTGCGCCGGTAGTTTTCAGTTCTTCGTTCACAGACTGGACATAGTTATGCGGAAGAGTACAGTCAGAATCCAGCACAATAAAATAATCTCCCTTAGCCTTAGATGCTCCGAAGTTTCTTGCCTGTCCGGGTCCGCTGTTTGGGATATAATAATATGAAAGTTTCAGCCTGTCGGCATATTTGCAAACTTCGTCTTCGCATTTTATATGAGAGCCGT
The DNA here is from genome assembly GCA_031257315.1 of Prevotellaceae bacterium. Classification (GTDB taxonomy): domain Bacteria; phylum Bacteroidota; class Bacteroidia; order Bacteroidales; family UBA932; genus JAIRLF01. Next base: position 5,176 of record JAIROW010000177.1, read on the forward strand.
CTTCTACAATCACAACCTCGAAATTGTTAAGCGTCTGTTTCGACAGACTTTCAAGCAGTTCGCCCGCTTCGTCCGGACGGTTATATACAGGTACGATGATGGAAAACAATATCGGTTTATTTTCAGTTTGTCTGCTGTCGGCAGAGGCGTCTTTTCCGTCTGTAATGCTGTTACTGTCAGCAAAAATGGTACTCATTCCGTTTTTTATTTTTTTTGCAAAGTTAGCATAAAATTTTGAGATTACATATAAATGGATAAAAATATAACTCAAAAATTAATAACTATAATTCACTTCGTTCTTCTCAAAATTTTTAATAACCTTTACTGTGTAAAAAGATTTAATTTTTTGTTTGAAAAATATAGCGTGAAATAAAGAAGTCCAAGTAATAGACATTAATACAATAGAGTTTATGTAAATTTAATTGAGTATATACTGGCTGAAAGCCAGAATTTTCATAACCGTATGTCGTTTGACATACGGACAAACATAATCCCAAAAAACTGGCTGAAAGCCAGAAC
>JAIROW010000182.1 GCA_031257315.1 Prevotellaceae bacterium
GCGAAAATGTATATCGATATGGGCATGGAAGCGATTATGCCGATGTCGGCAGATTTCTCCATATTTGCAACGCAGATTCTCATTGTTTTTCTGATGACCTGCCTTACGCTTTTATATCCACTGAACGTGATAAAAAAAGTAAAAATAATTAATAATTAAGAATGAAAAATGAAGAATGAAAAATAAAAAACAGATAATAATATGAGTAAGAATATTTTAAGGGAAAAATCGTTGCTTTTTGCATTGCGTATTGTTCATGCGTACAGGTTTCTATGTGAACGTAAACAGGAATATGTTTTATCGAAGCAATTACTGCGAAGCGGTACTTCTATCGGGGCAATGGTCAGAGAGTCGGAATATGCTGAATCTCAACCAGATTTTGTACATAAATTGAGTGTCGCACTCAAAGAAGCAAATGAAACGGGGTATTGGTTAGAATTGCTTCATTCAACAGAATATATAGACAGCCAAACTTATGATTCTATATTTGCAGACTGTGATGAAATCATCAAATTACTGGCAAGCAGCATAAAAACGGTCAAATCAAAAATCACACCAAAATGAAAACATTCTTTATTTTACGGCTTTCGTGGCGCAATATCTGGCGCAACAAAGTACGGAGCGGAGTTATACTTGGCGCTATTGCAATCGGCTTGCTGGCAGGTACTTATCTGTCGGCGCTGATGAGCGGATGGGTGTTAGGCACAGTAAACAGCGATATTAACAACTTTATGTCGCACGTGCAGATTCACGACACGGCTTTCGTTGCAAACAGCGATATTAACGCCGTTTTTCAAAAAACGACCGTACAGGAACGCATTGCGCGGTCAGGCATTGAAGCGACGCTCGCCTGTCGCCTGAAAATGAACGGTATGCTGGCTTCGGCAAACAATGCCATCGGTATCGCCGTAAAGGGAATCGACCGCGACGAAGAGATGAAAACGACAACCCTGTACCGGCAAATACCCGATTCGCTCGGCGCATTCTTCCCCGACGACGCCCGTTTGCCAATTTTTATCAGCGGCAAAACGGCTGATAAATTGAAAGTAAGAGTGAAATCAAAAATTATTTTCACTTTTCAGGATTCGCGCGGCGACATGCAAAGCCTTGCGTTCCGCGTTTGCGGCATCTTCAAAACAACCAACGGAATGTTTGACGAAAGCACGGCTTTTGTGCGTTACGCCGACATTTTCCCCACCACCGGACTGCCCGACGGCGCGGCTCACGAAGCGGCTGTCCTGTTCTCCGGATTGGAAGCAAGCGATGCCCTGACGCCTAAAATCAGAGAACTGTTCCCCGACATGAAAGTGGACGACTGGACTGAAATGAGTCCCACGCTCGCCATGAACATGGCATTTATGGATATGATGACGCTCATTTTTACGGGCATATTTCTGTTTGCGCTATCGTTTGGCATCGTCAACACGATGTTGATGGCTGTCCTTGAACGCTCACGCGAACTGGATATGCTGGGCGCTATCGGCATGAGCCGCCGAAAAGTATTTAGCATGATTATGTTCGAAACGCTGTTGCTGACTTTTATCGGCAGTATAGCAGGAATTATACTTGCGCTGGCGTTTCTTGCGCCGTCCGTTCACAGCGGATTAGACCTCACGCCGCTCATGGGCGAAGACTTTGTGGATTGGGGTTTCGGCTCGGTCATTTATCCGGTAGTGAATATAAAAATGTTTCTGCAAACCATCGCATTAGTCTTTGCCGCAGGAATACTTTCGGCAGTCTATCCGGCAAAAAAGGCATTAGGAGATAGGCGAAAGGCGTTAGGAAACAGGCGGAAGGCATTAGGAGATAGGCGGAAGGCGTTAGTCGGAAGTGTTTAGTTTATGATTTTAATTTTAAATAATATTAATATGATACAAAAATTTGAAGACATTATTGCGTGGCAAAAAGCGCAGGACTTAGCGGTAAAAGTTTATCAGACTTTTAATTTGACAAAAGATTATGGTTTTAAAGACCAGATTTGCAGAGCGGCTGTATCTGTTTCCAACAATATAGCGGAAGGTTTTGAGCGCAATTCAGATGCTGATTTTGTGCGATTTTTAAACTATTCGCTTGGTTCAAACAGCGAAGTGAAATCAATGCTGTTTCTGGCAAACAGATTGAACTATATTTCAAACGACCAAAAGGTTGAATTTGTTAATCAAACGGAAGAAATAGCGAAAATAATAAAAGGATTAAAAAAATCCTTGAAAAAACTTTTCCCGTATTCTCCCCGACTTCTAAAACCTCAATACTAACGCCTAATGACTAACGATTTATGACAACAATTATTGAAACAAAAGAATTGAAAAGAGTATTCAGCGACACTTCCGGCGACGTTTGCGCCGTGGATAATGTAAATCTGAAAATCGCAAAAGGCGAATTTACCGCCATCGTCGGACCGTCGGGAAGCGGCAAAACCACGCTGCTGAACATGATTGGCGGACTTGACGCGCCTACGTCCGGCGCAATTTTGATTGACGGCAAAAATATTTCGTCCCTGTCAGAAAAGCAGTTGACAGCATTCCGACTGCATCACATCGGGTTTGTATTTCAGGCATATAACCTGATTCCCGTCCTGACGGCAAAGGAAAACGTTGCTTTTATCATGGAATTGCAGGGCAGAGGAAAAGAAGAAATCGAGCGCCGCGCCGTCGAACTGTTGCAGGCTGTCGGGCTTGGCGACCGCATGGACAGCCGTCCCGCCAAACTCTCCGGCGGACAGCAGCAGCGCGTAGCCGTAGCCCGCGCGTTGGCGTCGAAACCGCAGTTTGTTCTCGCCGACGAACCGACTGCCAACCTCGACAGCAAATCTGCCGAAAATCTGCTCGATATTATGGAACGTCTGAACGAACAGGAAGGCGTTACATTCATTTTTTCGACCCACGACCCGCGCATCATGGCTAAAGCCAAACGGATTATCACGCTTGAAGATGGAAAAATGATTTGAAATAATAACATTTTTCATTTTTACATAATTGCAGAATTTTCAAAATCTGTAAATCTTGAAAATTCTGTAATTATGTGAATTTATAATTTTGTGCTGTCGATAGGATAATAACAGGTACTGTGTTAATCTCCAAAAAAAGTACCAAAAAGTTATTAACATTCTTTGATCATACTCCAAAAAGCATTACCCTGCCGGACAACATGAAAATATTTTATAAAAAATATGCCGGATTTAGGTTTCGGGGAATAATCGTACCTTTGCAGCTTATTTTATACAGTAATTATGTCTAAAAAAGAAATAATAATTATACAGGGAACAGAAATAATCTTACTTTCGCAAAATAAAGAAGATTATATTTCACTTACGGATATGGCGAAATACAAAAACGCGGAAATTCCCGCAACTGTCATATCGCATTGGCTGAGTACAAACTTTTCAATCAATTATATGGGACTGTGGGAACGAATGAACAACCCCGATTTTAACCTAACGGGATTCCGTGAGGTTAAAATGTTGAGTACGGAAACAGGGTTTGCACCTTCGCCGAAACAGTGGATTGCGATGACAAAATCAACTACCGTATTCATACCGACGCCATCTGTCTGAACCGTGATTTTAATAAGATTTATATGATTACATTGATTATTTTATTTGAACAAATCATGACAATCAATTTAATCAAAAAAATCAAAGTTCAGACAAATATGGAAAGCATAAACGCATTGCTCATACGTCAGCAACTTCCGCAAAGCGAGCGGTTTGTGCAACTCAATGCCGTAGCCATAATACATTCGCTGACGGACAACCGGAATTTAATGAACCCAATTGAAGTAATTCAAATAAAAGCATTATCTTTGTAGCTTCAAATTTATAAAGGATATAAAAAAATGACAAAAAAATTTCAAGAAGGTTTTCGGGCAAACGTTCCTTACAAAAACAGGTTTGCAGGCAAGGCTCAGATGCCGGAGGTTCTGTGCGTAGTATTAACGCAATCATTATAATATCATATTTTCGGTTTTGTCAAGTGTTTTTTTTACAAATGGAAGGTTCAGCCATAGCGGGTATATAGACGCAATACGTGTATTTGCCGAATTTGGG
>JAIROW010000184.1 GCA_031257315.1 Prevotellaceae bacterium
ATTATATTGCTTGTTATCAAATGAATTAAACCTTTAAATAATAACAGGGCAAAGATAAATATAAATTTTCATGTACGCAAATGTATCCGTTTTTTATCTCCGTCAATTCTTTTAAAAAGTCGTTTCGGAATATAATGTTCGCAATTCCAGCTTTTCGCCTTTTTGCATGTTCAGTTCAATTTCCTTATCCCGATAAACTACTTTCAGACGATTGCCAGAAATGTTTTTTACTTCGGCGCGAATAAGTTTACCGTCTGTCCATTCGAGGTCGAACTCGAAACCTCCGCGCGAACGCAGCCCGCTTATCTTTCCGCTCCGCCAGATATAGGGTAGGGCAGGCAACAAATCGGCAATGAAGGCTATCTCGTTTGGACGGGTCGGGTCGATGTATGTACGATGACTTTGCAGCAGCATTTCGTTCAAACCGGAGAGAAAGCCGAAGTTGCCGTCTATCTGAAATGGCGGATGCGCGTCAAAGAGATTGGAATAAGTTCCTCCGCCGCCTCCATAGCTCATTTCATTTGCTGCGGGAACGTGGCGAAGCTGATAAGTCATTAACTTATATGCGCGATTGCCGTCGAGCAGCCTTGCCCAGAAGTTTATTTTCCATGCGAGGCTCCAGCCTGTGCCGTCGTCGCCGCGTATTTCAAGCGTGCGCTGGGCTGCTTGGGCAAGATCGGGAGTAGTCATGGGCGCAATCTGTTTTCCGGGGTAAAGAGCATAAAGATGAGAGACATGACGGTGGGTTATATCGGTAGAGAAAAGGTCAATGTCGTCTGCCCATTCTTGAAGCTGTCCGGCGCGTCCGATACGGAAGGGAAGTAGCTTTTCGCGGGTCTGTTGCAACTTTGCGCGAAAGTCGGTATCAATGCCAAGTATCTGCGAGCTTGCGATGACGTTATCGAAAAGGTCGCGTATGATGCTCATTTCCATTGTGCCGCCTTCGGTAACGCTTGCGCGTCCGGTTTTTTCGGTTGGCGTAAGAGATACATGAAACCTGTTTTCGGGCGACGAAGAGGGCGACATAACCCAATAACCGCTGTCGTTTTTACTCATTGCTCCGAGATAGAACTCAGCTGCCGATTTCATTACCGGATAATATTCGCTGAGAAATTTTTTATCCTGCGTATAGGCGTAATGCTCCCAGTAGTTTTGCATCAGCCAGCCGCTTCCGCCGAAGAAGTTACCCCAGCCGGTATTCCAGCCCGGCGATGTCCAGCCCCATGCGTTTGTTTGCATTGCCAAGACCCAGCCGGGAGCGTTAAAATAGCTTTGCGCCGTCTTTTGTCCGGGTTTTATCATACTTGCATTGAAACGAAGGGCAGGAGTATGACATTCGCTAATGTTGGAGGCTTCGACGCACCAGTAATTCATTTCATAATTAATGTTCGACTTGTAGTCGCAGTGCCATGGCAGCTCGAAGCCATCGCCCCATATTCCCTGCGAATTAGACGGTAACGGGTTGTTTTCTCGGCTGGAAGAAATCATCAGGTATCGCCCGTATTGATAAAAGAGCGCTGCCATATCCGTATCTTCCGCGCCTTTGCCGAAGGCTTTGAGACGCTCGTCGGTTGGCAGGTCGCGCTTTGACGTTTCGCCCAGCCGGATTGACATGCGATTGAAAAGAGCTTGATAATCGTCTGTGTGGCTTTTAATAAGATTGTCGTAAGTCTTTGCAGATGCTGCTGCCAGTACTTTTGATACGTTTGCGGAGAGAAGCGGTTGACGGTAGTTGCGGTCATAATCGAGAACGTAGGACGTGCCGCATACAATATATATGTACGCTTCCGTAGCGTTCTTCACTGTCAAACGATTACCGGCTGCCTGCACCTTGCCGCCCTTTGCCGTTACTTTGAGCTGAACCTCGTAATCGCAGTTGCCTTTTTTATCTTTATAATCGGTATTGCCTTTCATTATTAATACATTTCCTTTGGCGACAGTTTTGGCAGAAAACTGACGGTCGAGTCCGACGGAAAAGTTCAAGCCAGCCTTCTCGCCTTCGCTTTTCAAACGGACAACAATAAGGCTGTCGGCGTGCGAGGAAAAATATTCCCGACTGTATGATGTGCCGCCAATCATGAATGATACGCCTGCGGTTGCATTTTCAATGTTCAGCCAGCGCATGTAATCGGATACCGTTCCCTGAGGCATATCGGTAAAAGATATGTTTACGTTGCCAAGCGTCTGGTATGATGGAAAATAAATGTTGTTAAACCCATTGCCGTCGAAGCCTTCGGGCTTTTTACAAATCATATATTTTAACGACAGGTCTTCAGCGAGCTGGAAATCTTTTTTCTTCAATGCTTCGCGTATTTCTGGAAGATGCTTGTAGGCGTCCGGAATATCGGCGTTATTTTCTACGCCGCCCGACCATACAGTTACGTCGTTTAATTGGAGTTTTTCATCGTTTACTCCGCCGAATACCATAGCGCCCAAACGTCCGTTGCCTATCGGGAGCGCTTCCTCCCAAACCGCAGCCGGTTGCCGATACCATAATCCATGCCCGCTTTGGGCTTCGCCTGTATATGTAATAAATGTAGCGGCGGCACATGCAAGCGCCGTTGAAATGGTTCGTTTTAATGTCATAATTTTATAATTTAAATGTTACTAATTCATGTTACGCGCTGCATAAAATTGTCGTTTCATCGTGCAGCGCGTTGTTTCTCCCTTATGCGGCAGGACGGGTTGCCGCGCCGTATAAGGGAGAGATAACATACGTCATTTAATATCCAATGTAAAACTGTATTCTTTTCCAGCCTCCGTAGCTATATCATATTCATGCGTTTGCGGCACGGCGGGAGGATTCAGACGCGCATTTTCCGAAATAATTGGCTTCGGAGTGTCCGCCTTTTGAAAGAACGGATTGGGATTGTTGCCTTCGGCAGGCTGCATCGTTCCCGCTCCTGCAACAGTCAGAGGCTGTGCGGTACGCAAACGCAGGTTTCCGCCGAGAGTAGATGTTATTTTCAGCGATTTCAATTTTCCGTTATCCCATTCGATGGAGTTTATAACGAAACCGCCTCTGGCTCTCAAACCGCTGATTTTACCCTTGCTCCATACGTCGGGCAGGGCAGGCAGGATATGAACTGCACCGTCGTGGCTTTGCATGAGCATCTCAGCTATGCCGGCTGTGCAGCCAAAGTTACCGTCTATCTGGAAGGGCGGGTGGGCGTCGAACATGTTTGCGTAAGTGCCGCCGCCGCTGTATTTTGTGTGTTTGCTGTCCGAGAGTTTCAGCTGGTCGGTGATAAGTTTGTAGGCGTGATTGCCGTCGAGGAAACGCGCCCAGAGGCAAACCTTCCAGCCCATTGACCAGCCGGTAGAGGCGTCGCCGCGATAGATGAGCGACGTCCGCGCTGCGTCAAACAGTTCGGGCGTGCGGTAAGGCGAAATCTGCCAGCTTGGGTAAACGCCGTAGAGGTGCGACACGTGCCGGTGCTGATCCTTCGGATTGTCCCAGTCGAAAAGCCATTCCTGCAACTGACTGTGCTGCCCGATTTGCATCGGCGGAAGTTTGTCGCGAGTTTGCCGCAGCGTGTCGGCAAAAGCGGCGTCGATACCCAGCGCTTCGGTTGCCGAAATGAGGTTGCTGAACAGCTCGAAAGCCAGCTGATTGTCCATCGTTGTACCGTAGGTATTGGTAGCCGATTTTTCAGTTCCGTCTTTGTCTTTATATGTAAATCCGTTTTCGGGCGAATTGCTGGGAGCGACGACTAACCAATGATGTTCCGGCTCTTCGACAAGAAAATCGAGCAGAAACTGCGCAGCGCCTTTCATCAGCGGATATACTTCGGCAAGATATTTTTTATCGCCCGAATAGAGATAGCGTTCCCATAGATGCTGCGAAACCCATGCTTCGCCCGTAGGCCACATGCCGGGTCCGGCAAAATCGATCGGTCCGGTGAGCCGCCAGATGTCGGTATTGTGATGCAATACCCAGCCGCGTGAGCCGTACATTTTGCTGGCAGTTTCGGCTCCTGTTACCGATACGTCTTTAATCATTTCGATAAACGGCTGATGAAGTTCCGCCAGATTGGTCAATTCGGCAGGCCAGTAGTTCATTTCGGCGTTAATGTTGGTGGTATATTTGCTGTCCCATGGAGCTTCCATCAGGTCGTTCCATATACCCTGCAAATTGGCGGGCTGGCAACCGGGTTGCGACGACGAGATAAGCAGATACCGTCCAAACTGAAAATAGAGCGCGGCAAGCTGCGGGTCGTTAGCTTTGGCAAATTCGAGTATGCGGACGTCGGTCGGCTTTTTTACAGAATCGGTAACGCCCAAGTCCAGCTGTACGCGGTCGAAATAGTTGCGGTAATAGGCGACGTGTTCGCTGCGCAGCTCGTTGTAGGACTTCTGCAAGGCTGTTTGCAGATATTTTTCGGCGCGTTCGGCGTTATTTCCGCTGATGTCATGATAGTTTACAAAATTGCTTGCCATCGAAACGTACAGCGTTGCGGCGTCGGCTCCGGTAAGCGAGAGTTTGCCGTCTTCGGCTTTCAGCTGTCCGTTTTCGGGAATGATTTTGACTAACGCCGTGAATTTCACTTTGCCTTCGAGACCTTCCTGATCGCCGGATATGCCGTTGAGAATCAGTTCGTCGTTTTGCGCGACGGTTTCAGCTTTCTGTGGCGTGTCGAGCCATGCCGAAAAATTGATTTGACCCTTTTTCGACGCAGTAAGGCGAACGGCGACAACCTGTCCGGTAAACGCGGCAAAAGTTTCGCGCGTATATTCCACGCCGTCAACCGTATATCGCGTTGTGGCGATTGCCGACGAGATGTCTAATTCGCGATAATAGGCTTCCGCGTTTTCGTGTCCGGGGAAGGCGATGTTAAGATTGCCCACCGGCTGATACGACATTCCATGATTCAGTTTGTGATCCAGAATCTTCGAGTCGAGAAATATTTTTCTGTCAACCATGTCGTGCGCTTCCTTGAATTTGCCTTCAAAGAGCAGTTTGCGGACTTCGGGCAACGCCTTCAAAGCGTCGGGGTTAACATTGTTGTTCGGTTGTCCAGCCCAGACGGTTTCTTCGTTAAGTTGAAGTTTTTCCTGTGCCGGATTGCCGAAAACCATAGCGCCCAGCCGTCCGTTACCAACAGGCAGCGCTTCTGTCCATTTGACAGCCGGCGCAGGATACCATAGTTTGAGATTGTTGTCTTTTCCACTTTTACCGGAATTGTTACAATTGCTTAAAAATATTGCGCCGACAAAACTAAGCGCAATTAAAATGATTTTATTAAAACGTCTCATAAATGTACAGTTTTATTTTTTATTTTGTATATTATATGCAGTTAATTACTGATTATTTATTAATTTGCGAACATAAGCGACAATATCTTTCGCCGCATCTTTCTTTGATTTTAAGGGAAAGCGCGTTACCGCAGCGTCCCTGTCAATTATTGTTATTTTGTTGGTATCGCCGCCAAAACCTGCGCCCGAATCGTTTAACGAATTGAGAACGATAAAATCCAGATTTTTGGTTTTCAGTTTTTCGCAGGCATTTTGCAGTTCGTTATCTGTTTCAAGAGCAAAACCCGCCAGAATATGATTTTGTTTTATTTTTCCAAGTTCGGCTGCAATGTCGGGCGTTTTAACCAGCGAAAGCGTCAGGTCATTTGTATGTTTTATTTTGTTTTTTTCGATTTTTTCAGGAGTAAAATCGGCTACGGCGGCGCACATGACGGCAATATCGCACGACGGAAACAGCCGCACACATTCTTCGTACATTTCGTTTGCCGACACAACGTTAACCCGTCTGATATTTGGGTGAAAAACTGGAAGATTTACAGGACCGCTGACTAACAGCACTTCCGCGCCCTGCTGCGCAAAAGTTTCGGCAATTGCGTACCCCATTTTTCCCGACGAAAAATTTCCGATAAACCGAACAGGGTCAATCTTTTCGTAAGTAGGACCGGCAGTAACAAGCACGTGTTTTCCCAGAAACGGAGCGTCAAAAAACGATTTCAGACAGTCAACAATTACTTCTGGTTTAGCCATTCTGCCCTTGCCTTCGAGTCCGCTTGCAAGTTCTCCGGTTTCCGCTTCTATCAGCGTATTTCCATACAGCTGCAATGTTTCCATGTTTGTCATTACAGCCTGATGTTTATACATGTCCATATCCATTGCCGGCGCGACAAACACGGGGCATCTGGCTGAAAAATATGTTGTAATCAACAGATTATCAGCTATTCCTGCCGCCATTTTCCCTATCGAATTTGCCGTAGCCGGAGCTATTACGTATGCGTCAGCCCATAATCCAAGTTTTACATGACTGTTCCATTCTCCGTTTTCGGGGTTGAAAAAATCAATCATTACGGGATTTTTCGACAGGGTTGCCATCGTAAGCGGCGAAATAAAACGTTTGGCAGTCTCGGTCATCAGTACTTTAACCTCGACGCCTTCCCTGACAAGCAACCTGACAAGTTCGGCAGATTTGTATGCAGCAATGCCGCCTGTTATTCCAACCAGAATATGTTTCCCGCTCAGCATGGTTCGGAAAATTTTTGGTTACATGAATTTATTTTAAAGCGATTTATTTTGTTGACTTCGCCTTTCTGTAATATATTTTTCCTTCCATAAATTCCTGCGCGGCAAGTAATCCTGCTTTTGGGAGTTTTTCGTAGTATTTCGACATTTCAATCTGTTCTCTGTTTTCAAAAACTTCTTCCAGATTGTCGTTTACGCTCGAAAAATCTTCTAATTTTTTGGACAGTTCCTGTTTCAGTTCCGCAGAAATCTGATTGGCGCGTTTTGCTATAACCATCACGCTTTCATAGATATTTCCCGTCTGGGCAGTAAACTTTTCAATATTGCGCGTAACCGTATTTGTAGGCGCATTGAATCTTCTTATTTCCATCATAATTATCTGTGTTATTTCAAAAATATTTATTTGCTTAATTCATCATCAACGTTAATTCCGCGTTTCTGAACATATTCGAGAGAATTGTGGTAAATTGTTTCCGCTTCTGTCTTATATTTGGAATTGGGATATTCGCTCACAAAATTATAATATTCGTCAATTGCAGAGATATATCTTTCCGCCTGTTTTCGACGTATGCTTTTCTGGGCGTATATATAACTTGATTTTAATACAAGAAACGACAGTTCTTCGGCATATCTGCTGTCGGGATAATCTTTCAAACTGTTTCTCAGGGCAATAACCGCCGATTTGTAATCCTCAATCTGATAATACAATTTTGCCGACAGATATGATTTTTTTTCCAATTTGTCAATTAAATCGTCTAAATAATCTTTATCCTTTCCAAAATCCGAATCGGGATATTTTGAACGAAACAGTCTGAATGCAGTTATTGCGTCCATAGTGTTTGACTGGTCAAGTTCCGGACGCACAGTCATTTGATAAAGATTTACTGCTCGCAGATAGTAAGCCTCTTCCGAGAAGGGACTGCGTCCGTACATTCGCGTAAACTGTTCAAGTCCGATTTCGGCAGATGCATTATCGTTCATAAGAAAATATCCTTTTGCCGCATAAAATTTTGCGGTGTCTTCCTGCGGCAAACCGTTGAAAGGCAAATCAAGAGATTCAAACAGCGGAGTAGAACGCGCATATTTTTTGCTGGCATAATATTTCAGCGCCGCCGCATAACGTTTTTCTGCATTCGGATTTTTCAGTATTTTATTATATCCCGAACATCCATGCACAGCAAACACCGTCAAAATCAGTATTGTAGAAAAAAATCTATCTTTAAAAAATCTCATACTGCATACAATTTTCAATCTGCAAAGGTAAACAATATTTGAAATCCGTCAAATTTTTTGAAAAAATTTTTTTGAAAATTTCAAATACTGTATAACTTTATTTGCATCAATACACCGCAATTTTTGACAGGGAAACAGACCGATTCATAGATACTTAAAATTATATCATGCACAAAATTGCGCGTAAAAAACAAGTGCAAGGCAGATTGCGTACCTGCCTTGCACCTTCATCAGTTTCTGTCAATTCCAATATATATTGGTAGTATTTACTGTTGACTGATTTTTTCCGCAATTTCCGCAATTTGTTTGCCTATCATTTTACCTATCGGTTTAAACTCTTCTTCCGTAAAAGCATCTGTTTTGGCGTTGTTGCACCATGCACAGGCGAGAACACAGTTTTCCGAATTATATGGGGCAGGGAGATATAGATAGTACTTGTTCGATAATCCTTTGGTATCGAAGTTTTCTATTTCCGTTCTGGCGGCTTTTTCTATTTCCGTTCTGGCGTTTTTTATGAACTCCTCCTCCTTACACTTATCTTCCTTTAAAAATGTAACCATGAAACCATGCTTGCGGTCAATTTCAAAATTTCGACCTCGTTGCCAACGATAACTATTTACATGGTTATAAAAAGGCTTTAATTCTATTAACGTAGAACCACAATAATGACATTTAGGAGATTGCAATTCCTTATTAATCCAAGAAGTAAACTCTTCTTCTCCCCAGAAATATTCAGTATTTTTATAAATAGATTCAAAAATTTGTTCTGCTATTTTTTTCTTTTTTTCCTTATCTAATTTATCAAAATTTTGGATAGTACGCTCAATCCATCCAAACCATGATTTTAAATTTTTAATGATATGACTTTTACCGTTTGCTTGATTGTACTCATATTTCTTGTCATACATATTGTATTGCATCTCTAATAAAATTATTTTATTTCAGTGTACCCTGTTGAGCTTCATTTATCATGTTTGCGCTTGGAAGGATAAAAACTTCTACTCGACGGTTTTGTGCCTGTCCTGCTTTCGTTTCATTCGATGCGACCGGTTCTGACGAACCTCTGCCGTATGAAATCATACGGTTTGAGCCTACGCCCTGCAAAATCAGGAAATTCTGAACCGAAGCAGCTCGTTGCTGCGACAGCGGGATATTGATATTGTCGCTGCCGGTAATGTCGGTATGTCCGTAAATTTCTACTCTTGTGTCGAAATTGCTTTTGAGGCTTTCGGCAAATTTTGTCAGCGAAACTTTTGAAGCATTGCTCAGCGTCGATGAATTTGTTGCAAACAGAATACCCGATTCAAACGTAACCTTGATAGCTTCGCCTTCGTTGACTGTTTCCACTTTTGCGCCTTCTATCTTTTCCAGCTCTTTTTTCTGTTTGTCCATTTTATTACCAATGAGCGCACCGGCAGTACCGCCTACAACGGCTCCGATTATTGCTCCCACAGCCGTATTTCCGGCAATTTTGCCAACTCCGGCGCCGACAGCGCCTCCGGCAACGGTTCCAATTGCGCCGCCTTTTACGGCATTACTTGTGTTCTTTATTGTCTCGCAGTTTGAAAAAATCAAACAGATGCACAATATTCCAGCAGTCGTTAACTTCATGACTTTCATTCTTTTGTCTATTTTAATTAAAATTTTTCAAGGGCGCAAGTTAGTCAATATTTTTGAACCTGCAAAATTAAAATTGTCCTGAACATGGATTTTTAAATGCTTTACAGGTTTAAAAACCGTAAAAACAATAGAGTTTATGTAAATTTATTTGAGTATATACTGGCTTTCAGCCAGTATTTTCATAACCGTATGTCGTTTGACATACGGACAAACATAATCCCAAAAAACTGGCTGAAAGCCAGAAC
>JAIROW010000203.1 GCA_031257315.1 Prevotellaceae bacterium
GCTGTATTTTATTTCGTTTCTGTCTTTTATTTTTCCAAAACTCAGTTTAACAACAGGAACGTTTTTTTCTTTTTCGTCCGTAAAATCAATATTGAACGATTCCATATCGGAAAGAACAGCTTTAGCCGTTTCATTATCGTTGATTTCCGTTTTAAGCGTAAATTTCATCTGCAATTTGCTGAAAGGAGCGAGCTGCGGATATTCTGTATAAAAACGCATACGGAATTTTGCATGGTTTTCGCCCGTACCCGACGAACTGTTTGCCAGAGATAGAGCTTCGTACAGACGGGCGTTATACAGTTTTTCAAATTTATTTTCCGACGGCGCATCATGGTTGTAAATATCTTCTAAAATTTTGAGAGCGTTTTTATTGTCGCCTTTTTCGACATGGAGTTTTCCACGAAACAAATCAAAGTATTTGCGTATAAGTTTTCTTTCGTCGTTTTTTGCATGTTTTTCAAACTCCTTGATGAAAAAGTTTCGCCCGTAGTCTTTAATCATACAGTATATTTCGTCGAACGAGACGGTAGCTTCGGAGGCAAACAGTCTGTAATAAACATCGGAGCGTTCGGGATTTGAAGACAGCTGATTAAATATTGACATCAGCGTAACATACTGTTCCAGTTTGTATTCTATAATTTTTCTCAATTTTGCGGGCGACGACCAGTAATATTTGTCTTCAAAACGCACTGCGGCTTCTTTCCGCTGTAAGGCAATCAGCCTCAACATTGAATGACTGAAAAGATAATGACTTTGCCCCCATGTTGTTCCAATGTGTACATCGTTAAATTTTGCAGCCTTGTTTATACATATAAGGCTCGAATCCAGCTGACCGTTATACATGTATGCCCGCGCAAGTCCGATATTGTACCAGCCCCAGCCCGGTCGAACTCCCGTTTCTCTGATATACAGCGCTAAATCCGTTGCGCTTTCCTGCGGCGTCCCCTGCATCACGTTCAGAATACTCATATAATATATGTATTCCTGAAGGCGATATTTGTCGCTGGAATAGTAAGATGCAGTTTGAAAAAAGTCGTATGCCCTCTCAAATTCTCCGTTTACAAAATTGAATATTGCAAAGTTGTTATACGGAAAAACGCCTCTGTACGGACGCATATAGTTAAAATACATTGCAGCCGAATCGGGGCGATGCAGATAGCTGTATATAATTGACATATAGTGATATACGCCCAGTCTTGAAGCCAGAATCTGTATTGGATTGATTATATTTTCGTTTTTAGGCTCGTTTTTGTCGATTGTTTCCAAATTTCTTTTCAGAAAATACAGCGCCGCCGCCTCGTTTTCGCTGACCGAATTATACAGAAAATCGAATTTTTGCGACGTATAAAACCTGTTCCGGTGATACGTCCACGCAATATAATTGTCGGCGCCCAGCCCGTCGTGGCTGAAATTCCACGACTTGTAGCGGTTCAAGAGCCAGATAACAGAATCGGGACGCTCGATATTGCTGTAACATTCCATCAGTTTGTCAACAATCTGTATATAATCGTTGATACGAAGTCCGTATTCTGCGTATGCTTCCTGCGACGAATAAACGTCCCGCAAAGCCGCAGCATAATCTTTTTCAAGCAGTTCAATCGCCTGTTTCAGCGGTTTGGACGCATAGATGTAACCTGCGGCGTCGCCCGAACGGCTATAACGGTAAAGCCCTTCGAGCAAGTATCCTACGTAATAATCAGGATCTTTTCTGATAAATTCCTTGGCGCGAAGCATTAATTCGTTTGAGTTATAATCGTAGGAAAGCAGTTCCTGTCTTCTCAGGTCAATTTCAAACCGTTTCAGAGAATTTACCTGAGCCTCAGATTCCAGCGTTTGAAGTAGCAGCATCACAACTGCGAACAGTCCGCTGCAAATGTTTTTAAGTTGTTTGTACATTCAAAGATAAAGATTCAGTTTACTAAGTCTCGAAATTTCTTTATTAACAATATTGTTTAACGCATTGTCTCTGGCGTCTTTGTTTTTGAATATAAGACGGTGATTCAGAATATGTTTTGCAAGATGCTGAATATCGTCTTCTATAACGAATGAACGCCTGTTTATCAGGGCGTAAGCTTTCAGACACTTGATAAATATAATGCCGCTGCGCGGAGACGCTCCAAGTACAATATCCTTGTGTTCTCTCGTTGTATTTACAATATTAAATATTGATTTTATGATTTCTTCGTGAATAAAAGTTTCTTCCGATTTGCCTCTGAGTTTAAAAATATCGCTTTCAGACAGAACTGGCTGCACTGTTGCAATTTTTTTATCAATATCAAGATAATGTCTGTAAACGTTCAGTTCGTCCTCCGGTGCAACGTATCCAAAATTGATTTTCATAAAAAATCTGTCGAGTTGAGCAGTCGGAAGCGGATAGGTTCCTTCGATTTCTATCGGATTCTGGGTTGCAATCACAAAAAACAATTTTTCAAGCGGATAAGTGTCGTTGCCGACTGTTATCTGATTTTCAGCCATACATTCGAGCAGGGCAGACTGCACCTTTGGCGAAGCTCTGTTGATTTCGTCGGCAAGCAGAACATTGCTAAACAGTGGACCTTTTTTGAAAACGAAATCCTTGGAACTGTCGTCAAAAAGATGCAGCCCGATGAGGTCCATCGGCAGCAAATCAGGCGTAAACTGTATCCGTTTGAAAAGCAGCCCGTTTTCAGCATTTTTGCCCGAAATTGACTGTGAAAGCGTTTTTGCCATCACCGTTTTACCCGTTCCGGGGTTGTCTTCTATCAATATATGCCCGCCCGCCAGAAGCGCCGTAACAATCAAAGTCAGCTCTTTGTCCTTGCCTTTCAACGCTTCGCCTACATTTGCAAACAAAGTTTCGAGGTGCGACGAATGAACATTCATCTCCGGCGACTTTTCTTCGAGTATATCTCTAACTGTTTCGTTTATTGCGTTTTGCGTATCTACTGTCATATCCGATTCTTCCTGCATGATTCTATCTTTTTACAATAATTTGAAAGCCGCAAATTTCGCGCTTTTTTTAATATTTTGCAAACAGACGTATAAATATTCTGTTTTTCAGGACTTTTTTGAGGGCAAAAACATCAAAATCATATCATATTTGTAAATATTAACTGTTTATTGTCAACGTTTTGCAGATTTTATAATAAAAATCATGCTCAACAAGCAATTCTTATAAATTATGCGAATCTTGGGTTGCAAACGTTTTTTTTTAGCCAGAATGGGTAGTGTGTTCAGTAAATTATATCAAAAAAAATCTTTGCTGCTTGCGGAAACATAGACCAAACAGGCACAGGAGTACTGTTTTTGAACCAAAACAGTATTCCTGCTTGATGCCGTCTTGGAACGCGATAAAGGCAGTCGTGTTTATGCGAAAAAGATTGATGGAGAAATAGAAGCAAAGATAATTTCGATAGCCTGTAGCGAGCCGCCCAAATGATTTGCCAAATGGTCATTACGTATGCTTGCAGATAAAATGGTTGAATTACACTATATTGACAAGATTTCATACGTTTCGATAGGCAAGGTTAAAAAAAATGATAGAAACCGGCAATGAAGAAGTTATGTAACCCGGCAATGAGGCACGTGTTGATTATGAATATATTCGTCATGGCGTCGCCAATATTTTTATGGCAAACGAACCTTTGAAAGGAAAGCGACTGATAGCGTTTACGGAATTAAAAACGAAAGTGTACTGGGCAAAATTTATCAAGCGAATTGCCGATGAAATGCATCCTCAATCCAAACGTATTACGCTGGTAATGGATAATTTCGCTACTCATACAATCGGCGCTTTTTACGAGGCATTTCAGCCGGAAGAAGCTAAACGGTTGATAGACAGATTTGAGTTTGTATTTACG
>JAIROW010000205.1 GCA_031257315.1 Prevotellaceae bacterium
TGACTTTTAGCCCGAATGGGCTTAATTTTCGTAACCGCAGGCGAGCGTAGCGTTGCCTGCGGCAGTGCGAAAGCGCCAAACTTGCCCGAATGGGCAAAACTCTCGCTGTACGCAGGCAACGCTATCGCTCGTCTGCGGTTATGAAAATTTTGTCTCTTCGGGACATTTTTTAACTCCTGATTCGCATAGCTTATATCTAATCTTACTATGATTACGCATGAAACTGTGCAAGATGAAAGCGTTGCCGCTAATTTCAGTTTAACAGCAATCCCTAAATATTTAGTAGGGCATTGCTCTACGCTATTGATTTCTGTCTTTCAGCCATTGGAGAACAGTCTTTTATGAAAATATTGGCTTTCAGCCAATGCTGCGACGGCAAATTTACAATGCCACTGTGTTCTAATAAATTACGAACCTGTGAGAAACGTCGTTTAGAAATTTGTTTTTGCCTGAGTTGCGTCCTTTTGTTCTATACGCCGGACAATAACCATCTCCGCTGTCGCGTTTGTCCTGCGAACGGAAAATACGCCACGACATAAAAAGTTCGTGAGTTCCCAACTCCGATATTCTCGACAGTTCGCTCGGCGCATGGTCGAAAGAGTATCCTATTTTCAGATTGGGCGTAAGCGAAAGCCCTGCAAGTATTGAAAACTGTCCATGCAAGCGCCACATAGCTCCCAGCCAGTATTTGTCGTAAGACTCCGTTTTGAGAAAGTATGCAATTGCGCCGCCTTCAAATCTGTTGAACTTGTCGCGATAAACATGCGACAGCGAAGGTTCGAGGGCAATTCGCTGTCCCGCCGTAAATCTCAATGAAATATATGACCAGACGTTTGTCGAATACGATTTGAAATATGTCGAAGCGTCGTGGCTGCCGCTCAGATGTTTTGCCACGCAACCGATTTTCAACAGTTTGAAAATCGGACTTTTGGGTTTAGACATAAATTCAAATCCGAAATCGAAGTCGGGAACTGCCTCCGAAATATTTCCGAAATGAAGTTCGCCGTCGGTCAGGTCGTCAACCAGAGCGCCCGAAGCGTTCTGGTTTCTGCTCAGCAGCCCTGCCGACAAGCCGAAAGAAAGCGCCGAGCTGCTGAACAGCGGAATATAATATGCAAATGCCAGACGGGCTGAATAGGTATTTGTAAAACCAATCTGGTCGCCGGTTATCGACAGCCCGACGGCGGTATTCAGTCCGTAAATATAATGGTTGACGCCTACTACTTCGGTGGTTGGAGCGCCGGGCATGTTCACCCACTGCGCACGCATGTGGCTATATACGGTTGTAGAAAAATCCGTTCCCGTAGCGGCAGGATTGTAAAGCGATTCGTTGAGCTGTCGTTGAGACATGTCAAAATCGCTTTGGGCAAACGCCAACTGTGCGGCAAACAAAATGCCGGTTATTGAAAATACCGTACTGCCGGTGATGTTCATCAAAACATGCAGCAAGAATGGTCTAACTGTCAATTTATTATCAGATACTTTCAAGAAGCGCGGTTAAAAATTTCCACCATTTGGCAACAGATTCGATGTTTACCTTTTCGCTTGTCGAGTGAGGATATTTTATCGTCGGACCGCACGAAATCATATCCATTGAAGGATATGTTCCCCCCAGCAGTCCACATTCGAGTCCCGCATGGACGGCTTCAATGGCAGGTTCTGCGCCAAACATGTCGGCATACAGTTTTTTTGCCTTTGCAAGAATTGCTGAATCGGGGTTAGGATCCCATCCGGGGTAACTGCCTGTAAACACGCTTTCGGCTCCGGCAAGCGTAAAGAGCGATTCCAGTATCGAAGTAACATAAGTTTTGGCTGTATTGACGGAACTTCGTATAAGACAGGATATTGATACTGTACCGTTTTCGGACTTGACAATTGCAAGATTGGACGACGTTTCAACCAGTCCGGCTACCGTGTCGCTCATGCGTAAAACGCCGTCTGGACAGGCATTTATCGCATTTATCAGTCTGATTTGGGCATCTTTTTCGATTATTGTTTCAGCCTGCTCGGTTTTGGTAAACATTATCTGCAAATCGGGTTCTGTATGTTGCAGTTCCGACTTTATTATTTCGGCAATATTTTCGACTGCCGTCCTGACTGTCTCCGTTTTATCGCTCTGAACGACAACGCAGGCGCAGGCTTCGGACGGTATGGCATTGCGAATGTTTCCACCCGAAACTGCCGACAGACATGTATCATTTATCGTGTGTTTCAATATTCTGAAAAGTATTTTGTTGGCGTTTCCTCTGCCGAGATTTATATCTATGCCTGAATGTCCGCCGTTCAAGCCTTTAACTGAAATTGCAAAAGTTTCGACATTTGCCGGAATTTTTTCTTCTCTGTATTTCAGCTTAAATGTTCCGTCAACGCCGCCTGCGCAACCGATGTAAAATACGCCTTCGTCTTCGGTGTCAAGATTAATCAGAACAGAGCCTTTCAGCATTTCGGGCTTCAGGTTTTGAGCGCCGGTCATGCCGGTTTCCTCGTCAACAGTAAACAGCGCTTCTATATTTCCGTGTTTCAGCGTTTTGGACTCAAGAACAGCCATAGCTGCGGCAACGCCCATACCGTTGTCAGCGCCCAGCGTAGTGCCGTCGGCAGTAACCCAGTCTCCATTAATCATGGCTGTTACGCCGTTTTTTTCAAAATCATATTCCTTCGGCGCCGGCACCATGTCTATATGCGCTTGAAGAACAACTGTTGGACGATTTTCAAAACCGGAAGTTGCAGTTTTGCGAATAACTACATTTCCGACTTCGTCTTTACATGTTTCCAGTCCAAGTTTTTTCCCGAAATTATAGACAAATTCAACAGCTTTTTCTTCTTTTTTTGAAATTCTGGGAATTTGCGTGAGTTCATAAAAATGTCTCCAAACTTCCTGTGGCTTTAATTCTGTAACTTTACTCATGGCTCATCTCTTTTTAAAAAATAATCCAAAATTAGTACTAATTTATTAATTATGCAATTTATCTGTTCATTTAATCTGCAATATTGTTGAAAACAAGCGATATACAGAGTTTACAGTTTTACAAAATATTACCTGTATGCGATACTTTTTATGATGTGAAAAATAAAATTACCGCGTAATTTGTCTGAATCATGATTTCCATGATTTAATTTCTACATGATTATAATTTATGCGGCAAATTCAAAAAATTATTTGTATAAAATTTCCAGCAGAGAAATCATATCAATAAAAAATACGTCAAATCTGTTAAAAATCAGATGTAAAATGGAAATTTATTCTGTCGAATTTTTCTCTTGCCATTTGAAGCGCGTATGCCGATTCTGCGAGATACACATTTCTGCCGTATTTATCCAGAGCTATATAGTTGTATTTTCTGGCTGTAAAATCTTCTGTTTGAGACTTGTCGTCGCCTGTAAACCAGCAGGCTTTGTAAAGCTGAACCGGTTCGTACCTGCATTTTGCTCCGTATTCGTGTTCAAGTCTGTACTGAATTACGTCGAACTGCAAAGCGCCGAGACAGCCGATTATTTTCCGTCCGTTGACTTTCAAAGTAAACAGCTGAGCAACGCCTTCGTCCATAAGCTGGTCAATGCCTTTCGACAATTGTTTCGATTTCATCGGATCGGCATTTTCGATATAGCGGAACAGTTCGGGTGAAAAACTCGGTATTCCTTTGAATTTCAGGATTTCGCCTTCGGTAAACGTGTCGCCGATTTTGAAATTTCCCGTATCGTGCAATCCGACAATATCGCCCGGAAATGATTCATCGACAATTGATTTTCTGTCGGCAAGAAAAGTGTTTGGAGACGAGAAGCGTATCTGTTTTCCCGAAGCTACATGCAGATACGGTTTATTACGCTCGAAAACGCCCGAACATATTTTAAGAAATGCAATTCGGTCTCTGTGATTTGGGTCAAGATTTGCATGTATTTTAAAAACAAATCCCGTAAGTTTTGTTTCAAAAGGGTCTATATCTCTAACGTCGGTACGCGATTTTTTAGGCGCGGGCGCAACCTGCACAAAGCAGTCCAGCAGTTCTCTTACGCCGAAGTTGTTTACCGCGCTGCCGAAAAATACGGGGGCAAGTTTTCCGTCGTCATATTCCGGTCGGCGAAATTCGGGATAAACTGCATCTAACAGTTCAATATCTTCCTGCAACTTTGCGTTTGCCGATTCCCCTATTGCTGCGTCTGTTTCAGGCGTTTTCAAGTCGGTTATTTCAAGTATGCTGTCCGAGCGTTTCTGTTTGTCGGCAGAGTAAAACAGTTGCAGTTTTTTTGCATAACGGTTGTAAACGCCACGGAACGAAGACCCCGAACCGATAGGCCAGCTTAACGGTATAACATTGATTTTCAGTTCATTTTCTATTTCGTCGAGCAAATCGAAAGGGTCTCTGGCTTCGCGGTCGAGTTTATTTACAAATACAATCACCGGAGTATTTCTCATCCTGCAAACTTCCATTAGACGGCGCGTCTGCAATTCAACGCCTTTTGCTCCGTCGATAACAATAATTACGCTGTCAACGGCGGTCAGGGTACGATACGTGTCTTCGGCAAAATCTTCGTGTCCGGGAGTATCCAAAATGTTGATTTTCCTGTTCATATATTCAAAAGTCATAACCGAAGTGGAAACCGAAATGCCGCGCTGCCGCTCGATTTCCATAAAATCGGAAGCAGCCGACTTTCGTATTTTGTTTGATTTTACCGCGCCGGCGACATGTATTGCGCCGCCAAACAGCAACAGCTTCTCTGTCAGCGTGGTTTTTCCAGCGTCGGGGTGAGCGATTATCGCAAATGTTCGACGTCTTTCAACTTCCTGTCCGTGTGTCATATAGAATATTTCATTATATAAAAAAAGCGTGCAAAATTACACGAAATTTTTGATAAAAAAAATATGCTGCCTGCAAACCTTTCCAACGCCACGTTTTTAATTCTGTCAAACCTTTAATTTTCAAAATAACGATTCAAGACCGATTGACGACAAACCGTATTTGAAGAAATACCGCACACCGTTATTATATTACTTATTTTTACATCATTTTTTAAAACCGTTTTGAAAACATTAGCGTCATTGACGACGGCGCTAAAATGTCAAAATCATTGGCGTCCCATAACACAATCATTGAATTGTTGCCCATTATTGCGTTAATTGACCATGTACGGCTATGATGTC
>JAIROW010000191.1 GCA_031257315.1 Prevotellaceae bacterium
AGCATCAGGGCGGGAGCGGCGTCGGGAGCGTAAGCCTGCTGGGTTGCTGGGTTGCGCTGCCTGCCCCACGGGTCGAAACTGTATTCGGCTGTTTTGTTGCCGGAAGCATCGGTTATTGCAGTTATACTGCCAAGATGGTCGCGGTGAATGTAATACAGCGTCCACGCTCCGCCGCCGGTACGTATGTAAACTGCCGGAGCGTTGTATGCCGTGCCTCCGGCGTACAGCCGTTCTGTCGCGTTTCCGCTTGCAGGAACGTCTTTTTCGTAGCTATCGCCAATATAGTACCGGGTATATTGCAGAGCGGAATTTAAACGCATTTCCATTTTATTGCGTCTGTATCCGGGTCCGTAACTCAGAGTTGCTTTGTATCGGTTTTCTTCAATAGAAGAAGGACGCTGAAAACCGGTATATGTTATATCCTGCTGCCGCAGAGGAACGCCTCCTGCGGGAGCGCTGGTCTGTCTGCTTATGGCGTAAGGTTTGCCAGCAATGGCGTATTCCATTGTTCCCGCGTCGGTTTTTGCCTTTATGTTTCCCGTCGGGCTGTATTCTACCGTCGCCGTCGCCTGTCCTGCGCGGGTATAGGAGGTCAGCCGGTTAAGGTTGTCGTAACTAAACGTTTCGTTTATGTTGCGAGTATTGTCTTTGCGGCTGTTCATCACGCCTTTCATAATGTCGATGGAATAGCTGAAATTCTGAATTTCGGTTGAATTTGCCGCCAGTTTTTCCTGCATTAGCGTACCGTTTGCGTCAATGGCGCGTGCAACCACAACTCCGTTACCCAGAGTGTATTGCGTTGTCTGTCCGAAACTGTTTTTTGAATTTACGGTTTTTATAGCGTTTCCGCCCGACTTGATATGCGTCATGTACCCGTTTGCGTTGTATTCATACGAGAGCGTTGGAGGCTGCGCGCCACTCAAGCCGCCGTATGTTACGCTTTTGAGTTTTCCGCCAGCATAGTCGTATGTTTCGGTCAACGATATTCCGTTTACGCTTTCCGTTTTTGTCTTCACGCGCAAAAAACTGTCGTAAGTATAACCTACGGTTGTGCCTCCTGCAATAACGTATTCAAGCATCCGGTCTGCATTGTACCGATATTCTGTTAAGTGTTCAACGGTATTTCCTTTCGTTACCGTCGCCGTTTCGGGCATACCGTACAAATTGTAAACTGTTTCGGTAATTCTGCCTTCCGCATCGGTTTGTTTCCAGAGTTTTCCATTTTTGTCGTATGCAAACTGCACAATACCGGCAGACGGGTCGTTAATAGACGCCTGCCGTCCGTATTCGTCGTATTGAAACGACGTGTATTCGCCTCTTGGCGCGGTAACGCCTCTCGGCTGTCCGTCCGGTCGGTAATAGTATCGGGTTTCGCCTGCGGGGTCTGCAACCGACTGCGTAAAACCTTCGGGGCTTAGCGTTACCGTTTTTGCAATTCCGTTTTCGGTAACTGTTGTCGAACGTCCACTGTAAGAGTAAGTTGTAACTTTCCCCGAAGGCTCTGTTATTCGCGTCGGTCGTCCGTAACTGTCGTAGGCGTAAATAGTATGTCGCGATGAATTTCCGGCTTCCGAAATGCGGTAAATTTCGCCTTTGCTGTTATATTCGATGTTTGAACAGAGCATTGCGCCGTTGAAGGCGGCATGTCCGCGCGATTTTTCGCGCATAAAAACGTCGTAAGTAATTTCCTGCGCCGGTTTACCCGTTTCGGTTACAGTTGTTTTCAGGTTTTGCGCCGAAATTAGCGAAACTGTTCCTGTAAAAGTTTCCTGTCTGACCGTTCCGTCAGGAAATTCCGTTTTTGTCAGTTTCCCAAAGGAATCGTAGGTAAATTTAGTTGTATTGTTTTTAAAATCCTGATGCGTTGTCGGCATCCCCAAAGTCTTATCTCTGCCTCTTGAACTGTAACTATAAGTTTCTGTCTGTCCTGCCGCGTTTGTTTTTGACGAAAGAAGCCGTCCGTTATTGTCAGAATAACCGTATTTAGTTGTCAGAAGGTCGCCTGCGCCGAACATTTTTACGGATTTTTCGGAAACGTTTCCAAAACTGTCGTACACAAAAGTTTCTTCCGACATCGTTTTGTCGAGGTTCTGTCCCTTTTGCACGGTTATTTTTTCGGGCAAATATTTTGAATTGTAAGCAATTGTCGTTTTTGTGCGCAAAGTTACGCCCTCATAGGACTGCTCGACGGTTTTTGTTTCGGGGAGATTTATTTTACCGCCATTTGTGGTATTTGCCGTTTTATATGAAGTTGTAACTTTTTCAGTCAAAATTCCCTTTTTTGTTTCCTGCGATTCTGGTAAACCGCAGGAATTGTACTTAAACGATATTTCTGCAACGTTTTCTGTCAGTTTATCGGTAATTTTCCGCTTTGTCATGCTGATTTTTGTATTTTTTGGAAAAGTTTCGGTTGTTGACACAGACCATGTATTTTCAACGGTTTGAACCGGCGATTCCATTTTTTTCGGCAGCCCGAAACGGTAAGGTTCATACGTTTCTGTAGTAACGCTGTAACGCAGATTGTCGGTTGTGTTTATCTGTTCAAATCCGCAAAATCCCAAGCCATGCACATTAACGACTGCATTTGTATATGCAAAACTGTAGTCGGCTACGACAGTATTTCCACTGGCGGTTTTCAGCCCCGTAACCACGTACATCGACTCGTTTTTAATATTTCTGTACGGGAAAGTCGCTCCGTATCCCGATGTATAAAAATATGGCTGTCCGTTCTGTCCAGACGTATTTATATTTCCGTACTCAATTTGCGTATATCCTGCTTTTGTCAGCAAGGCTTCGCGTCTTTCGTCGCGTTCGAAATTCACCCATTTGACCTTGTTTTCTTCCGTATAAGCCAGAAAACGGTTACTGTTCACAGTCAGACTGTTAACTGATGTAACCAGTCCCTGTCCGGAAATTGGAATTATTCTGGCATTTTCGTTTACAATTTTTTCGCCGTTTGAATAAAAAATACCGATTCTGTTCTGTTCTGTAGTTACAAGGTCTGCCTTGCCGTCGCCGTTCATGTCCTGCAAAAACGCTCCTCCTTCAAAGTTTATACCACGTATTACGCCGGTGTTGAAAAACGTATATTCGCTTCTTTCAAAACTTCCGTTTCCATTTGAGAGATACTGAATAAACTTTGGCAGCAAAGACACATCAGTGTAGAAATTGTAGAAACAGTTATTCTCCGTTTTTCTTAACAATGGAACCTTTATAATATCCGTTTTTCCATCTCCATTTATGTCGCCAACCAATAATGTAGAAATGTAATCATATATTATATGATGTGGCGAATTAAAATCCGATTTAACAAGATTTTCAGAAGCAATTTTTTTCCATTCCGATGAAAAACATGAATACACATAAAATCCCGAATCGTTGATATGCGCCACGTCTGTTTTTCCGTCGCCGTCATAATCCATCGGAAAAACAATATCGCCTTCGTTAAACGTAAAACCGTTACAGCTATAAAGTGCTTTTTTCCCTTCCACCGGATAATGTATGTCCATAAACGACGTTCCGGGCGTAAGAGCAAGAATACCCTGTTTGGCTTTGCCTTCAAAGTTTCCGGCTAAATATTTGCTTTTTAAATTCGCCCTCGCTGTACTGTATGATTTTATTTTCACCAGTAATCCTTGTATTGATGGCTGATACAAATTTATAGTATTTTCGTTGATTTTTATTATTTCATCTTCCGGGCTGTCGTCAACATTTGCTACCAGTAACTGCTTAAAATCGCTTCCGACTTCTATCTGAGAAGTATTCGAGAAATAGTTTCCATTTCCGTATCCCAGTTCGTATAACAGTATTTTATCGGTAGCCGAATAAGAATCTTTTTTGGGCATTACAATCACCTGATCCCCCGATTGCCACGAGCAAAATTTCCCCGAATAAATCAGAGAATTGCTGTGATTGGCATTCCTGTAATATGTAACAGGCGTAGTTTCAGTTTCGTTTACAGAGTTTGAAGTATTGTATCCGTATGAAAACGTCAATGGGGCAACTCTCTGGTTGTTAGATGATATTGCTATTTTGCTCAGCTGTTTGTAATATCCGTTGTTGTAAGACAGTTCGTACAAACGATAGCTTGATTTATCCATATAAGACTCAATGCTTGATATTCTCTTACTGTATATAATTTTTTGTCCACCGATATATCCAAAATTTATATCTGGACTTGGTTCATAGCTGAATTTTATATACATAAAACAGGCAGTACTGGCGACACTGTTGCCTCCATAGCGTATTTCTGTCGGATAAATACCGTCGTAATAATACTCCATGAAATTGCCTGCCGAGGTTTCGTATCTTGAAATTCTCCACAAATAACCGGAAATGTATGGAGAATAAGTGGCTTTACTGCCGTCGGGATAAAACACAAGATAGTTTGAACCGTCAGCTTTAATAAGAACCGTCCTGTTGTTTTCAAGCGTGAGACTGCTGTTTTCCGAAATTATTCTCTGTCCGTCCAGAACTAATGGATTTCCTTGAGCCAAAGGAGTTACGGTATTATCATAAAACATGGTTTTTCCGGTAACAGATATTGTTGACAGCCCCGAAAGCGTCCAGCCGTAACCCGCCAGTCCAAAACCGCTGTTACTGTTGTAAACCAGACTGATATTCGGCTGTAGCCCGTTCACTCCCGACGGAACTTCGATTTGCACCGCTCCCGACGCCGAGCCGTTTACTACATTAATCGTCGGAGGCAGAGCCGGATAATCAAATTCATTCAAAAGTCCAGTAACGCTGACTGTAATTGATCCGTTACTGCTGTATCCTTCCGATACGATATAATAAACGCCCGGATTTAACTCCTTCTTCATAAACGAATGTAGCGTGGACGAACATTTTTCGTCGCCTGTATAATCGTCATTTTTGTCGATGTAATTTCCAGAAGCATCTAACAGAAACAGATACGTGTCCGACAGCGCCGAGCCGCAGTGCCTGACGGTTATCTGCATTTTTTTTCGTAATTGTGATTTTATAAAACATATCGTTTGTGCGGTATGCTTTATCAGAATAATGATAAAAATCGTGAAAACCGGAAGTATTTTGCGTATTTGAATATTGAAAATTATAATCGTAAGAGCCGATATTGATGGGACATTCCTGTGCATCGCCGACTGGTATTGGCGTACCGGTAATTTTTGTTGTAATGCTGCCGTTGGAGCTATATCCTTCCGAAACAACATAATAAACTCCCACATTCAGATTTTTTTTCAAATATGAATGCCAGACATTTGAACACTGCCCTTCGCCTGTATAGTCGTCGTTTTTTTCAATAAAATTGCCGTTTGCATCTTGCAAAAACAGATAAGTATCCGACAGAGCAGAACCGCAGTGGCTCGCGATTACAGTCATCGGACAGGTTAATGTTATTTTATAAAATACATCGTTTGTATGTACTGTCTTGGCAGAATAATGATAACTGTCGCTGAAACTCGCAGTGTTTTGCGTATTTGAATACTGAAAAGACGCTCCGAATCTGCCAGCGATTATTGGGTTTTGCAATGCGTCCCCAATTACTGCGTTAACGGAGCTTGCCTTTAACGGTTCATTCATGCCGGCATATAACACACCGGTTTTCAGCAGTTTTTCTTCTTTTATTTCAGCCTGTTTTTTTAAATCAAGCTGTCTCTGTATTTCCGGCGAGAGAGCTGGTTCCGGTTTCTGTTGTACAGGAAGAAATTTTTCTTCTTTTTTCTGTAAAATTTCCTCCGGCTCTGTTATTTCGTTTGCAGTTATTTTTTTTGTAAATGCAGGACTTTTACCAGCGTCTTTTGAAGAAATATATGA
The DNA here is from genome assembly GCA_031257315.1 of Prevotellaceae bacterium. Taxonomy (GTDB): domain Bacteria; phylum Bacteroidota; class Bacteroidia; order Bacteroidales; family UBA932; genus JAIRLF01. Next base: position 5,797 of record JAIROW010000191.1, read on the forward strand.
GTTTTTTGCATCAGTGTTACCCGATACAAGAATCAGAGTGTCGCTGTCTTCTGCAAAAATCAAAGTTTCAGTGTTCCGGGCATTGCTCGCAAAAAACATACCGGTCGCACACATCAGTATAAATATTTTTTTCATGGCAGTAACGGTTTGTTATTTAATTCATAATAGATAAATTACGGATTTATTTCTTGATAATTTTAACCGAAACGGTTTTGCCGTCCGCAATTATCTGTAACAGATAAATTCCTGACGCACAGTCTGACAGATCTATTATTTGTCGGCTTTGCACTCTGTCAATACGTTTTATCAACTGACCGGCAAATGTATAAATTTCAAGCTGCGCTTTCCCGTTTGTTTTCAGATTTATAATTTCAACCTCCAAAGTTTCGGAAGTGGGATTCGGATACACTTTAACATCTAATTCATCGCTTTTTTCGCCGGTTTCCAAAGCCGGAACATCGCCGTAAGAATCGTCGATATTTTTTATAGCAGAGCTGTCTGCCGCAGGCTTATACAGAGCCGTATCTGTCGAACGGCTTTTGGTGGCAACAGGAACATAACGTTTTGTGCGATTGCCCGAAGCATCGTAATTATAATTCAAACTCTGCGCGGTTAAATTTACTGTAAATATTCCTGCAATTATAAGCAAAAATGCACTTTTAAAAAGTTTTAAATTAATAGCCATAACCGTTAAATGTTTTTAAATTAATTAATTAAATTAAAAATTCACCATTGAATATAATAACAAAGTTAAGCATTAAAATTGTAATATATCATGCACATATTATTTTTAACATAATTTAACAGTAATGCCTGTCTGTCGTTGTCAAAATTTTTTTGAATGTCCCACATTCCGATTTCTAAGATCTGAACGCTTATTTGCAGAAAATTATTGCAGCATACTTTTTTTCGTAATTAATTGACATAATTACAGGATTTTACATAAATAACTTAAAACAGATTTTAAAACAGTTAATTCTGAGAATTATTGCAATTTGGTAATTTTTAACGGAACAGCGAAATTTGCGTTTTACTGTTTTGTGACCCCGCAGGGATTCGAACCCTGGACCCATTGATTAAGAGTCAATTGCTCTACCAGCTGAGCTACGGAGTCTTGACAAAAATCGCTGCAAAGGTATAAATAAAAAACAAATATCAAGATACTTTTTTATCTTTGCACTGAAATTTTTTATGGAATATTCAGTATAAAATGTTCCTTAAAAGCAGATTATTAAGATGTTATATTTAATAAGAACTAATATATATGTCAAATGAAAATTTGTTAAAACCCGACTGTCTGTTCGAAACAAGTTGGGAAGTTTGTAATAAAGTTGGAGGAATACACACTGTTTTGACTTCAAAAATACGCTCGCTTGCGTGCGAACTGGAAAGTCATGTTTTTATCGGTCCCGACCTGATTACCGAAAACGAAGTCAATACCGAATTTATTGAAGACGTTAACGTACTGAAAACATGGAAAAAATATGCAGCCGAAGACGGTATTGGAGTACGAATCGGACGCTGGAACGTCGAAGGGCAGCCGATTGTTTTTCTTGTCGATTATGCCCGCTATATGTCTGAAAAAGACAAACTTTTCAGCAAGTTTTGGGAAGAATACAGACTGGATTCGCTATCGGGCAGATGGGACTATATAGAGTCGGCTCTTTTCGGATACGCGGCTGGAAAGGTTATTGAAAGTTTTGTCGGCTTTCACAAGGCTTATGCAAAAAAAACGGTAGCCCATTTTCACGAATGGATGTCAGGCGCGGGACTGCTTTATCTGCGCAAACGCTGTCCAAACATAGCCTGCGTTTTTACAACTCATTCCACAGTTACGGGACGCTGTATTGCGGGCAACAATTTGCCTCTGTATGGCAGCTCCGTCCAGTACGACCCCGATAAAATCAGCTATGATTTCAATGTCAGGGCGCGGTTTTCGATGGAACGAACTGCTGCCCGCGAAGCCGACGCTTTTACCACTGTCAGCGATATTACGGCAACCGAATGTTCGCGGTTTCTGGGACGTTTGCCTGTCGTAACTCCAAATGGATTTGAAATTACAAGAGAAGCTGGTCGCGACGGAAAAGGCAGAGCCGTTATGAAAAAAGTAGCCGAAACGCTTTTGGATACAACGCTTTCCGACGATGCGTTTTTTGTCGGTACAAGCGGACGGAATGAATTTAGAAACAAGGGAATAGATTTGTTTCTTAACGCCTTGGGAAAAATCAACAGAGAAGGTTCGTCGAGAGAAATTATCGCTTTTATCTTTGTTCCGGCAGGTTCTCACGGTCCGTCGAGAGAATTGTTGCACAATCTGAATTATCCCGAAAATAAAATTCCTCTTTCAAGCAGGTTTGCCACCCACGATCTCGAAGATTATTATCAAGACCGTATTTTGCAGACTATTACCGAAAACGGTATAGGCAATTCAGCCGAAGACAGGGTTAAAGTGATTTTTGTACCTTCGTACATAAACGGAAACGACGGCATTTTCAATCTTCATTACTACGACCTGCTGGCAGAGCTTGATCTTTCCGTTTTCCCGTCGTACTACGAACCTTGGGGATATACTCCGGTTGAAAGTATTGCATACGGAGTTCCTGCCATTACAACCTCGCTGGCAGGATTTGGAATATGGGTTAAAAACGAATTTGCCGACTGCCCTTCGGTTACGGTAATTGAACGCAATGAAGGAAATGCAGCCGAAGTTGTAAACGAACTGGCGGCAAAAATTATCGAACAATCTTTGTTGTCAGATGTTTATAAGGCAAAAATAAAGCAGAGTGCAAAAGAAGTTCTGGAAAAAGTTTCTTGGAATAATTTTATACAATATTATCGTCAGGCATATTCCGACGCATTAAAAATATCAATGGAACGCTATACTCATAATCAGATGGACATGGAAGAATCGCACCCGTACATACCTTCGGAACAGAAGGAAAACGCAAACTGGCACAGAATGATTGTATTGCGCAATGTGCCTGAACGTTTGCGCACGCTTGACCTGCTGGCGCAAAATCTCTGGTGGTCGTGGAATCAGGAGGCTGTAAATCTGTTCAAGTCAATAGACGAAAATTTATGGAAAAAATCGGAATACAACCCTCTGCTTATGCTGGATATGATTTCGTATCAACGGTTTGTAGAACTGGAAAACGACGAGGATTTTGTCGCCAAACTCAATTCGGTTTACGGACTGTTTACTAAATATATGGCTGAAAAGGAAGAAATTGCAAAAAAAGACCATATCGCATATTTCAGCATGGAATACGGACTTCATTCTTCGCTGAAAATATATTCGGGCGGACTTGGTATTCTTGCCGGCGATTATCTTAAAGAAGCAAGCGATAAAAAAGTAAACCTTACTGGCGTTGGATTGTTGTATAAGTATGGGTATTTCAAACAGAGACTTTCATCTGCCGGCGATCAGGTTTCGGAATACGAACCTCAACAGTTCGACAAAATTCCCATATCGCCCGTAAGAGACGAAAACGGTAACTGGCAATCGATAGAAATCGCTTTGCCCGGACGGGCGCTTAATGCCCGAATATGGCGCGTAGATGTAGGCAGAACGGAACTCTATCTGCTTGATACAGACATGGAAATTAACCTCGAAGAAGACCGTTCTATAACATATCACCTTTATGGAGGCGACTGGGAAAACAGGCTCAAACAGGAAATTCTGCTTGGCGTTGGCGGTATCAGGCTGCTCGAAAAACTCGGTATCGAAGCAGACGTTTACCACTGCAACGAAGGTCATGCGGCAATGATTGGCTTTGAGCGTATTCATCATATTATGAAAAAACACAACCTTAAATTTTTCGAGGCTAAGGAAGTGGTAAGAGCTTCGTCGCTGTTTACAACCCACACGCCTGTTCCCGCCGGACACGACGCTTTTGACGAAAGTCTGCTTAGAAAATATATTCCACACTATCCTGAGCGCTTTCATGTTCCGTGGCAAACAATAGTGGGACTTGGACGAATGAATCCCGAAAATGCAAACGAAAAATTCTCGATGAGCTGCCTCGCGGTCAACCTTTCGCAGGAAGTAAACGGCGTCAGCAAACTGCACGGAAAAGTTACCCGCGAAATGTTTGAAAAAATGTTCCCTGGATATTTGCCCGAAGAACTTTTTATTGGATATGTTACCAACGGCGTTCATTTTCCGACATGGACAGCGCCGGTATGGAAAAATCTGTACTACAAAATATTCGGCGACGAATTTGCCGCTCATTATTACGACAAATCCTGCTTCAAAAACATTCAAAACGTTGACAGTCAGACTATCTGGTCGATACGAAATACCCTGCGCAGCAAACTTATAACGCACATAAAGGAATGGATTTTGAGTAAAAACGACATTAATTACTATTCTCCGCGCGAAATTGTGGAAATAACGGAAACTCTCGACGCCGAAAAACTGACTGTCGGTTTTGCAAGACGTTTTGCCACATACAAAAGGGCGCATCTTTTATTTACCAATATTGAACGTCTCAACGAAATAGTAAATCACCCGACACGTCCTGTACAGTTTGTGTTTGCGGGAAAAGCGCACCCTGCCGACAAAGCCGGTCAGGATCTTATCAAAAAAATTGTGGAAATATCGAAATATCCGCAGTTTTTGGGGAAAATTCTGTTTCTCGAAAACTACGACATGGAGCTTGCCGCAAAAATGGTTCGAGGCGTCGATATTTGGCTGAATACCCCGACCCGTCCGCTGGAAGCATCGGGAACAAGCGGCGAAAAGGCTGTAATGAACGGCGTTATGCACTTTAGCGTGCTTGACGGCTGGTGGGTCGAAGGCTACGAAAACAATGCCGGCTGGGCGCTGTCGATGAATGCAACATACGAAAATAATGATTTTCAAAACGAGCTGGACGCAGAAAATATTTACAGCATCATCGAAAACGATATTGCCGTAATGTATTATGAACGAAACGGGGAAAATATTCCAGACCGATGGATTTCAAGTATTAAAAATTCAATAGAAAAAGTCGCTTCAAATTTTACGACCAATCGAATGATGAACGATTATGAAAACCGTTATTACAATAAATTGGTTAAAAGATCGAAGGAAATTATTGCCGGCGATTTTAAACTTGCACGCGAAATTACGGAATGGAAAAACAGAGTGCTGAAAGAATGGGAAACCGTTGACGTTATTGAAGTTAAGCAGCCGGATATGGGCAAAGAACCTATCCTGCTGGGTAACGAATATGAAGTACAGGTTGTTTTGGCTACCGGTTTTCTGAAAGCAAGTGATATAGGAGTTGAAATGCTGCTCGCCGAAAATTCGGGTAGCCGCACAAAAATTGTAATGCAGCAGGAAATGGACGTGATTTCTCAAAAATCGGCTTCGGCAGTTTATGGAATCAAATTTGTGCCAACCATATCGGGAACATTTTTGTCGGCAATCAGAATTTATGCAAAAAATCCGCATTTGCCCCACCGTCAGGATTTCTGTCTTGTGAAATGGATTTAAAAAATGTTTATTCTTATAATTTGTAACTAAATTAAACTGTTTAGATGTATTCGGAAAAAAAAATTAAGGATTATCTTGACGATTTGTCTTCAAACGCGCATATACCCGGAGGCGGAAGCTGTGTTCCGCTGCTGGGTGCGCTGGCAAATTCGGTTGCCTGTTTTGTTTTAAATCTTTCTGTAAACAGGAAAAAATATGCACATCTGAAAGAAAAACTTGTCGCTGTTCGTGAAAAAACCGAAAAACTGCAATCCGGTTTTTTACCACTGATTGACAGAGATAATGAAATTTTGGAACAAATTCTCTCAGCCTGCAAAAATCCGGAAATCGCAGAACCGGAAATGAACCGTATTATCGAAAACGCAATATCTTTTTCTCTGCAAATATGCGAAATGTGCATCGAATCGCTGAAAGCGGGGCTTGAAATTGCAAATATAGGAAACAGAATGTTGAGCAGCGACGTCGAAATTATCGCATATATCGGCGACGCCGCGCTTAATTCGTCTATTTCCAATATAAAAATCAATATCGGGTCGCTGAAAGACGAAGAATACAGAAAAACAGTCAGGGACAAATGCCTCTCTTTGCGGACAGAAGGAGAAAATCTCAAAAGAAAAATAATAGAAACCGTAGATTTGAATATTTAAATGGAATTACTGTATGGCAATGTTGTGGCTTCAAAAATTGAAGCTGAGTGTTTTGAAACGATAAAAAAAATCAATCAATCGAAAGGAAAAAATCCGCATATTCATGTTTTTCAGTTTGGAAACGATTTGTCAGGCTCTGCATACGTGAAACGTATAGGAAAAAATTGCGACAAATTCGGCATAAAATTCAATCATCTTGTTTTTGACGACAGCGACAGTTTTCGCGCAAAACTTGCAGAATCGGTAAACAACAACGACGTCAGCGCCATAATGATTCAGCAGCCGCTGCCGAAAGAACTGGCAACATGTATCGACACTGTTCCTTTTGTTAAAGACGTTGAGGGCGTTACAGCAAATTCGCTCGGACGGCTGTTCAAAGGCGAACCCTGCATGATTCCATGCACGGCGCAGGCAGTTGTCGAAATAATTGATTATTACAATATTACGACAGAAGGCAAAAAAATTGCGATTGCAGGCAGAAGCAATATTGTGGGCAAACCGCTGTCCGTATTGCTTTTAAATAAAAACGCCACAGTTACGGTCTGTCATTCCAAAACGCAAAACATTGAACAGGAATTGAAAAATTCTGACATTATTGTACTTGCAGTTGGTGTAGCCGGATTTTTAAAAATAGACGCAGTAAATAAAAATTCCATCATTATTGACGTCGGTACAAATTACGTTGACGGTAAACTTGTTGGCGACGCATGTTTCGACGACGTTAAAGACAGGGTTGCCAAAATAACTCCTGTACCCGGAGGCGTAGGAGTTGTTACCAATGCTCTGTTAATAAGGAACATAATAAATTCGTATCTGATGCAGACAACTGAAAAAGGTTGAAAACTGTCGTTTGAAAATAATTTATACCTTTGTATTGATATTTAATTGGACTAAAATATTACAAATATGATTAATAAAAAATTAAAGTCTGTTATTCCGTGCCTGTTTTGTATAACGCTTGTTATGTGCGGCAGGCACGACACTGCTGTGAAAACAGATTACGAAAAACTGAGACTTAAAGCAAATGTGAAAAATATTGTGGAAACTTACTATGAAACCGTTATTTCTGACGATTCTATAAAAAAAGGTAAACAGACAATTTATTTACCTTCATTTCTGGAATCATCGGAAGAAAATACTTTTAATTCGTTTGAAACAGAGTTGTGGTTTAATCGCAACGGCAATATTACAGAATGTACAATGCGCGATTCTATAATGTATATATATTTCAAAGAAATATTTGAATATAAAAATATTTTGCTCGAAAACAAAATCGGATACATATCGGACGAACTTTCTTATCGACAGGTTTTTGAATACGATTCCAAAAACAGAGAGCGCCGGCGCGATTTTTATGATTCTGAAAACCAGCTGTTTGAAACAGTTTCAGTGAATTATATCGACAAAAACAGCGTTACGGAAACAGTAGCCTCCGACTACGGTAAAGCTGTTTTTGAAAAAAGAATAACGCTCGAAAACGGTTTGCCTGTATCGTCGGTCAGCATAATAAAAGCTAAGGAATTTGAAAAATGGACAGGCAAATACGACAGCGCCGGACACATAATACTGTCGAAACTTTACGACGAAAACAGCAATCCCGTACAATATTCGGTATATGAATACGACGAATTTGGCAACGAAACATTATACGCCTCGTATTCGGCAGACGAAGAACTTATTGAGGAATACAAATACATGTATAAATACGACAAATTTAACAACTGGACGCAGAGAGCCACAATTGTCGATAATATTCCAGAAATAATTACCGTCAGAAAAATAGACTATTATTAAATATTATGTATTTTCGATAATATCAGGGTAAATTATTGTACATCAATCAGGATAAAAATATGTATGTACGCCGTTTCCGGCAGCTAATCAACTGTTGCAGTCTGCAAGGTGTTAGTGTATAACGATTTGTAAAACATGGTATTAGGAAAAATATCAGTCAGATTAACAAGTCATAAAAACAAAAAAAAACACAATTGGTTTTCAAAAAAATGTTAAAAATAAGTTAATTTTTCAAAAATTAATGTACATAACAAAAAATAGTACTAACTTTGTACTGTAATTAATATAAATTTTTAACTGTAAAAATATAGTAATATGAGAGTTAAATTGTTGATTTTTAGTTTTTTAGGCTTCGCCTTATTATCAAATGCACAAACGCCGAAAACAGAAAAAGATCTGGCTGCTGAAAAAGCGGCGACAGTAGCGACACGTTTAAAGCTGGGAGATGACAAAAAAAAGTCTGTTTACAACGTGTTTTCACAAACGGACAAACGCATTGCCGACCTGGAACTTGGAACGCCTGATTATGCAAAACTTATCACCTACATAAATCAGGAACGCAATGACATGCTTAAAGTAGCTCTTTCGCCGGAAGAATATTCGGAATATCAAAAACTCTATGCCAGCAAAGATATGTCCGAAATAAGCAGGTATATTTCGCAAAACAATACCTTTATGACCAAAAAGGCGGCAGACGAACTGAAAGCTAAAAAAGAAGCCGAACGGATAATGAACGCCGACAAAGCAAAAATTGAAAAAGAGGAACTGAAAGCAAAAATTGCTGCCAAAAAAGCAGAAGAAAAGGCTAAACAAAATGCAAAGAAAGAAGCCGAAAAACAAAAAGCTGCTGATAAAAAGGAAAAGGAAAAACAAAAAGCTGCCGCAAAAAAACTGAAAGAGCAGGAAAAAAAGGAATTAGCCAAACAAAAGGCTCTTGAAAAGAAACAAAAAGAGCTTGAGAAAAAATTAAAGAAAAAATAATTGTCAGCAAAAAAAATTCAGTATTAAACATAATTGATTAAATCAATCGGAAATTGAATATGTCGGTTTTAAAAATGAAGTATGAATTATTCAATTTCCGATTTGTTTTCAGTATTGAACGGTCTGTGTTAATGAAAATACTGTCATATTAAAAAATTTTAACGGGGTAATAATAAAGTTTATGTATATTGCAAAATGATGTTTGAAAGTATCAAACTGGCATAAACCGGTTGTTGCGACAGCAAACTTACATAAACTCTACTGATTACAGTAAATTAATTTTATCCTGTTATTAATGAATGTGAAATTTTTGTCGAATATTTACTTCATGTAAACATTTGATAATAAGCGATTTAAGTGCTAAGTGTACTGATTATTCGACAGTTAAGTATTTTTGTATTCCGTTTTTTTTGAAAATAAATACAATACGGTTTTATTCAAAAAAACAAGCAAATTCCGTTTTTTTTGAAAAAAAAAATCCCGCAACTTTGTACGCAAAAGTTAGACATTATGACTGCAGTAGAATTATATAAACAAATTTGGAATAATTGTCTCAAAGTATTCAAAGACAATGTGTCGAACGAAACATACCGTGTATGGTTTGCTCCGATTGTACCTTTGCGTTTGAATGAAAACGTTCTTACGATAGAAGTACCGTCGACTTTTTTTTACGAATATCTTGAAGAACATTATATTGACCTGCTTCGGAAAACTCTGCATAAAGAGCTTGGACCGACAGCAAAACTCGAATACAGCATTAAAGTTACAAGAGAAGGAGTTCCAGTAAGAATGCCGGCGCAAAACCGTTCCGAGTTGAAAAACAGGGACGTTGCATATCCTAACATGTCAAACGAAAACAGGATAATCAACCCTTTTGCGTATCCCGGTCTCAAAAAACTGGAAATTGACCCGAGACTGAACAAAAATAAAAATTTCTCAAACTTTATAGAAGGAGAATGTAATGCGCTGGGACGTTCCGTAGGGTTGGAAATAGCAAAAACTCCGGGTGGTACTCCCTTCAACCCGCTGTTTATATGGGGCGGTTCAGGTTTGGGAAAAACGCATCTGGCACATGCCATCGGTATCGAAACAATGGAAAAACATGCCGACAAGGTTGTCCTGTATGTCGAAGCAAACAAATTTGAAAGTCAATATACCGATGCCACCGTCAGAAACGACAGAAATAATTTTCTGAATTTCTATCAGATGATTGACGTGCTTATTATTGACGATATTCACGAACTTGCAGGTAAAAATAAAACTCAAAATACATTTTTTCATATATTTAACCATCTGCATCTTGCTGGAAAACAGATTATTTTGACTTCTGACAAACCTCCGGTTGAATTGCAGGGTATCGAAGAGCGTATGGTTTCGCGTTTCAAATGCGGTTTGTCGATAGAAATGAAAAAACCCGACATGGAAACCCGTGTACGCATCTTGAAACAGAAAATATACAACGACGGAATGTTTATTTCCGACAACAGGGTGATAGAATATATTGCGTCGAAAGTTACTACAAATATCAGAGAACTTGAAGGTTCGCTGATTTCGCTGCTTGCCCAGTCAACAATCAGAAAAAAAGAAATAACCGTCGAACTTGCAGCAGAAATGCTTGACCACATAGTTACCCGGAAAAAGGAACTTGCTGTTAAGGATATTATGAAAACTGTATGCGATTTTTACCATCTGTCGCCCGAACAGATTTTGTCGGGTACAAGAAAAAGAGAAATCGTACAGGCGCGGCAGGTTGTCATGTATCTTTGTAAAAAATATACCAATCATTCGCTTGCCGTAATTGGTTCGCAACTGCGGAAAGACCATACGACGGTAATCCATGCCGATAAAACGGTTAGAAATCTGTCAGATACAAACAAAACGTTTAATTCTGAACTCAAAAATATTGAAAAGGAACTTGGAATATAAAAACAATTGACAATTGACAATTGATAATTGATAATGTCTCGAATTGATTGAATTTCACCTCGAAAGAAGGTTAATTGTCAATTATCAATTAAAAAAAATAATTTAATGTTTTAACTTTTAAATGTCTTATTTATACCAGTTTAAAACATTATAGTGAAAATATATTAAATAGAGTTTATGTAAATTTATTTTTGTATAAACAGGCTTAGAATCAGCAGTATAGATGCGATTAATCGCGTCTATACAAAATGCGACGGCAAATTTACATAAACTCTAATGATTATATTACAATAGCGTTTCTACAAAATCGCTACCGTTTCCATCAAATCTACATACCAGATATAGCCCTTAACATTGGGGTAGTTCATCTTTTTCAGCAGGTTGATGTACATTGCTGTCTGTGCGCGGTGCGATTCTTCTTTGCGGCTGCCGAATTTATAATCAATTACAATGGTTTCGTCAGGAAAAGACATTACGCGGTCGGGTTTGCGACTTGCGCCAAGGTTCATCGACAGTGGCAACAGAATGAATCGCTCGGTTATTACTGTGTATTTGCCGTTGTCGGCAAACCATTCTCCGGCATACGCCAGCGCTTTTTCGATATGCGCTTTCAGTTCGGGAATGTCTTTTCGGGCGATATATCCTTCATCTTCTATCGAGGCGATTGCTGCGGAAACGTCTTTTACCGAATTGATGCGCGAAAAGACTCTGTGCATCAGTACGCCGTATTTTTGAGGCTTGGACGACGGTATGCCTGTCGATTGAAAACAGTCTGCCGCGTCGTATTTCAATCTCAGACGTTTTTTGAACGGCGACGATACGTATTTATCTATCCGCAAACCGGAGTTTGCATGCGGCGACACACCGCCGCGCGTCTCTGCATGCCGCTGACATTTCTCTCCGACAGTGTAAATCGTACAACTGTCATCACTGCTGTTAATCGCGGTTAATCGGAAACGGTCAACCGGAAACTGAGAACTGTCAGCCAGAAATTGCGACAGTACCTTTGCCGCGTTTGAAAGAGGGTCGGATTTTGAACTGTCGCTTTTTGGAATTTTTGGCAGCGGAAGCATTATGTGCAGCTCTTCACGCGCCCTTGTAAAGGCTACATACATAAGATTAAGGTTATCGACCAGAGACTGCACTGTTTCGTAGCTGTATTCTCCGCCAAACAGGCTGTTTTTCATAATGTTGCCATACGGTACAGGTACATGTTCGAGCATCGAGAACGGATACTCTTTCGGGCTGACCCAGACAGTGTCGCCGTCAGGCTTCATTTCCCAGTTGCAGAACGGTATGATAACGACCGGATATTCAAGTCCCTTTGCCTTGTGTATGGTCTGTATGTTGATTGCGTCGGCAGCTTCGACAGCCGAGAGTTTCTGCTTGTCGCCGCGTCCGTCCCAGTATTCGATAAATGCCGATATGTCGGATATTTCGCCGTTTGAAAACGAAAGAATCAGGTCGTGCAGTTCCTGTATGTAATGTATGTTGCTGTTGACGGTTACAAATTTTGCCGTTATCTGTTCAAATATTTCTGGCAGCGACAGTGATTTCAGTCCTGCAAAAAATGTTCTGACCGTATCGTCAAGTTCTCCGCTGAAGTTTGTTCCATTGCTCAGGTAGCGGTTTATTGCTGCATTGTTTATTCTGTCGTCCTGACTTACGACAGCGCGGAGGGTTGCCATAATGAAGTTTACATCGTCGGAAGCGTTAAGATACAGCGAATCCTGAGACAGAATGTCGAAACAGTGTTCCGTGTCGCCCGACGTTTCTTTGTAGTTTAGCAGACAGTCGCTTACACGCTGTCCTTCGACGCCTTTGCGCACGAGTATCGCTATGTCGCCGGCGCGGTAGCCGCGGTCCTGAATTTCGGCTACAAGCAGGGGCAGCCTGTCGAGTATTTTTTCGACGGCTTTCTGTCCGTCCGTGTCCCGCGTTTCCGATACGCATACGTATCCGCATTTGTTCATGTTTTTTGGCGATACGTCCTGCTCCGTGTTTCCGTATGCGAGGCTTATGGTTGACGCTGTTTCGGGGAAATCTGCCGACGAAGCAAACAGGTTTTCAACAAATGCTGGCAGCGATGCAAACAGCGCGTTGTTGAACCATATAACTGCCGGAAAACTGCGCCAGTTTGTTCCGAGCGTCTTTTCACTGATATTGAACGAGCGGAAGTCGTCGTGTATCTTTTTGGCGAGTATGCGCCAGTCGCCGTTTCGCCACCGGTAAATCGACTGCTTTATGTCGCCTACAACAAGCGAATCGGAGTTTTCGGCGAGACTGTTTTTGAGCAGCGGTCTGAAATTGTGCCACTGCGCTTCTGATGTATCCTGAAATTCGTCTATCATAAAAATACTGTATCGAGAACCAGCCTTTTCGTAAACAAATGGAGCGTCGCTTTCGCCGATGAGAGCGCCGAGCAAACCGGTTGTTTCGCTGATAAGCATAATGTTTTCGTCGCCGCCAGTTTCACGGATTTTTGCCTCGATTTCTGCCATGAATATCAGCGTATGCAGCATTTTTTTTATACAAAGCGCCGTGCAGTAACGGCTGTATTCAGCATTGTACAGCGTCAGCATGTTTCCGAGTATCGACGACAGACTGTCTGCGACATGCTGCGGATTGTTCTTATTTTTTTTGTCAAACCATTCTCCTGTTTCGAGTATGTCAAGTACACGTTTTCCCGGCTCGTATTCTTCGTTGCTGTATTTGCCGTTTGCCGTCTTGTAGAAATAATTTGCAGCGCCTCCCTTACCGTACCGGAACGACGCTACCGTAAGGCTGTTGTCGGCTATAACTTTTTGAGCCTGCAATGCGTACTTCAACATCTGTTCGTCGAAACAGTCGATGATTTCATCAATTTTGGCTGCATATTGAGCCATAAAACCGGCGTCGCAGATTTTTTTGTGAAATTCGGGTTCAAAGCTGCGGAAGCGTTCTTTCAACACCTCGCCGCCCCTGTCTGTCAGCGTTTTTCTCACGTCCCAGTTTCGCCCCAGCTCCATCTGTCCCTCAATTACGCGGAACAGCTGTCCGTACAGAAATTTGTTCAGATGCAGTCCGGTCATCATTCTGTCAACCGCCTCGTTCATTACTCTATCATGATCCAGTTCGAGCCGGAAGCCCGGACGCAAACCTGCTTCGCGCACAAACGCATGTATAATTTTCTGGAAAAAGCCGTCGATGGTCGATATCGAAAACCGCGAATAATTGTGCAAGATGGCTTTCCTGACCTTTGCCGCGCGGATACGCAACGCCTCGCCGTTTATATTCAATTCTCTGCATATTTCCCTTGCCATATCGGGTTCGCCGCCGTCAACAAGGCTGTTGAGCGCTCCGATGATACGCTGTTTCATTTCGTCGGTAGCTTTGTTTGTAAACGTAACCGCCAGTATTTCGCCAAACCGGTAAGGATTTGCCGGACTTGACAGCGCTTTTTTCAGATATTCAAGCGTAAGCGTATATGTTTTTCCCGAACCCGCCGATGCGCGGTAAACTGTCAGTCCCTTCGCCTGTGCGCCGGAACTGCTGAATATATCCGTTTGAAATGATTGCATAATATTATGACTGATATAATTTTATTTAATTAATCACGTCGCAAAGATAGGCATTATTTGCGAAACTGCAAAATGATTTTCGGCAGGCAGAAAATGTCGGTAAAATTGTATGGACGCACATAATAGAGTTTATGTAAATTTATTTGAGTATATACTGGCTTTCAGCCAGTATTTTCATAACCGTATGTCGTTTGACATACGGACAAACATAATCCCAAAAAACTGGCTGAAAGCCAGAAC